>BLMQ01000200.1:0-1720 GCA_011958095.1 Lactobacillaceae bacterium | reverse complement strand
ACAATTGCGCAGCGAATCAGCGGTTTTCCTAAAGAACGGGTTATCGGGACCGGAACTGCTCTTGATTCAATGCGGCTTCGAGTTCTCTTAAGTAAGAAATTACACCTATCTGTCAATGTCATCGATGCCCTAATGCTTGGCGAACATGGTGATACTTCTTTTGCGGCCTTTAATGAAATCACAATCGGCGGGAAAGCCCTCAACACAATTACTGACCTTTCAAATACCGATAAAAGTGAAATTGAAAAAGCAGTTCACGAAGCTGGCAGTCAAATAATTGCCAATAAAGGGGCTACTTTCTACGGGATTGCTAAATGCCTCTCGTATATTACACGGGCAATCATCGAAAACCGGAACCTTGTCCTACCGATTTCGGCTCCGCTTGATGGACAGTATGGAATTAATGATCTGTACTTAGGAACGCCTGCCATCATTAATAGTCAAGGAATCGGCCAGGTCGTTGAATATCCGTTAACATCAAATGAAGTTAAAAAGATGCAACAGTCTGCTGAAGCAATGCATCAAGTTTTAGCGAAGATTGAGATCTAAAAAAAGCTGAGGCTAGGAGAAAAGTTTCTCCTAGCCTCAGCTTTTTTATAAGAGCGGGTAACGAGAATCGAACTCGCGACGCAACCTTGGGAAGGTTGAGTTTTACCACTAAACTATACCCGCATTAACTAACTAAGTTCAACACTTAGTTAGTATATACCTCTTCTAATTATTTGTCATCTTTTTTTAAGATTTTTTTGAAGATTTAGCATCTTCTGCTGTTTCTTCGTCATCCTTTTTTTCTTCACGAGGAACAGCCTTTACCATCTTAGCTTCTTTTTGGCGAATAACAGCGCGGCCATTTAATTCGTTAACCCCGCTTTTATCAGACGGATCAAAATCTTGGATAGATACCATAATTGAATTAGTATAAACCTTTTCAACAACACCAGAAAATTCATGTTCGAGGGGACCGAATTTCTTTCCTTTTACAATATCGCCAATTTCAAAATCTGCCACTTGATTTCACCTCAAATATTATTTATTTTTACGCAAGCAATATACGTACCATACACTTTTTTTATTATATTTTCAAGTCAAAAGCATATAGTCAGTTTCTCTCATTAATGCTAAAATCAAAGCCGAAAGGAGTTTACCCATATGTTAAAAATAATAGTGGCGGTCTTAATCATTATTTTGATTCTCACCACTACCACTGGTCTGCATGCAAAAATTGAACGGAAAGTGACTAACTGGCTTGAACTAAGCCGTTTATTCTTTTTCCTTTTATTGACCGCTTCGATTGTCCATACCTTTCTTCATTTTAAAACTCAGCTTCTGAGCAACCTAGTATGGATCATCTTTTTAATTCTAATCTATATCTTAATGGAAACTGCTTTCCGCCTTAAACGGGAAACATTTGGCAATCCCTATCTAACAGCCTTACTTTTTATTGCCCTTATTATTGCCTTGGGGATTGGCTGTTGGTGGATCTAAACCAGTAACTATTTTCAATGGTATCGATCATTTTCACTAACTGACTAGTCTCCTCAACATCATGAACTCGTAAAACACGACCGCCTCGCAAATACATTGCTGTCTCAGCAATCAATGTTACGTCGAGACGGTCTTCTTTTGCTAGATTAAATAATTTTTGACCAAAACCTTTTCGGGAGATCGCAACCATAATTGGGCGATGGAGGTAATTAAGCTGGTCAATGTTGCGCATTAT
>BLMQ01000199.1:0-4177 GCA_011958095.1 Lactobacillaceae bacterium | reverse complement strand
GCTCGAAAACGAAGTCACAAGTGCCTTCTGTCTCGCTCCCTTTTGACCCTTAATATCTTTTTGATGTTATTAAATGTGAAAATAATATATTATTTATTATAAATAACTTTTCAGGTTTTATTACTAGTTGTATGATTAATAACAGTTAGATAAAGAAATTGAGGAATTATAATGAAAGCATTTCGTGAAGCAATGAGTTGGATTATTCCCATTCTAATCGGGTTAATAATCGCATTAGTAATTAAGCAGTTTTTCTTCCAAATTGTTCGGGTTGATGGACCATCCATGCAACCAAACTTACAAAATAATGAACGAGTATTTTGTTTGAAAACTGCCAAGATCCATCATGGAAATGTCGTTGTATTTGATGCTAATGGTGTTGATCCGCAAGTATCGGTCAAGACTGATTATGTTAAGCGAGTAATTGGACTTCCTGGTGATACTGTTAGCTCTAAGAATGGAAACATTTATGTTAACGGCAAAAAGATTAATCAAGACTACATTAGCAAGAGTCAACGAACAACCGGAACTGGAAACTGGACACTGCGTAGTATCTCAGTTCAGAACAGTTGGTTAAAGAATAATGGTGCCACAAAAGTTCCGAAAGGTGAATACTTTGTTCTTGGGGATCACCGGAGCGTTTCAAACGATGGCCGTTACTGGGGATTTGTACCTAAGAGTAAGATTGATGGGGTTGTAAAAGTTCCATCATGGACTGGGACAAAGACGACTCGCGAAAACGTTAATAAAGAATGGCAGCACTTCTATGATAAGTAATAATTAGTGGGTAAAAATACTGTAAGGAAGCTTTGAGATGGATTATCAAATTAGGTTAGCAACAATAAATGATTTACCAGCGATTGTCGATATATTTAATCAAGCCATTCCGCTGCAAGTCAACGATGAGAGTACACCGATCGAAGTTGCTGATCGACGTGAATGGTTTATGCAGTTTGACAGTACTCATCCAATTTGGGTTGCAACACTGGATGACCAAGTAATCGCCTGGTGTGCTCTTGAGTATTTTTATCCGCATCCCGCCTATGATCATTCGGCACAGATAGCTATTTATATTCATGAAGATTATCGACGGCAACATCTTGGCCATGATTTATTAACATATGCGCAAAAACAAATTGAAGATCATTTAGATATAAGAACCGTAATTGCATATGTTTATATTGAAAATCAAGCAAGCTATCATCTTTTTACCTCCTGTGGGTACAAAGAATGGGGTAAGTTACCACAAATTTCTGAAATAAATGGTCAAATGCGCTCTCTTTATATGATGGGTAGGCATTTTAATGAGTAGTAAATTTTACGAGGTTGAGCAATTTTAAGCTCTAACCTCTTTTTTATTGTTCAAATCAAGGCTTACCATTTTACATTTATGGGAAAAATGACGACAATGGTTTTGTAGGAATAACTTGAAATGCGAAAGGACGGAGAACAATGATTTTAGATGAGACAATTACGCTTAACAGTGGTGTAAAGATTCCTAAGTTTGCCTTGGGGACCTGGATGATTGATGATGACCAAGTAGCTGAAGTAGTCCGCAATGCAATTAAGATGGGATATCGGCACATCGATACAGCTCAGGCTTATGATAATGAGCGGGGAGTCGGTGAAGGTGTACGAACAGCCGGTATTGATCGGGATAAAATCTTTGTTACTTCAAAGATCGCTGCTGAACACAAAGATTATGATGTAACTAAAAAGTCGATTGACGAGACTCTTGAAAAGATGGGGCTTGATTATATCGACATGATGCTTATTCATAGTCCTCAACCATGGAAAGAAGTAAATCAATCTGATAATCGTTACCTTGAAGGAAATCTCGCTGCTTGGCGGGCCATGGAAGATGCCGTTAACGAAGGTAAGATTCGAACAATTGGCGTTTCTAATTTCAAAAAAGCCGATCTTGAAAATATTATTAAGAATAGCGATACCGTTCCCGCTGTTGATCAAGTTTTAGCTCATATTGGTCATACTCCATTCAATCTTTTATCATTTACTCATGAACATGACATTGCGGTTGAAGCATATTCACCAGTTGCTCACGGCGCTGCTTTAGACAACCCCGTAATTGAAAAGATGGCTAAAAAGTACAACGTTTCAGTCCCACAATTGTGCATTCGGTATGATTGGCAAATAGGAATGATCGTCTTACCAAAGACTACTAATCCAGAACACATGAAGGAAAACACTGAAATTGATTTTGAAATTTCTGAAGCTGATATGGACCTATTGCGGCGAGTAAAGCCATTAGACTACGGCGATTTTGATATCTACCCTGTTTACGGTGGAAAAATGTAAAATTAAATAAAAATGGTAGGTCTGTTTGAATGTAATCAGCATTCAAACAGACCTACCATTTTTTTGAACTTAGGTTATTTTAAAACGGTTTCATTTTGGCGAAGATAGCAGTAGGATAATAACTATAAATATGAAGGAGTTAGGTTTATGACCCAGACATTTATTAACGGTAAAATCTTTGTTGGTGATACTGAGGATCATTTTGTTAATAGCATGGTAGTTGAAGATGGAACGGTTAAACGAATTGGTGATAATTTACCTAATGAAGGCGAAGTGATTGATCTGCAAGGACAAACAGTTTTGCCAGGATTAATTGACTGTCATACCCATCCTAAATATATCGCTGATGCCCTCCATGGTGTTGCTTGTACTCCGCCAAATGTTAATAGTATCAAGGAAATGCAAGAAGCACTTCGCAATTCTCCCGCATATGGTCAAGGCGAAGATGTATGGATTGAAGGTTGGGGTTTTGATGAGACAAAATTAGCAGAACATCGGAGTCCTAACCGTGATGATCTAGACGCTGTGTCAACAACGCAACCAATCTTTATTTATCGCTCTGACTGTCACTCTTCTGTCGGCAATTCTAAAGCCTTAGAGCTTGCAGGAATTGATGAAAACACGCCTGACCCAGTCGGTGGGAAAATTGAACGATTTGCTGATGGACGACCAACTGGTTTTATGCGGGAAGTAGCCGCCTCGCAACTTCTTATTCGCGCTAAATCAGCACAAAGTTATGAAAATGACGTAGCTAATATGGTTAATAGTTCCGAACATTATCTTAAAGAAGGAATTGTGGCAATTGGTGAAATGATGGGCCGGATGAAGCCCTATACTTCTTTAAAACTATACCAAGATGCAGTTAAGCAAGGCTTTGGTCCGAAAGCCTCGATCTACTATGTCTTTGATGAAATTGATCCACAGGTTGGACTACAACCAAGCGGGGATGAAAAACTTCGCGTTGCTGGGATTAAGGTATTTATGGATGGTAGTATTTCTGGTGAAACGGCATATAATACTGATCCTTATCCATCGGGAAAAATGGGAGTTAGTTTGACTTCAGTGGAAAAACTTAAGCGAGCAGTAAAGATGGCGCGTGATAATAAGCTTCAACTAGCTGTGCATGCGATGGGCGATAAAGCAATTCAAACAGTGATTGATGTAACAAAAGAGATGGCGCCATGGCTAACAACGACGCCATCAGTAAGAATTGAGCATGCCTCCTTAATGACTGATCAAATGTTTGCAGAGATTGCTAATAGTAAAATGAACTATGCGTTAGTCACACAACCAATCTTTTTCTTTGCGGAAGATGAATCCTATCGTCATTATCTTTCACCAGCCCAGTTTAAATTAGCTTACCGCGTTAAAACAATGTTGAATTCTCAAGCAATGTTGGGCTTGAGTTCGGATGCCCCATGTACGCCATGGGCAGAACCTGATAGCCCGTTTTATAGTATTTATGCGGCTGTAACAAGAAAGGTCGCTAATGGTGATGTTGTTAACGCAGAAGAAGCAATTACGGTTCCACAAGCTATTCTTGGTTATACTCGGGATGGTGCAAAAATTGGTGGCTTTGATGACAATGGTACGCTTGAAGTAGGAAAGGCCGCGGACTTTGTTATTTTAAATGATGATATCTTTACAGTTGCTCATAGTGAACTTAAAAATATCCACGTGAATGAAACTTGGATGGCAGGGAAGAGAGTTATGTAGTGAAATGGGATGATTCCCGAGGCGGTTAAAAAATAAGTTAAACAGAAAATAGAAGTGATACTAGGAAAAATTCTTAGCATCACTTTTTAAACCTGAAATGTCAATTTAAATTAGAAAAAAGGTGAAAGTTGTTCATTCGTGACAT
>BLMQ01000198.1:0-1040 GCA_011958095.1 Lactobacillaceae bacterium | reverse complement strand
CATAATGGTTACTAAAATCGTATCATCATGAAGAGCGACCAATAAGTAGTAAAACAGTTTTTCACGGCCATTTAATCGATGTTGAAGTACAGCAAGTTATCACCCCACATGGTAATAAAACGCAACGAGAAATCGTCCACCACGCACCAGCAATTGCGATTTTGGCTTTGACGTCTGATAATAAAATGATTCTTGAAAAACAGTGGCGCGCACCAATTGCGAAAACAACCCTTGAAATTCCTGCGGGGAAGCTCGACCAACGGGATGCTGATAATGCTCTTCATGCGGCTAAACGTGAATTAAATGAAGAAACAAGGTATGAAGCAACAAGTTTAAAAAAGATTTCTTCATTTTATACTTCTGTTGGTTGTATGGATGAATACATGACTCTTTATTTGGCCACGGGATTAAAACGGGTTAGCAACGAGCTGCCGCAAGATCAAGATGAACAATTGATGTTAAAAGAAGTAACTTTACCACAAGCGCTTGAAATGATTGATCAAGGCGAAATTGAAGATGCCAAGACAATCATGGCAATCTATTACTGGCAAGGAATGAACAACCGTGGATAATAAACAACAAGATGAGCAACAATCACGTATGTCACGTAGTCAATATCGTCAACAGCAACGTCAGACTGAACAACAACCTATTAATGAAGCAACAGAAAATGCAACTAATCAACCTTATAGTCGCGAAGCAGTTGCTAGTCAGCGTCATGACGAAACAGTGGCAGAAAAAACGGCGCGCTTGAAACGTCGCTTAAATATTGCAATCATTGCTTTGATTGTAGCAATTATTATTGTTTACTTAATACTATTTTATGTTGGATAGAAAAAGGAGAAAAATATGCGATTTGGAATTATTTGTGCAATGCCTGAAGAAATTAAAGAATTAACTGCAAAGTTATCCGATAAACAAGAAAAGAAAATCGGGGGTAAATCCTACCTTTTCGGTAAAATCAATAATCAAGACGTTGTATTAGTAGAATCTGGAATTGGTTGTTGTTCAGTCTGACGTTGCTGTTGACGATATTGACT
>BLMQ01000197.1:0-1855 GCA_011958095.1 Lactobacillaceae bacterium | reverse complement strand
TTTATCCATAAATTTGCGAGAATACCCCCACTTCTATAAGTAGGGGATGAATCGCTCTCTTAAAGCACGTTAGTGCTTTTTCTTTTGTTCTATGATATATTTAGTATATATCTATAAAATGTGGTGATAACAATAGAATTAGATAGAAATCAGCATTCAGTATACTTACTTAATTACCATTTGGTAATGGTGGTTAAGTATCGTCGAAAAGTAATTAACGATGAAATATCTGAATATCTTAAACATCGTTTTGTGGTTGTGGGACAAGCATACGGTATTAATTTGCAAGAATGGAATCATGATCAGGACCACGTACATGTTTTGTTTAGAGCAACGCCTCATACGGAAATGGCTAAATTTTTAAATGCTTACAAATCGTCTAGCTCCAGAATGGTCAAAAAACAATTTCCAGAAATCAAGCAGTATCTTTGGAAATCAGCCTTTTGGACACAAAGCTATTGCTTAATTAGCACTGGTGGAGCGCCTTTAGAAGTTGTAAAACGATATATTGAAAGTCAAGGGAGAAAATAATGGTTCTAAAAGCCGTTAAAATGCGCATCTATCCAAATTCAGCACAACGAAATCAGCTCTGGCAAACCTTCGGTTGTGTTCGTTTTGTATGGAATCAAATGCTTAATATGCAAATTGAACGACGCAAGAACAATCCGGAAGCTAAATTTGTGAATGCCTTTGGGATGAATAATCTGTTGAAACAACTTAAGGTTGAGTATCCTTGGTTGAAACAAGCAGAATCAACTGCTTTGCAAAGTGCTAATCGCAATTTAGCCGATGCATTTCAACGCTTTTTTAAAGGTCAAAATAAGTTCCCTCGATTTAAATCCAGAAAATATTCTCAGGGCTACAATTCAAAGTACGTTAATGGCAATATTAAAGTTTTAGATTGCCATCATATAAAGTTACCAAAACTCGGTATCGTCTATTGTAGAGCTGGTCGATTGCCAATGGGTAAAATTAAGAATGTCACTGTTCGTCTGAACGTTGCTGGTCAATATTACATTACTGTTTTAGTGGAAAGCGAAAACCAAACTCTTCCTAAAACAAGTAAATATATTGGTGGCGATTTAGGACTTAAGTCATTACTTAATCTTTCAGATGGATGCAAGGAACCGATCAATCATTTTGAAGACAAATACCGTAAAAAGTTGTATCGTTGGGAGAAATTGCGTAGTCGTCGGTTCTTAAAGGCCCAGCAGGAAATCGCCTGGGATCATCATAATAAAGTGTTAGTTCCACGGCAATTAGACGATTTTAAGAATTATCAGAAAGCTCGTATTATGGTGGCAAAGTATCGGCAAAAGATTGCCAATCAACGGTTGGATCAGCTACAAAAATTCACTACTAAATTGGTCAAAAAGTACGACATCATTGTGTTGGAAAAACTTAATACTAAGGGAATGATGAAGAATCACCATTTAGCTAGAGCAATCGCTAACGCTAGCTGGTCAAAATTAGTAGATATATTGCAATATAAGTGTGACTGGTACGGTAAAAAGCTTATTCAGGTCAATCCGTCATATACTAGCCAAATTTGTGCTAATTGTGGGAAGAATAATCATCGGTTAGGATTGAATAAATTGGAATGGTTAGCGGTACGTGAGTGGGATTGTCCAAACTGTGGTAAACATTTAGATCGTGATATTAACGCTGCACAAGTTATCTTGCAAAAAGGATTAGCTATCCGATAGATAAAGTTAGGCTCGGGACAAGCCTTGGTTGATAGTCGTAACCTCTGCTTGAAGGTTCGTTCAGAATCGGTAGGGTAAGTATGCGATGTTTCCAGAATCTCCCACTTCAAGCATTAAACCGTAGGTTTAGCTAAGTGGGAGTAGTTCAA
>BLMQ01000196.1:0-25251 GCA_011958095.1 Lactobacillaceae bacterium | reverse complement strand
GTATAAGATGAATTTTCTATTTCATCTGTATACTCAGAGGGCATTATAGCCACATAGAGTCCAAGGCGGTGACTTTTTAAATACTCTGAGAAATTATTAGCTTTAATCGCTACCTACAATTCCCATTAACTTACCAATTTAACGTCTTCTACCGGAAGCTCTTTGACTAAATCGACCCAGTCAAACGCATCCTTAGCCTCAAACGCCACTTCCATTTATTTTTGCAAGCTTATTTTTTTGCGAACAGTTGCTGGAACTACCACTCAGCTTTTTTGTGACATCTTACCAGTTAATGTCTTAGTCATAATAATCCTTCCCAATAACCTAGTTTTTTATATCATGAAATGCACAATATTTAGTTATTTAGGCTGGATGTCGTTTTTGTAGGCCAATTCTTAAAAATGTCTTGTTTAGGGTCTATTTTCACTGGTTTAGAAAACTCAAACTTGTTAGACGGTCGTGTTCCCCATCGTGGATTGCTATGTAAGATTGTTTCGAGTTTAGTAATTCTGTTTGTTGGGACAAAGGTTACTATACTATTGGAGCTTCTTAAATTAGAAGTTCTTTCATCCAAATCGTACTTACTGATTTCAGCAGTTTGAACTGTGCCTTGTCCAAGAAAAGTATCCCAAAATCCGATATATATTTTACCGTCGTCTGTTGTTATCCTTACTTTTTCGCCGATAGGATTAGCTTTTAGCTGATCAAAATCACAAGAATATTGCTCAACAATTTTCCCTGATAAATTATATTGAATAAATTTCATGAATTTTACCTCATTTATTACTATACATCGAGTGCATAACCTTCCTACAAATTTTCTATTTTCCGGGTAGAATATTTAAAAATGTGATATCAAACTTATCAATTTAATCTTCAACACTAAATCAGCATATTTTCGCACTAACTAGCAATCCCTATTCCAACTTTTCCTACCCTGATCAATACGATTCCAAAATGAACAATCTCACACACGACTAGCGAAATAAGACATTGAACACTTAACAAGCTAGTCTAGAATAGAGTAATAACAATATCCACTGCAAAAATTGAAAAACTAATCAGTCAACAAATGGTAAAAATGATAGCTAACTCAATTATCCAAACGGAGGTTCATTGAAACAATTAGCTTCCCATTTGGGGTTTCTTGACGAGCACTAGAATCAATATAATTACATGTTCCCAACTGGTAATTCCCATAAAGTTCCAAGAATACGATTATCATCTCTTTACTAGCTAAGATTTGATTATCATCATTTAAGATTGCTGCTCCGACAACATTAATTTGTTTAACAAAAATAGCTTCCTCGCATTCTAATTCATTAAACCATAGTTTACACTCTCAGCAATTTGCATTTCGCCATGCTCGCTCCAACACCGTTACGCTTTCAGCATACCAAGAGTGCCTAAGTAAATCGAATATTCCGACTTCCTTATAAACAAGGGGTTCAGAGTTTTATAAATCAACGTCAATATTTGGTAGACGAGACTATTGCAATCCTAATTTCATTGAAATATAGTTACTGCAGCTGCTGAGGGTAGGCTAAGAGAAGCATTACCAACTATCGCAACTTTTTTGTCTCTTTCCAAACACCATCGTCTCTTACATTGTCCAGAAATTTGTGACCTTCATAAGTTAAATTACCAGACATAATCCATGAGGGCTTATTATTTGTCCAAATAACTTTTCCAGTAATAAATCCCGCTTCAGGCAGCTTTCCACGGTATAGGCAATGTTATCTCGTCCAAAGTTTCCATATTTATCAACCTGTGCCAGGAAGTCATTCTCAGTTGGCCCAGTGATGTTATTGCATGATTCTATTGAAAGTAAAACAAAGGGGCTGTGACATAAGTCCCTAATAATAAACGGAGTTGGATGAAATCTTCAGATTTCATTCAGTTCCGTTTTCCTTTAAAATATAGATATATTGACAAAAGAAAAAGACATCGACTGACCCTCGATGCCTTCAATACCCTCGAAAGGATATACATAATAATGCAGGACAATTATACCATTAATCAACTTAGTTTGGCTATGGTAACTGACTATCAACCTGAAAAAATCATCCAGCTTATTACATCCATCAATTGGTCGAAAGCTTGGCAATTTCTAAGCCTAATATTATGGGACGACCACTTGAATATGATCCGAGAATGCTTTTGAAATTAGTCCTACTGGCCTATAGTTACGGCATTGTTTCCTGCCGGAAAATTGAAAGGTTTGCTCGAGAGAATATTGTCGCAATGTGGTTAACCCAAGAACAACGCCCCACTTATCGAACAATTGCTAGATTTATCGTTTCCAAAGAACTGACAGAAATGATTCAAGCTAGTTTTAAAGATTTCTATGATTATCTTCAAAAGGGACTTATGTCACAGTCCCTTTATCTACTTCTCCATTACTCATATGATTTGAAATTCTTAGCTTGGTCCAAGACTTTTTGGAAAACTTCTTCATCCCATTCAGGAGGAAACCTATTCTTATATAGTAAAACTGTCATATTCATATTAAGAGTTGCTCGAATATCTTCTCGATTACTCCAATCTGTAAATTTAGAATTCTTAACAACTAACTTTTTGATTTCCTTTGCGAGGTGAATACATTTATCTTCTGAATATTCAAAGCCATGATCATCTCGAATCTTTACTAAGATATCATAGAATATTTTTTCTTCAAAAGTTATTCCCTTAGATCTATAAGAGTCTTCGTCCTCTTTTAAGTCTTTAAAAATATCCACCAATTCATCTGTAAGCCGATCCATAAAGTCGTTCACAGTATCCTTAAACCATGTAAAATCTCTATTATTGTACTCATCGACAACTTTTCTAAGCCGCTTATCAAATTTACTTGCACCAGCTTTATTTTTCTTTCGATATTCATCCAAAGCTTGCTTAAGTAACTTTAATAGTGCATTGAATTTAGTATTTGGAAGTGGTATATTATCAAGTTTACTCAGAAATTCGTCACTAAACACATCCACCTGCTCTGATGTACTCAGAATATCTTCAACTCCGGAACAACTTATTGCTTCTTGAACCATCTTTTCAACATGTCTATTCATTGTTTCTGAGTCAGGAGCACTGTTCTTTGTTTGCTTAAAAAGAATTGATCTAACACCCATATAGAATTGGGCCTTAGATACTTCTTTATCAGTCAACTCATCTGATGCAAAGCAAATATTATATGCACTCTTCAATCGATGGGTTAATCCCATATACCTAGCTTCAAATTTCTTAGTCATTTGAACAAATTCTACTGCCCTGTTTAAACACATGAGTCTTTTGAGTGGCTTATCACTATAATAATCTGACATGTCAAAATTTGACATTAAATCGTCTAGTAAGGAAAGATAATTTCTAAAAATCTCAATTGATTTACTAATCTCATCAATCGGACTTTGTTCAGTTGGATTACCGTACATTTTCAGGGCTTCCATCATATTTCGTTGAATTCCAATATAATCAACAATTAAGCCTTTATCCTTACCTTTAAAAACTCTATTTACCCGGGATATAGTTTGAATAAGTGTGTGTGTTTGTAGCGGCTTATCAATATACATAACAGCTAATGACGGGACATCAAAGCCAGTAACCCACATATCTACAACGATTGCAATTTGAAAGTTTGACTTAACATTCTTAAATTGCTTCTCAAGTATTTTCCTGTGTTGATCATTACCACAAGCATCAAAAAGTTCCTTAGGGTCATTTTGCCCTTGAGTTGCTACCAAGTTAATTCTACGTATATCTATTAATTCACGTTTGTCTTTATCAGAGAGTTCCATATCTCTAAGCGATTTCCTTGGTATTCCCCAATCGGGCTTTATTTTCAAAATCCGCTTAAGGAGATCAAAAGCAATAGCCCTATCTGAGCAAACAATCATCGCCTTTTGAACAACATTTGGCTTTTCTGAACAAAGTGAACCATAATGATTCGTAATATCCACAGCAATTTTGTCTAATCGGTCAGGATCTCCTAGAGCAACTTTTAGTTTACTCATTGCTTTCTTACTTGCTTCAATCTGATACTCATTAGCACCTTCATCTGCACACTGAGAGTAATATTTTTCAATTTTTTCAGTAACCTTATCTGACAAATTAACCTTAGCTAATCTAGGTTCATAAGCGATTCTTTCCGTAATACCATCATCGCTTGATTCCTTCATAGTATAGCTGTCTACTATGGCTCCGAAAACTTTAATGGTTTCGGGGATTGGTGTACCAGTGAAGCCACAATAAGTTGCATTGGGAAAACTATCTCTAAGATATTTAGCATATCCATATGTTGTATAAACTCCATTAGATGTTTTCTTTAATTTTGGGCCTACCCCTACTTGGGTCCTGTGTGCTTCGTCCGAAATACAAACGATATTACTACGATTAGATAATAACCCAAGTTCTTCACAGAATTTTTGAATAGTAGTTATATAAATCCCGCCACTAGGTCTATTTCTTAATGTTAAAGCTAAATCTTCTCGACTCTCAATGCTCCGTACATTCTTTTCATGTAAATAATTCTTTGATGCCTCAAAAATTTGTGAAGTTTGACTATCCAAATCATCCCTATCAGTTATAAGTATAATAGTCGGATTTTTAAATAATTCTTGGTGCCTTAGCATCAGCAACCTAGATAGAAAAAGCATCGTGTAGGTCTTACCGCATCCAGTAGCCCCAAAGTAAGTACCGCCTTTTCCATCACCTGACGGTTGAAGATGTTTTTCAATATTTGCAAACATTTTCTGAGCAGCAAAGTATTGAGGATATCTCGGGACTATCTCAGTTTCTTTCTCTGCATTATCTGGATAATAGATAAAGTCACGAAGTATACTTATCAAACGCTCTTTTGTAAACACACCATCCATCATGGTTAAAAGAGAGTTTATTCCAACAAAATCTTTATCTGTAGAATTAACTTTATTCCACGAATAATAAAATTCGTAAGGCGTAAAAATCGAACCTAACTTCGAATTAACCCCATCTGAAATTACTGACAGCAAACAATATTGAGTCAAGTTAGGTATATCCCTATTGTATCTAACAGTAATCTGTTCCCAAGCATCGTAAATAGTCTTTTCTTCTTCAATCGTAGTTTTAAATTCCAATATTACTACTGGGATACCATTGATGAAGAGTAAGATATCTGGCCGACGCTTTAGATTTCCCTGAACCGTATATTGATTAACAACCCTGAAAATATTGCTTTCTGGATGTTCGAAGTCAATAAAATTTATATGAATAGCAGACTTACTAGATTCGTTCCTAATAAGATCAAAACCATTATTTACTAATGAATAAATGTTTTTATTTTTTTCATAAAGTGATGCCCCACATGGGCGTTTTATATTATTCATTATTTTCTCTAGTTGAATATCAGTTAAATTAATCTCTTTATATTCATGACACAAAAAATCTTTAAGATCTTTCATTAATAGAATATCAGTATTACTTCTCTTGATATCTGACCCGCTAAGATATGAATATCCTCTATTCTCAAATAAATTTATAATTGAGCTTTCTAAGTCCTTTTCTTTAAAGCGAACATCCATTATAAATCACCTTCCATGAACCAATTAAATATTTGCACCTTTAAATAAAATTGGGCAGATATCTAAGAACTCCTTTTCTAATGCTTTCACTATTTGATTTCGTTCTTGTTTAACCAAGAACAGATTTACAAGAGCTTGTTGCTTTTTTAAACTCGGAACAGGTATTTCTGTTTCAAAAAATCTTTGTAAATCCAAGTTTGACCTAATACTCCCATCAGTCATAAAAGCACCTCTACGATCACTTTCATTTCTAGAAAACCACATCTGAATATATTCTGGTAGGACTTTATTAGAAGTCACTTCTAGGACTGAATAACTTGGTGATACGATCGCTGCCTCTTCTTTCCTGTATAAAGCTATTCGTATGCAATTATCTCTACCCGTTTGCATTGAGTTGTATGCAAATTGATTTTTCTTTATTACTTTGTAATTTGAAAGCTTGGCACTTTTTGAGTGCGAGGGTATAAATTCTTTTCTAATATTAATTCCTAAAACATTGTTATAAGAATTGTTCACGTTGCGTGTATCAACATTTGACATTAATTCTCCAACTGGAATTTTGATAGAAGAATTTTTTAGTTTGTCAATTGAGGATTCAATAACAATTGAAATGTCAGAATCACCCATTTTGTATACTTCAATATTCTTTTTTATTTGAGAATAAACTTTAGCAAGACTTTTTTGGATACTAATATCTGGAATATTTACTTCGGTATCACAAAGTTCATTGAAATCAAATGTTTCTCGTGCTGATCCCCATGAGTTAAACCTAGCATAACGATCAAATTCCCTACGCTTAAACATTAGATTTAAAAAATTCGGAAGTAATTTTTCAGTCTCCTTTACATAAAAAACAGTAGAAATAGCAGACACTAACAGAGTTTTATCCGTATCATTAAAAGCAATAGACAACTTATTACCATTCCTTGAAGTTACTGGAGTATATGCGAAGAAGCTTGGGGGAACTAATATATAATTTTTTAGATTAACTCCAGATAAATTAGCTTTAGTTTTTATAAAAACCTTATCAATAGATATACCTCTTACAGAATTTTTATCATAAATCCCATCGGAGTTTCTATCACTACTTTCCTCAATAAACTTTTTTAGTTTAAATTTCATATCCTAACTCCTTAAACGCATTTATTAATTTCCCCTCAGAATCCCTTTCAATCTTTACTATTTTTTTCATATGCTGTTGGATTTTCTCCATCTCAACAGGGTAATCGATTTCTAAATCATGATCTATGAATTCTATATATTTACTTGGAGCTAAGTTATAATCACAATTTTTGATCGTTTGAATATCTACTGACTTACACAATTCTGGAATATCCTTATATCTATTTCCTGATTGCCAGTTTGAGTATATAGTCTTAGCATGATTAATTTGCTCAGGCGTAAAAGCTACTTTTCGCTTTTTCTTTCCTTTATCTATATTTGTAACCTCAATGTTATCATTCCATTGCCTTAAATCCATAAACAGAACTTGCTTTGATCTATCACGTAACTTTCGCCCATTTTGTTCTCCCTCTTTTTTATTCATATTAATTATCCATAAAGTTACTGAAATATCAGTGGTATAGAACATATCCCTCGGTAACACAATTATTGCTTCAATTAAGTCCTTATTAATAATAGATTTTCGTATCTTATACTCATCTCCATCAGAATTAAGGGCCCCATTTGCTAGAAGAAATCCCGCAATCCCGTGATTAACATCTAATTTGGAAATAATATGGGTAATCCAGGCATAGTTAGCATTAGCTACTGGTGGCATAACACCATCCCCATATCCTTTAAATCTAGGGTCATCAATCAGCTCATCTTCTCCACGCCAATTTTTCAGATTAAACGGCGGATTGGCCATGATGTAATCAACTTTTTTATCCTTATGCAAATCGTTAGTGAATGTTGAATCAGCCTTTTCTCCTAGATTATTAGAGATACCCCTTACAGCAAGATTCATCTTACATAATCTCCACGTAGAAGGATTTTTTTCTTGTCCCAATACTGAAATTTGCTTTTTATTTCCATGATGGCTTTCGACAAACTTCATAGATTGGACAAACATACCCCCAGAACCACAGCACGGATCGTAAACAGTACCTTTGTATGGCTCGATTAATTCAGCAATTAATTTAACAACACTAGCAGGTGTATAAAATTCACCATCTTCTTTTGTACCTGCTGCAGCATAAATTCTTAGGAAATATTCGTAAACTCGACCTATCAAATCTTGTTCATTAAACCTTTCTTGACTAATTTTATTAACTTCATCAATCAATGCCTTGATGTCTCTATTCTGCGCTCCCAATGACACGTATAGATTTTGTGGTAAAGCACCCTTTAGAGACGGATTTTCTTTCTCAATATCGGCCATAGCCTCATCGATAATTATGGCTATTTTATTTGAACTTGCGTTCTCTACAACATAATCCCAACGGTCATGTGCATTTAAATAAAAAACATTCTCTGAATTGTAAAATGATGGTTTTTCCATGACCTTATCTGGAAGATCTGGGTATTCCTTTTTTAATTCAGCATGACGTTTTTCAAACTTGTCACCAGCAAATTTTAAAAACACTAGTCCGATTACTGCATCACGATTTTTTTCAGTACTGCCAATACCACGTAAGGCAACACGACAATTCCATAGTACGTCTTCTAATGATAGTTCTTTAGTTTTGGTTTTCTTTCTAGCCATATTACTCTCCTCTATTTATTACTTCGCAGATATCCCCTATATCGCAGTTCAAGGCCTGGCAAATTTTCACTAAAACTTCTACCGTAACATTACCATTACGGCCCAATTTAGCAATCGATGCTGCACTAATTCCACTAGCTTCTTGGAGATCTTTCTTCTTCATATTTCTATCAATAAGCAATTTCCAAAGTTTGTTATAGCTTATTTGCATCATAACCTCCTAGATATCCTTTAAAAAACCTTCGTCACCCTCATAGCTAATGACGTTAATATTTTCTTTTTTAGAATTAAAACCTTTTGGTAGGTGATCAGGATTCTCAACTACAATAGTTTGATATTTATCTCCACATTCTTCAAAAAGCTTAAAGATCCCGTATCTCATGCTATCGTTTGGATGATCACTATCTTTTTCGGATAATCCCTCTAATGGAGTGTCAATAATTAAAAAGCCTGGCTTAAACAATGCATTCCTATCTATATGCTCGTTCAAAGCCATAAAAGTTATTGAATTCAGGTATGACCTAAACCCTTTTCCATGACTAACAGACTTTTTCTTTCCATTAATCATTATGTCAAAAGAGGTTGTGCCAAATGTTGCAACATGATGCTTAGGATAGTTTCCTACTTTAAGAAATTCATTCAATATTTCCCCCATTGACTCATAAAATTCATCCCCTAATTCTTTTTTAGGTTTGAACTTAATATCACTCTCAGGGATCCCCTCAGAATTAAGTTCGTCAATTCTAGAGGTCCAATCCCCTAACAGATCATCTAAGATTTTAATTTGAGAAATGCTTTCAATTTGTTCGCGGTATATTCTTTCAGCTTTCCTAATTTCATTTAACCTTGGATAAAGTTTCTTACTTAGTTCAGTATGGATTTCCTTGTAATTATTTTCTAACTCCGAAAATTGTACCTTTAAAGACTTTTCGTTTTCAGTAACACTTTTAATTGCTTGATCTAAGTCTGTCATCAATGAAATTGTTCTAGATAGCTCTACCTTTGCAGCCTTGATGTGATCTTCGTCTTCCCCTTCATTTTCCAATGCTTGCCCACATACTGGACATAGCAAAGGTTCTTCAGTATTTTCAAAAGCTGCTTCACCATCAGCAATAAAACTTAGACGTTTAATGTCGGCAGCATATTGTTGCTTTAAAGAATCATAACGAGATAAAGTTATATCACTTGTTGTTAACTTATCGTTAATCTCACTCATTTGCTTAAAGTATTCTTTGCTTTGATTCACCTTTTCTGTGACCGTACTTGATATTTCGGCTAATTGTTTTGTTAATTTAGAAAGCTCAGTTTGAAGCTCGCTTTCTTTTTTATTACTGCGATTAATTCGATTTTTCCTATTTTCAACCCTTTTAATTTGCCCCACTATATAATCACGAACAGCTCTTCTCTTCTCGATTGCTGACCAATCATAAGTTTTAATCTGTTTACCGTTCAACAAATATAATAGTGAACTTAGGAATAACCCCGGGTTGCTCGAAGGGAGTAAGACTGATTCTGCTTTTGGCATATCGTTTTCATTTAAGAGCCACAGTGGCTTTAATACATTAAACGATACATGTCCTGGTTCACACTTTTCGTTTCGTGGTAAGAATAAATCGGTGGACATATTAATTAGACGAAGTATCGCAATCCCTATATTCATCTTCTTGTCATTAGTACTGCCCGCTGTGTATTCCCCACTAAGTAAGCGATCATCTTTACTTATTACTCGGATGGTACTTTTATTTTTCTTTAGATTCCTATATAAACTGATTTCTCCTTGTTCAGTTTGAAGTGTAACTATCACGGTATTATATCTAGTTCTATCAACATTTAGAGTTAAAGCGTCTTTCCCGCTTCTTCCACCAAAAGCATACTCAATAAACTGCACAATCATAGTCTTCCCATGATTTGAATGGCCTTCGATAAGGTTGAATCCATTTTCAAAATTTACAACCGCGTCCTCAATTTCATGGCCTTGTACACGTACTGATTTTATATAGAAGGACACTTCACTCACCTCAATTTTTTCATCAAATGCTGTCTTACTCTTGTAAACAGTCTTTCACGGTTAGTACTTGCTTTCTGTAGTATTCTTTGGTATTCATACGAATAGTCATCGTTCACTTCTTCGATAATCTTTTTTCCCGCTTTAGTGAGTTCATATTCGTAACCATGACTTAGATTAGGTATTTGCTTAACTAACTCATATAACCTTAAATATGCAATTCCTGCTCTAATCATTTGTTTTCGAGTAGCAATTTCTGAAAAGTTAAATTGATTATCACCATGCAGGTTATTCTTTGATAATCCAAAGGATTTTCCATACGTTGCAACTAAGTCAAGAGTTAAAATATCATTTTCTGTTGCCTTACCAAGCTCATCGAGAATAAGCATCACTCTTAAAGCCATTTCAAATTTTCCATTAAATAATTTCATCGTAATCCACATTAACCCACGATTTTATCCTGTTGTCATTTACTAGCATATGACACAATCCCTTCTTCGTGTTATTTCCTAACATATTATCGATATTTTTTAAATTTGAGCGATCAAGTTGTATTAGTACAACCTGTTTATGAACCTCTTTAAGGCGTTTAATACCGTCATTTCTAAAACCTTCATCACTATAAACAGGTTCGATTCCATCATAGACATCTTGTTTCAACAGCTCATATTGATTATCAAAATCAATCACATTATCACGTAGAGAGTGTTCATACCAAGCCGCTTCATTAAAAAATCTTTGCTGCCGCCTATAGTGCTTTGCATAATTACTTGCATCTACATTATCAGCATCGATTTTTATTTGTGATTTTTCTGAATACGCCTCAAATAAAGCTTTACTATACGGTAAACTTTCTGTTTTCTCAGACACATTACCTTGTAGATGGGGTGAAACTGAATATGTATCTCCATCTACGTCGATTACATTCTTATCAACCTCATATTCAATAAATTGATGTGCACCAGTGCGGACATCAAACTTCTGCTTCTCATTTTTTGAGGAGCTGTTTTTATTTTCTTTGTTTTTACCACTGGTTACATCACTAATAATCTCAGAAAACAAATTAGTACAAAAATAGGAAACACTGTCGGAATCAAGGCCTTCGTCAAGTCCCAGTCCTTCTGTTAAAAAAATTGCAATATGTTCCCTACTATTATCAGAAAATCCATTAATCCATCTTCTAAAACTATCTTCCTCGACCCCAGCATCACTAATCCTTTTTGCAGCCCTACTATTCATACCGACATAGTAAAGCCGTTTATAGTTCTGAGTACTATATGACAAATCATACTGATTTGATAAATACTTACCAATTACGGTTTCAACTGCCCTCTCAATTGGACAGCTTTCCTCCTCACTCATTCCAAGCTTCAATGCATTAATTAAGACTTTGAATCTTTTGTCCGCCATTGAGTCCTCCCAAAATAACTTTAAATAACTATGAATAACTAAAGTAACTGAGCATGTAATTAGATCTTGATAATCTTTAGGTGTCAGTTAAAGAAAGTCACTTAACAAAATAATTATATCAAGATTTGTTAAGCAATCGAATATAAAAATGTTCGTTTGCAGACTTTTTTGCTGATTAGCATGTGTTGCATGACCAACAACTTTTACTAGCATGCCACCCAATTTAATAACCTTCTGTAACTAAGCCACTAGTAAGGCCATGTTGCAGTATTCGAGCAATTTATATTATTTTAGTCTGTTTAAGTAACTTTTGGCATACCTTCGATTTCTTCGTTCGGAAGGTCCCAAAACGGAGAAATTTTTATGTTCTTTAAAAAGGCTGATTATGTCGTAATTTCAGCAAATGATGACAAGATGGAAGTTCGTATCAAAATCACCAATGAAGTAGTCATTGTAGAACGAGCTGTTGGTGAGGTACTGATCGATTTCGACAATAAGCAATATACTTCAGACCACCCCTTTGAACGCCACAATAGCAAGTCATTTTTCAAGAATGATGTACTGAAGTTCAAAACTAGATTCCTTAGCCGATCACTCTACTCCTGAAGTGTCATCGATTTATGAACAAGACAAGTTGTTAATGGATTTAATTGCTAAAGAAGATGTCCTAAACCTTCAACAAATGATTGACCTACTTCCAGATGCTCTTAACACCCTGACCGAGAATCAAAAATATGCCATTAAATGCTATTGCTTTGATGCTATTAAGAAAAAACAAATTGCTACAAAATTAAATGTCACACCTCAAATGATGACTAAGTACTTCAAAGTCGGTCTGAAAAATCTTCGGAAGTTCTACTAAGTAAACAAATAAGATCTTTCAAAAAAGTGAACCAATCAAGGTTTACTTTTTATCCATTCCGACTATTAGGTGTGAGGTTAAAAATCCTCCGCCAAATTAAATACGAAAAGACTTGATAGCCATGAAACAATACTAAGTTTCAATCGCTGTTTCCAAACAACCAGTCAATAACGGTGTGGTCTGCTACATCACTTAATTGGTCCCCCCAACCAAGTCATGATTATTGCCCCAGGTAAAATTGTGCAACCGGTCTGAATTAAGGAGGTAAAGGATAATGAGTAAAACCAAAACTTACATTGAGAGTGTCTACAAATTTCACAAGGCCATTGATCGCCTGGAAGAAACACTCCAAGACTTAAATAAAAATTAATCATGGAATTGAGTCAGAACAAACTGAATCTAGGCATGATGTTAAGGCTAACAAGGAAGCTGTTCGTGGGAAGTTAGCTGAAATTGCAAGCAAGGGGATACACTCAAGAAATCAAAGATCTACTTAAGAAGTTTGGTGCTGAGAAACTCTCTAATAAAGTTACAAAGCTAGAAAAACAGCTTGGTAAAAAGAGTTCATCGAACTGTTCAGTCGAGGAATTATTAAAACTGTAGGTAAGCCTACATTGGTACAAAATTCTGATCAGTGTCAAAATCTTAAGCAAATCAAACTCAAAGGATAAATTTAAGGAGGAAAAATATAATGATCAAAAATATTTCTGAATATTATCTAGGTGGGATCGATGATCTTCTCTACTGTCTATTAATTTTTATAGTAGTTAATTATTTAATGCATATTTTATTTGCCATTGATAAACATAATTTTTCAATTAAAGCAGTATTTCATGTTTTAATATGTAAAATCATAATTTTAATTCTAGTTGGTATTGCAAATATCCTAGATGTTCATTTGTTAAAAAGCGGTACAACAATTAGAAATTACACAATTATCTTTTACATTTCAAAAGAATTAGTCACTTTATTAAAAATAATCGATAAAATTGGGGTGCCAATTCCTGAAATATTAGAAAAAGCGATTAAATGCTTAACTGCCAATGCAAAGCCATAAACTTTCACTAAAACTCTTATTACAAAGAATAACTTAATTATTCCTTACTAGTCAATTGCTCTCAAATAGTAGTTAGATTCACACTCTAATTAGCTACGTTCCAACACCGTCACACTCTCAGCAGTTCGCGCTCCCGAATCATTTCGTCACTATGTTCCTCATTCTTCGAGCACTATCGCATGAGTCATTCGTAAATTCTAACTTCGCTATGCTCGTTCCAACACCGTCACTGACTCCACATGCGTCGTCTGTGGGAACTGGTCCACTGGCTGAATTGGCTTTGTTACATGGTAGCCTTGGTCAGCGAACCGCTTGATATCCCGAACTAAAGTAGCAGGATTACAGGAAACATAAATCACTTTCTTTGGGCCCATCTTACCAGTAGCTTCAATCAATGATTCAGCCAAGCCCTTCCGTGGTGGATCAACAATAACAACATCTGGTTTGAGGCCTGCTGCTTGCCACTTAGCAAATTGTTCTTCGGCCTTACCAACAACAAATTTGGCGTTCTTAATACCATTCCGTTTAGCATTATGTTTGGCGTCTTCAATCGCGGCTGGAACAATTTCGACCCCGTAAACTTGCTTAGCGTGCTTAGCTACTGCAAGGGAAATTGTGCCAATCCCACAATAGGCATCGATGACGGTTTGATTACCGTCCAAGCCCGCATTGTCGATAGCGGTTTGGTAAAGGCGTTCAGTCTGTTGCGGATTAACTTGGTAGAAGGATAATGGTGAGATGGCAAAATCAATCCCGAGGAGCTGATCGTGAATTTCATCAGCACCCCATAATGTTTTATTCTTATCACCAAGCAAGCGGTTCGTTCGCTTATCATTGATGTTTTGCACAATACTTTTTACTTCTGGCACTCTGGCAACGATACCATCCACGATTTGTTTTTCCATTGGTAACCGCTTCGTATTCGTGACTAAGACTACCATCATTTCATGGCTGTAATATCCCCGTCGAACCATTACTGTGCGAATCACGCCCTTACCAGTTTGTTCATCATATGGTGTAATGTGGTATTGCCGTAATAAGTCACGGACAACCACAATGGCCTTATCAATTTCTGGATCTTGGATATAGAAATCTTCAATCGGTACTAAATTGTGGCTCCCCCGCTTATAAAAACCGGTTTCTAATTGACCGCGGACCATTTTTACTGGTACTTGGGCCTTATTACGGTAATGATAAGGCTTTTCCATCCCCATCGTTGGTAAAACTTCAATCTCATCTAAGTGTGCTTTGGCCAATAATTCTCGGATTTGGTGTTGTTTGAATTTCAACTGGGCATCATATTTCAAATGACCAAGCGGCGCGATTCCCGTTTGAATGTACTTTTTATCCTTAACATCAACGCGGTCTGGACTCTTTGTCTGCCAGTCCATTACCCGTCCCCAAGCAAAGTGGCTGGTTACCTTGGTGATCTTTACCGTAATCTCTTCACCAGGAAGGGCATTAGGAACAAAGACGGGAAAATCATCAATCTTAACGACCCCATTGCCCTCGTAAGATAAATCCACTACCTTCGCTGGATATTCTTCATTTTTATGTACTGGAATGTTTAGTTTCAAAGTTATTCCTCCATTAATTTCAACGTTACAAACTTCTCCTATTATAACAAAACAAACGGCCAACTTCCTCTTTGTGAAGCTGACCGTTTATTTATTCTATTTCTTTTCGCGATCCTTATAATCGTCAATGCCATTCATAAAGTCTTTTTCAACCCGCTTAAAATCAGCCGAAGTTGTAATCGCATCTTCTGGAATCTCATCCAAGTTAGCAATTACTTCTAAGTGCTGTTTAAGGTTATGGAATTTCATTGGCGCATCGCCACCGTATTCCCCATCCAGGTTAACCATCAAGCGGTCATCCTTGTTTAGCGGAATAACTTCAATATCGGTTGCCTTAGCATAAATAATGCGCGGATCATCAAGGTGCTTTCCTTGAAGTGCCTTTGCCATTAAGCTGAGCATATCGATCACGCTGCTCTTCTTGACGATAATCATCGTAAACTTTCCATCATCAAGTGAAGCATCCGGCACAATTTGTTCAAAACCGCCGACCGAATTAGTCAAGGCAATCATAAACATGGAAGCACTGCCCCGGTATTCCTGATTATCATACTTGATTAGCATGTCGACTGGCTTAATCCGTGGCATTAACTCTGCTCCCTTGGCGAAGTATGCTGCGTAACCAAAGAGGGACTTCATTTGCGAAGGGACCTCATAGGTTAATTCGGTCATCGTTCCACCGGCAGCAATGTTCATGAAGTAGTTTTCACCAGCCCGACCAATATCAATCTTAAATTTCTTATTCTTCTTTAAGATTAACTTAGCCGCGGCGATCGGATCATCCCGAGGAATCCGTAATGCCCGTGCATAGTCATTAGTCGTCCCTGCTGGAATAATCGCTAATGTTGGCCGATGTTCTAACCCAGCAATTCCATTAACCACTTCATTCAGGGTACCGTCTCCACCAGCAGCTACAATCAAATCAAAACCGTCTTCAGCAGCACGAGTGGCTTCGTTCTTAGCCGAGTTAGACGCAGGAGTAGTCGCAAAAGCACTAGTTTCATATCCAGCTTTCTCATAAATTGCGAGAATATCAACTAAATCACTTCGCAATGTTTCACGGCCTGAGGTAGGATTATAAATTATCCGAGCACGTTTTCGCACGGTCATCCCTCCCTACTCTATTTAGCCTTCAAAGACTTCATCAATAATTGAGTAACAACTTGTGGGTTAGCCTTACCACGCGTTTGCTTCATGATTTGACCCATTAAGTAGCCGACAGCCCGGTCTTTACCATTCTTAAAGTCTTCAATTGATTGTTCGTTGTTATCAAGAACTTCATCAACGATTGGCTGTAGTTGCGCAGGATCAGATAACTGAACAAGACCGTGTTCCTTTGCGTAAGCATTTGGTTCTTCACCATCTAAGATTCCCTTGAAGACCTTCTTAGCCATCTTAGAAGAAATTGTTCCGTCTTCAATCAACTTCACCATACCGGCAAGGTTAGCTGGAGTAAGCTTGGTATCTTGTAAGTCAACTTGCTTATCGTTCAAGTATGAGTTTACATCGTTCATTAAGTAATTGGCTACCCGCTTAGGATCGCCACCGTCCTTAACAGCCGCTTCAAAGAAATCAGACATTTCCTTAGTCTGGGTAAGAACCATGGCATCGTAATCAGTTAAGCCAAGGTCCTTAACATAGTGCTCACGACGCTCACCAGGCATTTCTGGCATTTCGCTTTCAATTTCACTAATCCATTCATCGCTAACGTTTACTGGTGGCAAGTCTGGTTCTGGGAAGTAACGGTAATCATCAGAACCTTCCTTTGTCCGCATCAGAATAGTCTCACCAGTCGCTTCATCATAACGACGCGTTTCCTGACCAATGTGTCCACCAGCCATCAATACTTTTTGATGCCGTTTTTCTTCAAATGCGAGGGCCTTCCGAACATAGTTAAAGGAGTTGATGTTCTTCATTTCCGTCTTGGTTCCAAACTTGTCAGAACCGATTGGCCGAATTGAGATGTTGGTATCAACCCGCATGGACCCTTCTTCCATCTTCACGTCAGAGATCCCCGTAAATTGGATCCGTTGACGCAATGCTTCCAAGTAGGCTACTGCTTCTTCAGGCGAGGCAATATCTGGCTTAGAAACAATTTCAATTAGCGGTGTTCCTTGCCGGTTCAAGTCAACGTATGAATACTTGCTGGTGTGAGTGTTCTTACCAGCATCTTCTTCAATATGCATTTCCTTGATACCGATCTTTTTCTTCTTACCGTTTACTTCAATTTCAATCCAACCGTCATGAGCAATTGGAGTATCTGATTGAGTAATCTGGTAGGCTTTCGGGTTATCAGGATAGAAGTAGTTCTTCCGATCAAAGTGCATGTGGTGGGCAATTTGAGCATGAAGAGCAAGCCCAGCCATGATTCCGTCACGAACGACACCCTTATTTAAGCTTGGTAATACACCAGGGTAACCCCAGTCAATGACATTAGTGTTTGCGTTAGGCTGGTCACCGTATTCAACGGGGGATGGACTGTAAATCTTTGAATTAGTCTTTAATTCAACGTGGACTTCTAGACCGATTGTTGTTTGAAAGTTCATCTTAGTTTTGACCTCCTAACTTTGGTGTCTTCTTGTGGAAATCAGTTGTCTGTTCAAAGACATATCCAGTGTTATAAACTGTTTGTTCGTCAAATGCTTTTCCGATGATTTGCAGACCAACTGGCATACCATTTTTAGCAGAGAAACCAGCAGGAATGGACATTGCAGGAAGACCGGCCATATTAACAGGAACAGTTAATACGTCGTTCATGTACATAGTTTGTGGATCATCAATCTCCGCACCAATCTTAAATGCTGTTGAAGCACCAGTAGCACCAACAATTACATCATGATCCTTAAATACGTCTTCAAAATCTTGAGCAATAAGCCGGCGAACTTTAGCGGCCTTATTAAAGTAAGCATCGTAGAAACCAGCAGAGAGAGAGAATGTCCCTAACATAATCCGCCGCTTAACTTCTTCACCGAAACCTTCCGAACGAGAACGAACATAAACGTCTTCCAGGTTCTTAACATCAGCAGCTCGGAAGCCATAACGAATACCGTCGTAACGTTGGAGGTTAGAAGATGCTTCAGATGAGGCTAAAATGTAGTAAGCAGGAACCCCATATTGGGTGTGTGGCAAACTTACTTCATCAACAATTGCGCCGAGGGATTCTAAGTGGTCCAAAGCAGCCTTGATTACTTCTTGAACATCTTCGTCTAAGCCATCAAAGTATTCCTTTGGTACAGCAATCCGTAAGCTTTTAACATTCGTATTTTCGTTTAATTGGGCTGCCCAGTCTGGAACTTCTTTAAGTGAGGATGTCATATCCCGTTCATCATTTCCACTGATGAGGGCGGTCAACAAGGCATTATCCTTAACATTTTGGGTCAACCAGCCGACTTGATCAAAACTTGAACCAAAAGCAATGATTCCCCACCGTGATACACGACCGTATGTAGGCTTCATCCCAACGACACCGTTAAATGAGGCTGGCATCCGAATAGAACCACCAGTATCAGTACCAAGCGCACCTAAAACATCCCCGGCCGCAACCGCAGCAGCAGAACCACCGGAAGAACCACCAGGAACCCGTGTAAGATCCCATGGGTTATGAGTCGTAAAGAATGCTGAATTTTCAGTAGATGATCCCATGGCAAATTCATCAAGGTTAGTCTTACCAACGTTGATATAATCAGCAGCATTTAACTTTTCAACTACTGTCGCGTCATATACAGGGTTAAAGTTTTCAAGCATCTTAGAAGCAGCCGTCGTTGTGAGGCCTTTAGTTAAGATATTATCCTTAACTGCAAGCGAAACCCCTGCAGTTAATTGATCAGCACTAATGCCCTTTGCATCAATCTCAGCTGCCCGCTTCAGTGCTTGATCTTCATTTAAGCTGATGAAAGCTTTAACTTGATCCTCATTACCCTTAATGTGGTCAAAAGTTTCCTTTGTTAATTCAGTTGCACTGATTTTCTTATTTACCAAGTCATCGTGCAATTGACTCAAGCTTGTTTGGTAAAAATCCATTATTCGCCGTCCTCACTTTCGTCAAGAATTGCTGGAACCTTGATGTAGCCACCATCAGTTTCAGGAGCATTGTTAAGCAAGGCTTCTTGTTCTTCTTTAGAACTCTTAATTGCCTTATCTTCACGCATTACATTTACCCGATCGGTTGCTGATGTCATTGGTTCAACGCCATCGGTATCAACCGCTTCGAGGTCTTCAAACATATCAATAATGTTTCCTAGTTGAGTGGTAAACTTACCAAGTTCATCCTTAGGGAACTCAAGCTTAGCAAGTTCAGCAACGTGTTCTACTTGTTGCTCAGTGATTTTACTGGCCATTCTCTCTACCTCTTTTCCAGTAATTTAAAATCTACATATACATTTAACAATTTTAGCACAGAATAGGTTCCTATTTCATCCATGTAGAAATAAAAAAGGAGTTATCGGTTCGCATTTTCTAGTAACGAATCGATATTCTCCTTTTTCACCTTTAATAAGAATCAAAAATATGCGACTGGAAGTTATCAGAACCAGCATTCCGATAAACAACCGCTTGAATTTCTGAATCAGATTGAATCTTAATATCAATCGGAATCCCATTAGGCAGGTACTTCTTCGCTGCCCGAGTAATATATTGAGTAAAACTAGTAATTTCACTTTGACTATAGAACTGAGTAGTAACGGTAATGTGCATCCCCGATAAAGTCCCATTTTCATATTGAGCTTGTGCTGTAACTCCGCTCAAGTTAGGGAAGAAACTTTGAATCTGGCTCTTAAAGTTTGAGAAACTATCATCATCAGTTTGATCAGAACTATTAGTTGTTGCTGCACTAGCCTTTGGAAGGACTACATTCTTGTAATTTAACTTCCGCCAGCTACTAATCGTATTACCACTATTCTTGCTATAGGCAAAGAATGTACCACCAACTAAACTATCATCTGGTGCTTGTTTGTATAGTGCAATCACGATTGGAACATTTCCAACGCCTGACTTTTTCCGTACTCGTTGAAGAACTTTTTGTGCCGCGATTTCACCTTGCCGACGAACCTCACTATCACTAATCTTCTTAGTTAAAGTTGGTCCTCCTGTCTTAGTTTGGTAGTTGTATTCGGAATTTATTCCAATCCCAATCGTAATCCCCCGCAATTTCATGGAATTACCACTTTCTTGCATATAATCTTGTTCTTCAATTTGTTGAATATAGACTGGGTTAGGATTGCTCTTCTTTCCTTGAGCAGGGTTTAGCCCTTCAGGATTACTCTTTGTTTTTCGACCAAGCCAGTTTTCAATTGTCCCACTACTAAGGTATTGACCTTCTTGAAAAATATAGCTTTTTGTTGAAAAGAACCGTTTTGAAACTTGAGTCAAACCACTTTCAAAGCTTTTAAGGTTATATTGATTATCATTTTGTGAGACATTTATACCCCGAGCTTTACTTGTTCGGTAACGACCATTTTTAATCACACCTTGATAAGTACCATTACTTGAACCAGTCGTTGAATAGTTTTTCGATGACGACTTTCCTCCAAAACCACATGATGCAAGCAAAACAGTACACATCAAAACGGCAGCACTAACGGCTATTTTTTTTGCCTTTCGCTTCACGATTTACTGTTCCTCCTTCATTGCTTGGCTGAATTGCTGTTCATTCCATACATCAATACCCAAGTCTTGAGCTTTTGTTAGCTTACTACCAGCATCAGCCCCAGCAATGACAATATCTGTTTTCTTTGAGACGCTTCCGGTTACTTTAGCCCCGTGGTTTTCAAGCCATGATTTTGCTTCCCCACGAGTCATTTCAGTTAGCTTACCAGTCAGTACTACTCGCCGACCATTCCATTCGCTATCAGGATTAGCATTTGACCGTGAGCCAAGATAAGCAAAGTTTACCCCAACTTCTCGCAATTCGTCAATTAATTTAACAACCTGTTGATTAGCAAAATAAGTTACGATACTTTCGCCAATTGTTGGCCCAATTCCACTAATCGCAGAAATTTCATCGGCATCGGCCTTCATTAAGCTATCAAGGTCACCGAAATGTTCCATGATAATTCGAGCAGCCTTTGCACCTACATGACGAATTCCAAGGCCAAATAATAAGCGCTCGACAGAATTATTACGACTATTATCGATCGATGTCAATAGGTTAGCGGTCGATTTCTCGCCAAATTTATCTAAAGTTAATAATTGGTCATGATTTAGTCGATATAAACCGGCAACATCATGAATCAATTCTTTATCCCATAGCTGTTCAATAATTCTAGGACCAAGCCCATCAATATTCATGGCATTCCGGGAAGCGTAATGTGCTAAGCCTTCTTTAATCTGTGCTGGACACATTGGATTAATACAGCGTAACGCAACTTCACCATCAAGATGAACTAATTCCGAGCCACAGACCGGACACTTCGTTGGAATCTCATATTCAACTGAATCTGCAGGACGTTTAGTTAGATCTACTTTTGAAATTTCAGGAATAATGTCACCCGCTTTATGCAGGTAAACAGTATCACCAATTCGAATATCTTTTTCACGCAAGTAATCAGGATTATGCAAAGAAGCTCGACTAACTGTTGTACCCGCCAATTGAACTGGGTCCATAACTGCTGTTGGCGTTACATTGCCGGTCCGACCGACAGTCCAGACAATATCACGGACAATCGTTGCTTGCTCTTCGGGAGGGAATTTATAAGCAATTTCCCAGCGTGGCACCTTAACTGTATTCCCAAGGGCAACTTCCGTATCAAGGTCGTTTACTTTTTCAACAATTCCATCGATCCCGTAAGTGAGCTTGTCTCGTTGAGCTGTATATTCTTCAATATACTTCTCAATTTCATCACGGTTATGAACAACCCGATTATTAGGATTAACATTAAAACCTAATTCTCGCATACGATCAAGTGCTTCCGCTTGGGTCTTAACGCCTAGCTTTTGATATTCAGGAACATAGTACATAAATGTATCTAGTTCACGCTGCGCCGTTACTTTCGGATCTAGTTGCCGCAAACTTCCGGCTGCTGCATTCCGGGGATTAGCAAAAACCGGCAATCCTTCTGCTTCGCGTTTAGCATTTAACTTTGCAAAAGCCGCTTTTGGCATATAACATTCGCCCCGAACCTCGATCGATAATGGTTCTGGCAATTCTGCGGGAACTGACTTGATAGTTCGGACATTAGCAGTAACATCTTCACCAATCGTTCCATTGCCACGCGTAGAACCTTGAACTAACTTTCCATTCTCGTAAACAAGTGAAAGAGAAAGGCCATCGATTTTTAGTTCGAGATTATATTCGGGCTCAACTTCGACATCCCGATTTTCCTGTTGTCGTTGGTTAAAGTCCATCAATTCTTCAATCGAAAAGACATCCCCCATCGATAACATCGGAATTTCGTGCCGAACTTTTGTTAATTGGCTTTCTGTTGCTCCTCCTACTCGTTGGGTTGGCGAGTCAGCAGAGACCAATTGGGGAAATTGTTCTTCCAGCTGTACTAATCGCTGATAAGCACGGTCATATACATGATCCTCTACGGTTGGATTATCTTGTTCATAATATTCTTTTCCCCACTTAGTCAATTTTGCTCGTAATGGCTTAATCTCATCTTGAGCTTCTTGAAGGGTTAATTCTTTTACTGGCGTCTGTTTTTCACTCATCTCATCCGCCTCATTTCATTATTTTTGTACTTTCGTAATTGGGGCAAAACTTGCCAATAACCGCTTTACACCCTGACTTGGAAAGGCAATATCTAATTCCATATCATTACCACTACCGTTAACTTTGACCACTGTTCCTTGGCCCCACTTTTTGTGTTCAACTTTATCGCCCGTTTTCCAGCCAACTTTATCGGCCCCAGTTCCGGTGTTAGTAATTGGTTTAACCCGCTTGCCAGCACTGCGATATGTCCGCTTTTGCTGATCACGGTAGGTAGTAGCGGTTGCGGCAGCACGATCAAATGGCAGTTTACGATCTTTAATGCTATTACCTGATGGGCTATTTTCAAACTGTAACAACTCAGAATCAATTTCTTCTACAAATCGTGATGGTTGGTTACGCTGGATACGACCATAAAGTAACCGTGAAAAGGCATTAGTAAGATAAAGCTTTTTCTTTGCCCGTGTAATTCCAACATAGGCTAAGCGACGTTCTTCTTCCAATTCATCATCTTCCATTAAAGCTCGCGATAATGGGAAAATACCTTCTTCCATTCCCACAAGGAAAACAACTGGAAATTCAAGTCCCTTAGCTGCATGTAATGTCATTAAAGTTACAGCCGGTGCTTGTTCATCAACATCGTCTTGATCTGAGACAAGGGCCAAATCAGCTAAAAAGTTAATAATTTTTTGCAAGTTAGGATCATCATCGTCTTTATGCTGCTCATCATATTCTTGCGTAACCGACTTAAATTCATCAAGGTTTTCACGACGAGCTTGTGCTTCAAGGCTTCGATCATCACTTAGCATTTTATTGTAGCCACTTAACTCTAAAATCTGTTCAGTTAAATCAGTTAATGTGAGATATTCTGCTTGTTTAGTCAAGTTAGCCATTAATTGACCAAATTCATCAATTTTATTTCGTGTTCGTGCAGTAATTTCACTAGCAGTATCAACATTTTGAGCTGCCTTTAATAATGTCCAGCCATTTTCATTAGCGAAATTGCGAAGATGTTCCACACTAGTTAAACCAATTCCTCGTTTTGGCGTATTAACAACTCGTTCAAAGCTCATTGAATCGGCAGGATTAACGATTAAGGTCAAGTATGCTAAAATATCACGAATTTCACGCCGGTCATAGAATTTATGGCCACCAACCATCGTATAGGGAATACTACTCTTCAAGAAAGTTTCTTCAACCATCCGTGATTGCGCATTAGTCCGATAAAGGATCGCAAAGTCATTAAAGTGATAGCCATGTTTTTCTTGTTCTTCTTTAATCTTCGAAACAATAAACTGCGCTTCATCGTGTTCATTTTGCGCGCGGTAATATGAAATTTTGTCCCCTTGACCATTTTCTGTCCACAAATTCTTCTTTTTTCGATAAAGGTTATTAGCAATAACTTCATTTGCCGCATTTAAAATTGTTTGCGTTGATCGATAGTTTTGCTCAAGCATTACCGTCTTAGCTTGGGGATAATCATGTTCAAAATTCAAAATATTGTTCATATTAGCTCCACGCCAACCATAAATACTCTGATCTGCATCCCCTACCACACACAAATTTTGGTACTTTTGCGCTAATAGATTAACTAACCGGTATTGGGCATCGTTTGTATCCTGGTACTCGTCAACATGGATATAGTGGAACTTGTCTTGATAAAATTCAAGCGTCTCTTGGTCACTTTCCAATAACTCAATCGTCTTCATGATCAAGTCATCAAAATCTAATGCTTGGTTAGCTTCTAGCTCCTGTTGATAAAGCTTATAAGCACGCGCAACCATGTTTTCAAACATACTATTAGCTTCTTTGCTATAGTCATCTGGTGTCAATAAAGCATTTTTAGCATTAGAAATCGCGCTTAAGATACTGCGGGGATCAAATTTTTTAGTATCAATATTTAATTCTGCGCAAATCCGCTTCATTAACGTCCGTTGCTCACTTGTATCAGCAATCGTAAAGGCGCGATTATAGCCGATTTTTTCAATATCACGACGGAGGATTCGAACACATAATGCGTGAAAAGTCGATACCCAAATCTCATTAGCACTTTCACCAAGTAATTTGCCGACCCGCTCTTTCATTTCGCGCGCAGCCTTGTTGGTAAAAGTAATCGCTAATATATTCCATGGTAATACACCATTTTCTTCAATTAAGTAAGCAACCCGGTGTGTAAGAACCCGTGTCTTTCCTGATCCAGCACCGGCCATTACTAATAATGGTCCCTCTGTAGTTAATACTGCTTCGGATTGCTTATCATTCATTCCTTCTAATAATGCTTGCCCGTTATTCACGCTGTTCCATCCTCTCTAAACTTTCATCGGCTAATATTATACCAAATTAGGATCTCATTTGGTGCTAAAATCGAACATATGTTAGGAAAATTGAACTACTCCCACTTAGCTAAACCTACGGTTTAATGCTTGAAGTGGGAGATTC
>BLMQ01000195.1:0-1986 GCA_011958095.1 Lactobacillaceae bacterium | reverse complement strand
CGTCCTTGCGGTTTGGTAAGTGATCAAAAAGATACTTAAAGTATTTGTAGATATTTAAATGGTTCTGGTTTGCAGTTGCCACCAAAGTATAGAAAATGGCATTTGCCTGAGCTCCGGCAGTACTTTTCGCAAATAAGCTATTCTTTCGAATAAGAGTTGATGGACGAATCGCTTGTTCAACCGGATTATTCGTTAACGGCACTCGACTATCTTCAAATATTTGATATACTCGCTTTCTTAGCTTCAAAGCATTATTAATGGCAGCTTTCAAACGCCCTTGAGGAAAACTGATATTTTCTAAATAAGTATATAACTTATCCATCAAAGGCTTCACGTGCAACCGACGTTGCACTAGTTTTTCCTTATGATTGGAATATGTTAATTGTTTCTCTTCATGAAAGATCGGTCGCATTAGCTGTAAAACTCGGTATGCTTTGGAGTTCTTCAATTGCTCCTTATTCAATAAACATGTAATGTGATAAAATTCACGTCGAATATGAACTAAACATGACCCAAATTTTGCCTGGGGATATAATCGATCACTATATCCACCATAACCGTCACACATAATAATTCCACGATATTGATGACCGATAATTTGACTAATGGTTTTACCCGCGCGGGTATTATAGTAATGAAACATGATAATTTGATGCTTACTGAATTCTTTTGTTGATCGCGTTACCCAAAAGTAGCCAGTTTCATTAGGCTCATCAATTACCTTGAATGGAGTTTCATCCATATGAATTACCGATTCTTTTCTGATTAATTTCTGTAAATAATCATACAACGGTTCAAGGTAGGTTTGACTAACCTTAATGATGTTAGTCGCCAATAATCGAGCATCAACTCGTAAGCCGACGGCTTGCCAAAACTTAATTTGACGATGAAACGGTAAAGCAAGATTAAACTTCAACTCTGCTACTTTAGCTAAAATAGTACTCGAAAAGTAACTATGGGGTAAAAGACTCTGTGGCATCTTACTACTGACAAGTACATCGCTACCATTAGAATTAATACACTCATTACATTTATAAGTTTCTTGAATCAAATTCACACAATATAATTCAGCTGGTTTTAACCGTGCTTCTCTACTATATACATGTTGACCCACTTTTTTCATTAGTTGATGACAGTGTGGGCAGTTAGTATCTTTTAATGGAATAACTTCTTCCACCTGTGGTAAACCATCTAAAAAAGTGGTCCGCTGACCAGATTGTTTTGCTTTCCGGTGACGCACCACTTGCTTTATTTTCTTTTCAGTCACTTCCGTGACTGAAATATCAGGATCTTGAAGTTGATCCATTTCTTGCTCACTAAATAGGGATTGTTGTCCATCAACGACGGACTCCATTACTTCAGTTTTTTTCCCAAATATTTGGTTCTTTTGAAGTTTGATAATAGCTGTTAATTGAGCAATCTTTTCATTGGCCATAGCTAATTGCTGTTTAAGTTCTTTGATTTGTTCTTCCGCTGTTTGCTTCATGGTACGTCACCTCCTTTGAATTATTCTTTGGTAATTATATCAAAGAATTCTTCTTTTAAATAGAGGTAACTCAATAAAAACTTCCCGGTCGAACAGCTTGAATTTTACGAATTGGTAATGGGTTCAGTCCTTGCAATAACCAGTCGAGCTGTTGAGCAGATAGTTCTTTGGCTTCATTACCGTTTCTCGGCCAACTAAGGTGGCCATTTTCAAACCGTTTATAAAGCATAATAAAGCCCTCGCCATCCCAAAACAATCCTTTAAAGCGATCATTACGTCCGCCGCAAAATAAGAAAAGCGAATTATTATATAATTCTAATCCATAGTTCTCAGCGATTACCATTGCGAGCCCATCAATACCTTTTCGCATGTCTGTTTTTCCACAGACTAAATAGATATGATCTGGGTCATGCCAATTAACGAGCATAACGAATAACCACTTTAACGATATCCGAAGCTAAAACAGAATTAGTCCCCTTGAAAATCGTTAATTCGACTTC
>BLMQ01000194.1:0-10272 GCA_011958095.1 Lactobacillaceae bacterium | reverse complement strand
GTAAATCCAGTCCCCACATCTTGTTCACCACTGCTCTTACCGTATTGCGGCAAGTTAACATTATCTGTTACATCATGAACGGTCACAGTGATTGAACCCTGCTGAATTGGCGTATAAATAACCTGTGTATCTTTTCCAGGATCTTCTGGCGTAACCGTTTGTTCTTGCGGAGTATAACCAGGAATAACAGGAACTGGCTCATCTGGTTTAACCCCGGTTGGATCATTAGGATTATTCTGATATTGTGGTTGCGGTGCGTTTGGTATTACTTCTCCATTCGGTAAAACTGGAATAATTTTCCCTAATGGCAAATATTTTAATTCAATGTTTTGTGTCTGCTCTACATAAGGATTTGGAAAGACATAATTACCATTTTGAATACTCAAAGATGTTGGGCCAAGTGAGCTTTGACTTGAAGGATAAACAATTCCTTTTAAATTATTAGGATCATATTGTTGCTGACCATTAATATAAATATCACATTGCATCAACCCATTTTGTGAAATTTGGTGCCATACCTCTTTTATTAATTGTCCGCTTGCACTTACCCATTCATTTGTGTAAGTTCCTCCATTATGAAATTGTGAAATAATTCCATTAGCACGACTACTATTAACCAAATAGTAACCCTTAATAACTATTTGATCGTTTTTTCCAGCCGAATATACCTGTCCTGTGAGTCCCGTTTGTGTGTAAGGTTGTATTCCTGATATCTCTTCTCCTGTTTTTTCATTTACATATTTAATAGTTTGAGTTACTTTTTCTGGCATTGCATCTCCCCACGCATTAGATACACTATCTGCTGCATAAGGATTAGGGTTTTCTTTAATAAGAGCCTGATACTTTCCATAACCAAATGTAAAAGCTAAGCCATAATTATTATTAAGTTCATTAACACTTATTCCATTCTCCCCAAAATTATAAATATTAATTTTAGAACCTTGATATGGTCCCTCATAGGTTTGCATTTCCCCAACATTTATTGTCCCATTACTATACTGCTGCGTGTACTGGTCGTTCGTAATATAGTAATTTAAGATTCCTCCTGGCTCATTACGATTAGTAGCTAAAGTAATTACCATATTTAAAGGCGTATACGCATTATCAGTTAATTGACCATTAGTTAAATGGAATTGATCAAAAATATATTGATTTTGAGGTACTATTCCATTGGTATTAGGGTAATCTGGCGCATCTGTAATACTTGCTTGTTGAGTATTTAATGACGCTTGGGAATTATTGGGTAAAGTTTGAATAGAGTCACTAGGTCTACTAGCAGCCATCACTAGCATCGAACTTGGGTTATTATTAGTTAACCCAGCACTCGTTTGAGATGATTGACTGCTAGTAGTTGCTACTGAGTTTGCTGGCCTAAGACTATTAGAAATAGCTGAACCTTCCTCACTTGCTACACTCACCTGATTGTTTTGATTAGAACTTGCGCTTACTGAGGTATTAGTACTGTCAATCGTACTAGACTGGTTTGACGTATCATTGCTCCCTTGTAAACTTGTCTGGGGCGTTGTTTCAGTAATTGCTGTGCTATTGTCATTAGAAGCATAAGCCGTTTGCGACAACTGGGTTCCCATAATAAAAGAACCAAGTAAGACAGAGGCAACCCCGATTGAAAGTTTACGCAATGTAAAACGATCTTGCTTATCATCTATCTTTCGTTGAAGCTCACGATTATTATTTTTCGATAATATCAAAATCCTCCTTTTGACTACTAAACTAACTTTTTATTGTCAGTAATCATTAACTGTTTCTACAAATAGGACTTGTCTGTCAATCAAACTTATCCACCGTCATTATAAATAAAATAATATTTATCATCAATTAAAAAGATTATATAATTTCTTGTTAAAATATGGATAAAAAAAGGTCTTGAATTAAAAAGCCGGGGAAAACAAAATTTTCTCCGACTTCTCTTTAATTATATTTTAATTTATTTACGATTAAACAATGTATCAATTGATTGGTTATTGTGGATACGAACAATTGCTTCTTTTAATAAATCGTCCACTGATAATTGAACCAACTTAGGGAATTCTTTCTCTTTTGGTAGTTGGATTGTATCTGTTACAATCATTTTTTCAAGAGGAGAATTTTGTAACGTATTTACCGCATCAGCTGATAATACTGCATGCGTAGCAATTCCGTAAACTTTAGCGGCACCAAAGTTCTTTAATGCTTGTGCAGATAAGTTCATCCGTACTCCTGTATCTACAATGTCATCAACAATAATCGCAGTCTTTCCTTTTACATCCCCGATAACATATTCAGGTACTTCTTGTTCAGTCCGTTCCCGAACTTCATCGTTACGGTTATCAATAATCGCAATGGAAGCTTTAATTCGTTCAGCATATTTCCGCGCTAAATTAACGCCAGCATGATCAGGGGCAACTACTACAATATCATCACCCAAGTTTTGTTCTTCAATATATTTAGTAAAAAGACTAGTTGCTTGAAGATGATCAACAGGAATATCAAAGAAACCTTGAACTTGAGGAGCATGTAGGTCAATCGTTACTAGTCGACTAATTTGATCCATTTCAAGAAGGTTGGCGATCAACTTAGCTGTAATTGGTTCACGGCTTCGTGCTTTTCGATCTTGACGTGCATAACCATAGTATGGCATTACTACATTAATCTTGGCTGCACTTGCCCGCCGTAAAGCATCAACCATAATCAATAGTTCCATCAAGTTAGTGTTAACCGGATCAGAAACTGACTGGATGACATAAACCTCACAGCCACGAATACTTTCGTCAATTGTAATTTTAATTTCCCCATCAGCAAAATGACTAATGGAAGCTTTACTCAACGGAATCCCCACGCGTTGAGAAATTTGTTCAGCTAGTTTTGGATTTGAATTTAGTGAAAATAAACGCACATTATCGGCATTTTTTATCTGGGTCATTTTTTTACTCCTTTAAAGTTCGACAATAATCATAACTATTATGACAACAAATTACTATTCAAGCAAGTATTATTTGGCTTGATGCAAACTTTGTAAGCTAATGTTTTCCATTCCGATTAATGGATCAATTGTATCTGAATTAATGAGATCAGCTGTTAGAATATATTGCTGAGCACCATTATTTATTAACTGTTCATTTTCTTTTTGAACAGGTTGCGGACTAGAAAGTTCTTTGGCTAACGAATCCGTTTGATGATCCAATTTTGATTTTAGTTCACCATGCCTACTCCAAACCTTATCAAGACGATCGACCAAAGAAGTTTTCCGGTTAACTGCTTCATTTTTTACACTAGTCACAACCGCATACGGCTCACCGATCAAGACTAACTTTTCTGCGGCACGGGTAATCGCCGTATATAAAAGATTTCGTTGAAGCATCCGGCTAAACTGCTGAACAATCGGCAATAGAACCATCTTAAACTGACTTCCCTGTGCTTTATGGATCGAAATACAATAAGCTAACCGTAATTGATTCCATTCTGTGCGGCTATAACTCACTTCATTACCATCAAAATCGACAGTAATTGATTCATTTTTCTTACCGACTGTCCTACCGCTTTCAATTGCTGTGATTTTTCCAATATCACCATTAAAAATGTTCTTTTCTGGAACATTAACGAGTTGCAGAACCTTATCTCCAACACGAAAAGTTAGCCCTCTAAAATCGACTTCTTGTTTTCCATTAGCCGGGGGATTATATGCCTGTTGTGCAAGTTCATTCAAACGATCGATCCCTGCCTGTCCCCGGTACATCGGTGCCAAGATTTGAATATCATTTGCGGAATAATCTCGTTTTTTAGAAAGGTCAATAATTTGTTGAACCACACTTGGCACTTGGTTAGCATGGCATGAGATAAACGATCGATCTGGCATTTTATTCGTTAGATCTGATGGTAGCTTACCTTCTTTGATAGCATGCGCTAATGGGATAATTGTTGAATCAGCAGCCTGGCGGTGAATATTGGTCAGTTCAACTTTGGGCAGTTCTGCAAAGTCAAGAAGATCATGGAAAACTTGCCCAGGACCAACAGATGGCAATTGATCCTTATCACCTACCAAAACTACATGCATAGAAGTAGGGACGGCTTGAATAAGAGTCTTAAACAAGAGGGTATCGACCATCGACATTTCATCAATAATCAATAGCGATCCTTCTAAATCGCGGGCATTCATATCAGTTGGCATTTCCCGGCCATTAAGCCCGAGCAAGCGGTGAATTGTACTTGCTGGTAAATCAGTAGCTTCACTCATTCGTTTAGCAGCACGGCCTGTAGGAGCAGCTAGTAAAACAGGAAATGACTTTTCTTTATATTCATTTACGTCCAATGAAAGATCATGAATTTTCGCATAACTTGCTACAATCCCTTTAATAATTGTTGTTTTTCCTGTTCCTGGGCCTCCCGTGAGAAGCATAACTTTACTACTTAAGGCTGTTTTGATGGCCTCTTTTTGAACTTGGTCATAGGTTATCCCTGATTGATCGGCAACCTTTGTAACTGTTTTCTCAATAGTCGTTGCTGGTACTTTTTCCTGGTCAACGGTAAGAAGACGATGCAAGTGATCAGCAATTTGCCATTCCGCGTTATAAAGGGCAGTTGGATAAATTTTTTCATCCGCATAACTAATTGCTTGATTTTTCTCTAGCTCAACAATTTGGTTGGCAATTAAATCGGTCGAAACACGGCCGCCACTTCCTTGGGCAAGCAACTGGATAGTTTGCTGCAGAAGAGGTTTGGTTGTAGTAAATGTATCACCAGTTTCCATTGTCAAGTCATCAAGCGTCTGGATAATTGCGGCATCAATTCGACGTGAATCATCCGTGGCGATTCCTAATTTCTGTGCCACCTGATCAGCCCGATTAAAGCTAATTCCATCTATCTCAGCAGCGAGTTGGTAAGGATTTTCATTAATAATATGCAGAGTTTCTTCTCCGTACTTGTCAAAAATTGCACTACTAAGGTTAGCGCCAAAGCCGAGATCATTTAAGCCGATAATAATCTGGTCCATCCCCTGGTTTGCTCGTAAATTATCAACTAATGAATCCTTAACTGCTTTGCGGAGTTTTAATTCATCTAAAACATGCGGGTCAGCAATAATTTTATTAATTGCATCTGTTCCTAACTTGTCCACAATTTTTTCCGCCGTCTTTTTTCCAATTCCGGTAAATTGTTTTCCAGACAAGAAATCAACTAATCCATCCTTGCTTGTCGGACGGTTGGCATGGTAAGAAGTCGCTTGAAATTGTTGTCCATATCGCGGATGTTCAACAATTTTTCCCTCAAAGCGGTAAGTTTGATCATCACTAAGATCACCAAAACTTCCCGTTACAGTAATTTCCGGCTCATGCCAATCAAAGTTTGCTTCTTCAACCGAGACAATTAAAACCTTAAAAAACGAATCTGGACTAGTGAAAATCTCAGATTGTACTTGACCAATAAAAAAAGACGGCTCCGTTGGCGTCTTAAATAGGTCGATTTCTTCAGCCATAGAAGTCATCCTTTCATGTTACTAATCTTTCTTTTGCGTTGCCTGAAGCGTTTTTTCAATATCATTAAGTCGTTGCTCACTCTTATGGTAGTAGTTAGGATCTAACTGCTTAGCTTGCGCAAGGTAGTCTTTGTATGGCTCACCAAGAACCATAGCCACAATCCCGCGGTTAAATTGCGTATCAGCACGGCCCGGATGATACTTTAGAATTGCATCATAGTAAGCCTTAGCCTGTTTAAATTCACCTAATGCTAATAATGAATCACCAATTACCTGATTAATTTCAGGATCGTCTGGACGTAATTCAAGGGCAGTTAATCCATAAGCAACGGCTTGCTTGTATTGTCCCTTTTTCATATAGCTTTGAGCTAACATAAGATAAGAATCAGCTTTGAGCTTTGGATCATCAATCTTATTGTAAAGCTTAATTGCTTCATTAACTTTGCCAATCTCATAGTAAAGGTTACCAAGACCATAGTTTAAGAGGTTCATAGCATCCTTGTCGCCCTTTGCCTCAAAAATCCCCAAAGCCTTCATAAAGAGTTCTTCTGCTTGTTGATAATCATTTAACCGGGTTAACAAAGAACCTAAATCATAATAATTATTTACTTTATCTGGGTGCTCATCAATTGCTTCAACTAGTTTATGAACTAATTTTTCTGTTTCCTTTTTCTTAGGATCACGAAAATCTTTTTTCTCTGTCATTAATATCACCTCTTAAATCGTATCAGTCGGATCAACCTTGCTCTTGTGAAGGTAAGATGTATCATTCCACTTTTCAAGTTCAAAATGACGACCATCATTAGTAGTAAGAATCGTCGTTGATGTATTGCTTAGTCCACCACGATCTTTCAAGTGAGCAAGAGGCGTTCCAATCAATGCATTAATGGCAGCATTTAAGGCAGCTCCGTGTGAAATCACGAGAATATTACCATTAGGATACTGGCGACAATACTCTTCAATCGCTGCACGGAAACGAGCTATTACTTCCAGAAAACTTTCCCCTTCTACTAATGATTCATCATATTTATCAGGATGATGACGAAAGTTTTTTAAAACCTCAGGCCATTTTGCCGCAACATCTTCAAAATGCATTCCTTCCATTTTGCCTAAATTAAATTCTTTTAACCGGCTATCAATTGTTAATGGAATTTCTGGATTCAAATGATTCAATAATGCCTGAGCTGTTATTCGCGCACGCTTTAAGGGACTGGCATAAGCATGCTCAAACGGAATCCTTTGCAATGAGCTTGCTAATAATTCAATTTCTCGATAGCTATCCTTTAATAACGGTGAATCGCCATTGGCACCTTGATAACGGGATTCTAAATTCCATTGCGTTTTTCCGTGCCGGATTAAATAAACTTTTGTCATCTCTGTCGTTACCCCTTTTATTTACTATCTTACCAGAGTTTGCGGCAATTGTTTATCACAGAGTTATTACTTTATGTATATTTAAGAAGGCAAAAGTGAAATTACTTCTGCCTTCTTTAAGGTCTAAAAATATGAATTAAACGTATTGAAGCTGCCGGTCATGACTGTAAGCACGATCAATAATCGCGCTTCCAAGGCATTCCTCTCCATCGTAAAAGACAACCGCTTGACCTGGAGTGATGGCCCGTGCAGGATCATCAAATTCAACTGTTACCATTTGATCATCCTCTGACAAATGAACAGTAACGCCAACATCTGTCTGACGGTAACGGAACTTGGCCGTACAATGAAAATCACGCCCATAACGACTTACAACATCATCAACCCAGTGGATATCACTCGCTTCAAGATGAGTAGCATAAAGATGGCTGTTTTCGTATCCTTGACCAACATAAAGAACGTTCTTCTTCATATCCTTACCGATTACAAACCATGGCTCATTACTTTCCTTATTACCACCAAGGCCAAGCCCACGCCGCTGACCAATGGTGTAATACATTAAGCCCATATGCTGACCAACGACCTTGCTATCAAGGGTCTCCATATTCCCTGGTTGTGCTGGAATATATTGACTCAAGAATTCACGAAAATGACCATCCTCACCGATAAAGCAAATTCCAACAGAATCCTTCTTATCAGCAGTAGCAAGCCCTGCTTCTTCAGCAATCTTTCTGATTTCTGGCTTTGTGTAGCCAGCTAATGGAAACATTACCTTATCCAACTGCTTATAATCAAGTTGACTTAAGAAGTAAGTTTGATCCTTGTGTTGGTCTTTAGCACGCATCAAGTGCATCCGGCCGTTCTCATCACGCTTTACATCAGCATAGTGTCCAGTAGCAACGTAATCAGCACCTAATTGGTTAGCATATTCAATAAAAGCCTTGAACTTGATCTCTTTATTACAAATAACATCAGGATTTGGTGTACGACCTTTCTTGTACTCAGCAATGAAATACTTGAAAACTCGATCCCAGTATTCCTTCTCAAAGTTAACAGAATAGTATGGAATCCCAATCTTAGAAGCAACTTTTGCTACATCTTTGTAGTCTTCAGTGGCAGTACAAACACCATTTTCATCAGTGTCATCCCAGTTTTTCATGAAGACACCAACAACATCGTATCCTTGACGTTTCAAGAGAAGAGCCGTCACTGAAGAGTCGACTCCTCCACTCATTCCTACTACCACACGTGTATGACTATTATCAGCCATTAATTATCACCATCATTTCGTATAGATTCTGGAATAATCTACGATTGAAGGTCGCATGCATCCAGTGATAACCATTGTACCAGAGTATTTCAATCCCTGCACAGTTTTTATTTAGTGAATATTTGCCGGGCAACCATTTCATCTAAAATATAGTGATATTGTTGAATAAATTCAGCTGCGCGTTGGTGATTAAAAATATTAATTTTTCTTAAACCATTTCCTGAAAGAGTCTCCATTTTAAAACCTTCTAAATCACTGTTAATTAAAATCCGAAGACGGGCAACAGGTTTAAATGGGTTATCAGTATCGAGACTTCCTAAATATTCAAAGTTTCCCCGGTTAGTCTGTTCAAATCCCAAATCAAGCAAAGCATATTTTTTTATCTCTGGGCTAATTGTGTATTTATCCTTATCACCAGAAATTTGTACTGTTTTTGTAAATTCCATTTTAATTGTCCCCATTAATTTTCTTTAGGTTTTCAACGGTTCTAACAATCGTAGCAATTAACTGGTCAATATCTTCTTCCGTATTTAACCCACCAAAACTAATTCGAATTGATTCACTAATTCGGGGGCTATCAGCGCCAAACATCGCTGTTAAAACGTGAGAAGGTTCAATACTACCCGCTGTACATGCAGAACCACCAGAGACTGCGATGCCTGCAAGGTCTAGGTCTGTCTGGATAACATAAGTTGAAATTCCCTTAAACCATAAGTTAAGCACGTGGGTTTTGTTGATTTGTCCATTAATTTCAAAATCAACATTATTTTCCTTAAGCGCATTAACGATCTTTTGCTTAAAGGCATAATAACAATCACGGCGTTCTTCTTTTACCTCCGGCGTGTTTAATTCTACCGCTTTAGCAAAACCGGCAATTCCAGGTACATTTTCAGTCCCTGCACGGCGTTTAGTTTCTTGATCCCCGCCCTTAATAAAGCTTGGAAAACTAATGCCATCACGACGATATAAAAATCCCATCATCTTTGGACCATTAATCTTATGGGCCGATGTTGAAAGCATATCAATGTGGTCAGCTTTAACATCGATTGGCAACAGTCCATATGCTTGAACTGCATCTGTATGGAACCATGCTTGATGGTCTTTCAAAATTTCCCCAATCTCATGGATAGGCATTTGACTACCCACTTCATTGTTTTCCATCATAATGGTTACTAAAATCGTATCATCACGAAGAGCGGCCTTAAAATCATCAATTGAGATATTACCATTTTCATCAACTGGTAAATAAGTTACCTCAAAGCCATGTTCTTCTAAAAAATGGAGGGGTTTTAAGACTGCCTCATGCTCAATGGCAGTTGTAATAATATGCTTACCAAGATTCTGCCGTTTAAAAGCAGTTTGGATAATAGCAGTATTATCACTTTCAGTCCCCCCACTGGTAAAAATAATCTCATTATCATTAGCATTAATGCTTTGGGCAAGAATGTGACGACTATCTTCCATTACAAGTTTGGCATGACGCCCATAAGAGTAACCAGTTGAGGCATTTCCCCATGATTCTTGCATTTGTTTAGTCACTTCCGCAATCACTTCTGGGGTCATTGGGGTTGTTGCTGCATTATCCAAATAAATCTCACTCACGAGTTTTTCATCCTTCCGTTTACTTATCTAAATCTGCAAAAAGCTGAAGAAGCATGTTTGCAGAGCGTTTTCCGGCATCAATAATAAAGTCGTCAAAACTAACGCCGGCATCTTCATCACCTGTATCAGACATTGCCCGAACTACCACATATGGAATTTGGTGGTCAGTGGCAACTTGTCCAACCGCTGCCCCTTCCATTTCACTAGAAAGTGCATCAGGGAAATTATTCAAAATCTCTTTAATTGCTTCTGAACTTGCAATAAATTGGTCACCAGAAACAATCAATCCTCGTTTTACATTTAAGCCAGTCTTTTCGCCGGCTTTTTCTAAGGCTTGTCCCCATTGGTCAGAAGCCTTAAAGCGTGGTTCTTTTCCTGGAAGCTGACCATAACGGTAATTAAATGCAGTTGCATCAACATCATGGTAGGCCGTTTCAGTTGAAATTACAATATCACCAACATGTAACCCTTCACCAATTCCACCAGCTGATCCAGAATTAATCACAACATCTGCCCCACAATCAGTAATTAAATGTTCAGTAGTAATCCCAGCTTCCAC
>BLMQ01000193.1:0-1651 GCA_011958095.1 Lactobacillaceae bacterium | reverse complement strand
AACCTCATCGTCAGTCTTCGCATTATCGATAGCTTCTTGGGCCTTCTTAGCATCGGAATCGATTTGATCCTTCGCTGCTTGCTTTTCGGCATCAGTCAAGTTGCTATCTTGGTCAATTGCCTTCTTAGCATCGTCAACGGCATTATTAAGGTCAGTGGTTGCTTGTTCCTTCGCAGCTGACTTAGTTGGAATTTGAATGTCTTTAATTGCAGCAATCCCGTCTTCTTTAGCAGTTGTTACTGCTTCATCCGTTGTCGCACTCGTGATATTTGATACTGCATTACTGTATTCTGCTTGAACTTTATCCTTCAAAGCATTCTTTTCATCAGTAGTTAAATCAGCAGCATTATCAATTGCGCTATTCTTAGCATCACGGGCTGCATTCAACTCTTCAATCGCCTCTTGTTGCTTCTGAACTAGAGTTGGAATAGTGATGTTATTAATGCTATCTAATCCTGCTGTTTCTGCACTCTTAACTTCATCATTAGTTTGAGCAGCGTTGATTACCTCCGTTGCCTCATCAGCAACTTTATTGGTTTGATCAACTAAAGCTTGCTTTTCTTGATCAGTTAAGTGAGTAGCATTGTTAATGTCATTCAGCTTAGCATTCTTAGCACTTTCAATTGCATTAATTGCATCTGTTTGCGCACCGTCTAGAGTTGGAATAAATAGATCAGTAATTTGCTTGATTGCGTCATCGCGGGTTGCAGTAACTGCATCATTGGTAGTAGTTGCTACATCATTAATCTTAGCAATTGCATCGTTAGCAATTTTATCTACTTGATCAGTTAATTCTTTTTGCTCTTCAGCACTTAGGTTAGATGCAGCAGAGATTTGCTTATTCTTAGCATCTTGAACTTGCTTAATTGCATTAATTGCATCTTGTTTAACTTGATCTAAACTTGGCACAGTCACATTAGCAATATCTGCAATACCCTTATTTTGTGCTTCAGTCACAGCATCATTGGTAGTGGCATTGTTGATATTGTCTTTTGCATTTTTAGCTGCTTCACTTGCTTGATTGATTAAGTCTTGCTTTTCTTCATTACTTAAGTTAGATGCATTATTAATTTCAGCTGTCTTAGCTTGCAAAGCATTGTCAATTGCAGTGTTTGCTGCATTTTTAGCATCTTCTAGTGAAGTAAAGCTAATGCCTTTAATGTTGTCAATTCCTGCATTGGCGGCATCGCGCACACCATCATTGGTAGTGGCATTTTCAACATTATTCTTAGCAGTAGTTGCTGCTTCAGTTGCCTGATCAACTAATTTTTGCTTTTCAGTATCATTCAAGTTAGAAGCATTGTTAATCTCATTTACTTTAGAGTTTAATGCATCATCAATAGCTTGGTTAGCGTTCTTCTTCGCATCATCAAGACTTGGGATCTTAACATTTTCGATGTTTTGAACACCAGTAGTTGCTGCAGCCTTAGCATCATCATTTGTTTGAGCCTGGTTGACGTTGTTAATTGCTTCAGTTGCGGCATTAGTTGCATCATTGATCAAACTTTGCTTTTCATCTTGAGAAAGGTTAGAAGCATTGTTGATTTCGTCTGTCTTGGCATCTAAAGCCTTGTTAATTAGATCAATACTTTCTTTCTTAACATCAGACAAGTTTGGAACTGTTACATCAGCAATTGCTTTTTCACCATTG
>BLMQ01000192.1:0-9576 GCA_011958095.1 Lactobacillaceae bacterium | reverse complement strand
TGGCATTCATCCCATGACTAAAGTCACGGGCTTTCTGCCACCTATCATAAGTAAAAGTAAGGCCGTACAGACAAATACGAATAAGTTTTTAGTAAGAACGGGAACATTAAGTAGTTCTACTGCAAGAATACCGCTCCATACTACGATCGAAGCAATTATTATATGTAGCCCGCGCTTTTGTTTTACTATACAGTCTTGCTTTAACTTTTCTAATTCTCCCATCGAATCCCCCCATTTTCTCCTCTAAATTAATAATTATTCTATCATATTAGAAAACAGAAAAAACTCGCATCCCACAAAAAATGGAATACGAGTTCTCGATTTATGCTAATTTTTTATTAACTAATATTTGGTATGTTTTCAAAGACTCCTTAAAGCCTTCATCAACCATTCAGCTTACTTCTTCTTGTTCTTCTTTTTCTTTGAATCGTTCTTAGCTTCCTTTTCTGGACGCATTGTTGGGAAGAGAATAACATCCCGAATAGATTTAGCATCAGTAAGGAGCATTACAAGACGGTCGATTCCAATACCAAGTCCCCCAGTAGGTGGCATCCCGTATTCGAGGGCTTGAACGTAATCTAAGTCGACTGGTTCAGCTTCATCATTACCATTAGCTTTTTCCTTTGCTTGCATTTCAAAACGTTCCTTCTGATCAATTGGATCGTTTAATTCACTAAAGGCATTTGCCAATTCGCTACCATCAACATACAATTCGAAACGATCAGTCATCGCAGGATTATCAGCATTCCGCTTTGCTAATGGTGAAACTTCGACTGGGAATTCATAGACAAAAGTTGGCTGAATAAGTGTATCTTCAACGAACTCTTCAAAGAATGCATTCAAGATATGACCCTTTGTCCAGTAAGGCTTATATTCAACCTTGTGTTCATCGGCTAACTTCTTAGCATCTTCGTCCGTCATTGATTCATCGCTGAAGTCAATGCCAGTCTTTTCCTTAACGGCATCCACCATCGTGATCCGTTTAAAGTTTCCTCCAAGGTCGATTTCACGTCCTTGGTAAGTAATCTTTCCATCATCTGAAACAACTTTAGCTGCTGCCTTAACGATTCCTTCTGTTTCATCCATAACATCTTGGAAGTCAAAGTAAGCAGCATAAGTTTCCATTGTAGTAAATTCAGGGTTATGGTGAGGGTCCATCCCTTCATTCCGGAAAATCCGGCCCAATTCGTATACCCGTTCAAAGCCACCAACGATTAACCGCTTAAGGTACAATTCGGTAGCAATCCGCAAGTACATATCAATATCAAGCGCATTGTGGTGAGTGATAAATGGCCGCGCATTAGCACCACCAGCTTGGGTGTTCAAAATTGGAGTTTCAACCTCTGTAAAGCCATTATCATCCATGTACTTCCGGACGGCCTTGATGATCGCTGTCCGTTGGTGGAAACGCTTGAAGCTTTCTGGGTTAGAAATTAAATCAAGGTAGCGCTGACGATAGATAGTTTCAGGATCAGTAACCCCATCCCACTTATTAGGAAGCGGACGTAATGCTTTTGACAAGAAGGTAATTTTATGTGCACGAACAGTTAATTCACCTGTATCCGTCTTGATAACATCCCCTTCAATTCCAAGGAAGTCACCAATATCTGACCGCTTGAAAACATGGTAAGGTTCATCCCCGACCATATCCTTACGAGCGTAAACTTGAATCTTACCAGTCCGATCAACAAAGTCAGCGAAACCAGCCTTACCACTACTCCGCTTTCTTGTCATTCGACCCGCAATAATTACTTTGGCGCCCATCTCGTTTAATTCTTCTTTATCATATTGATCAAACTTATCATGCAAGTCTTGGGCAAGATGGTCTCGTTTGAAGCGGCGGCCAAATGGTTCAATCCCCGCTTCTTTTAACTCTTCCATTTTTTCACGCCGAACGCGCATTTGATCTAGTTCTTGTGACACTTAAGTTCTCCTCCTCGTAATTAGGCTTGCTGTCTTTTTGCAGCCCGTTCTGCAGTTTGTTCAGCAAAGCGGTCAAAAATATCGTTCATTTCATCAAGTGTTTCTGCCTCGACTAACGCTACTTTAGTCCGGGCAGCACGCGGAATCCCCTTGATATAGTACGTCGATAACCCGCGGAACTCACGAACACCAACATATTCACCCTTTAGATCAACCAAACGATTAAGGTGATCTTTGGCCATTTCAATCTTTTGTTCTGGGGTTGCTTCTGGGAGCAGCTCACCAGTCTCTAAGTAATGTTCAGTCCGCTTTAGCATCCATGGGTTACCCATCGCTGCCCGACCGATCATTGCGGCGGTTGCGCCAGTCATATCAAGAATCTTCTTAGCATCTTCTGGCGTCTTCACATCACCATTAGCCATGAACGGAATTTTCAATTGACTCGCTACTTCTTTTAGTATATTCCAATCTGCTTGTCCCGTATACATTTGTTTTCGAGTTCGACCATGCATCGCAATCGCGCTAGCTCCTGCCCGTTCAGCTGCTAAAGCATTTTCAACAGCTAAAATATGCTTGTCGTCCCAACCGGTTCGCATCTTAACGGTAACTGGCTTCTTAACAGCATCAGTAACATATGACACCATTTCATAGACTTTATTAGGATCCAGTAACCATCGTGCACCCGCGTCAGTTTTTACAACCTTATTAACAGGACACCCCATATTTATATCAATCACGTCAGCTGCTGTATGTTGATCCACATACTTAGCAGCCTCAACTAATGTCTCTTTAGTTCCACCGAAAATTTGAATTCCCATCGGATGTTCTTCCGGGTCGACATCCATCATATTTAAAGTTCGTTGATTATGGTACATAATGCCACGGTCTGAGATCATTTCACAGACAACGTAGCCAGCACCAAATCTTTTACAGATAACCCGAAAGGCGGAATTGGTTACTCCAGCCATTGGTGCAACAACAACTTGATTAGGAATTTCAACGTTACCGATCTTCCACTTCATTTTTTCACCTCATTACTGCTTAAGAAACTGTGCTGGCCATCCAGTTTCATTTTTAATTGTCCGATAACTCAACTATCATAGCATATCAACGCGCTTAGCACCAAAAATTACTTTTCATCTTTTGATTTTTTATCATCATTCGCAGTCATTTCCGCGTAGATCTTCTTTAATTCGTCTTCGTTAAATTCGTACTTCTTCCCGCAGAATTGGCAAACAGCTTCCGCATGGTGGTCTTCGTCAATCAATTTCTTCATATCATCTTTAGAAATACTTGCAAGGGCGTGGGCAAAACGTTCCTTCGAGCAATCACATGCATAACGAACCGGCATCGTTTCAAGGATCTTTAAGTCATCACCAAAAATTTTCTTTAAAATATCTTCTGGCGTATCACCATCACGTAACATTTGTGATACCAATGGCAAGCCCTTCAATGTCTTTTCAAGCTTGCTGATTTCTTCATCGCTAGCACCAGGCATTACTTGAATCATGAAGCCACCAGCAACGTCAATATTTTCATCAGGGTTAACGAATACTGAAAGCCCAACCGCTGAAGGAATTTGTTCAGATTGAGCAAGGTAGTAAGTAAAGTCATCACCAAGTTCACCAGAAACTAAATTTACTTCGCCAGTATATGGTGTCTTGTCGCCAGGAGCCATCTTGGTTACAGAAAGGGTTCCTTGATTACCAATTGCCTTTGCAACGTCAATCTTTCCCTTATCATTGGCTGGTAAAGAAACGTGTGGATTACCCATGTAGCCTTTTACGGTTCCTTCAGCAGTTCCATCCGCAATAATAAAGCCAACCGGACCATTTCCCTGAATCTTAACCGTCATTCCTGCTTCACCTTGTAAGCTAGAAGTAGCCAAAAGAATCGTTCCAATTAACGTTCGACCAAGAGCAGCTGAAGAAGCACTCCATGTATCATGAATTTCGTGTGCCTTTTGAACGACTTGGGTAGCATTTACAGCATAAGCCCGAAACTTTCCATCCTTAGTCATTGACTTTACTAAATAATCTGTTGTTTTCATTTTAAATTCCTCCTTAAAATTTAACCTAAAGAAAAGACGGAAGACCACCACCTACCAATCAGGTTTTGTATCTTCCGTCTTTTCAATAGTTTACTTGTCTTCAGAATTGTCTGAATCATCACTTGATTGTGAATCATTTGAGTTGTCACTCTTAGTATCGGATGAATCATTTTGATTATCCTTTGCTTCATCGTGACGCTCATTTTCCAATCGTTCAAGTTCACGCTTGGATTCTTCAAAGGTTTGTGCACGTGCCTCTTCGTCTTCAGCAGCCACATCCTTATCAGGAACTTTTCCAGTCTTATAAAGGCTAAGAATTTGTTTTTCATCAAGCGTTTCGTACTTGAGTAATGCTTCAGCGATTTGCTTATGTTGCTCACGGTGCGTCTCAATAATGTGTAAGGCAGTTTCGTGCCCTTCAGTTAAGATTCGACGTACTTCTTCATCAACTAAAGCAGCAGTCTTTTCGGAGTAAGGCGATTGGTCATAGCCTTGACCTGTAAAGACCTGACCAGAACTTTGCAGTTCTACTGGACCAATCTTATCACTCATTCCGTACTGGGTAACCATTGAACGAGCAATTTGGGTCGCTTGTTCAAAGTCATTCGAAGCTCCTGAAGATTGTGACTTAAAGACAAGCTCTTCAGCAGCCCGTCCACCCATCAGACCAGCGATTTGTTCCATCGCATTCTTTTTCGACATTAACATCTGATCTTCACGTGGAAGCATGATAGCATATCCACCTGCACGCCCACGCGGAACAATTGTAACCTTATGAACAACTCGTGCGTCATTTAATACAAGACCCACAATGGTATGACCTGCTTCGTGGTATGCAACAGTCTTTCGTTCTTGTTCAGATTGGACACGGTTATGCTTAGCTGGTCCAGCAATTACCCGGTCTTCTGCTTCATCTAAGTCAGCAGCATCAATTTCAGTTTTGTTCCGCCGCGCGGCTAATAAGGCCGCTTCGTTTAATAGGTTAGCTAAGTCAGCCCCAACAAACCCAGGAGTCTGTTTAGCAATTTCCTTTAAGTCAACGTCGCTTGCCATTGGCTTGTTCTTAGCATGAACTCGTAAAATGGCTTCACGGCCCTTAACATCTGGACGACCGACTAAAATCTTTCGATCAAAACGTCCTGGACGCAACAGGGCAGGATCTAAGACATCTGAACGGTTAGTAGCTGCCATGACAATGATTCCTTCATCGCCTTGGAAACCATCCATTTCAACTAACAATTGGTTCAAGGTTTGTTCACGTTCATCGTGACCGCCACCCATACCATTTCCACGGCGCCGACCAACAGCATCAATTTCATCAATAAAGATGATTGCCGGAGCAGCTTTTTTGGCTTGATCAAACAAGTCACGAACACGACTGGCACCAACACCGACGAACATTTCAACAAAGTCAGAACCAGAGATTGAGAAGAATGGTACCCCTGATTCACCGGCAACCGCCTTAGCTAGCAAGGTCTTACCAGTACCTGGAGGCCCCTCTAGTAAAACACCAGATGGAATACGAGCACCAAGCTTAGTGAACTTCTTTGGATTCTTCAAGAATTCAACGATTTCAACCAATTCTTGTTTCTCTTCTTCTTCACCAGCAACATCTGAGAAACGAACTTTGTTTTTCTTAGCATCAGATGGCTTAGCCTTGGTCTTACCAAAGCTCATTACTCCACGGCCGCCACCACCTTGGCCAGCTTGGCCCATCATCATGTAGAAGAAGAAAATCATGATGACTAATGGCAAGACAGTCAACAACAGGTTCATCCAGACACTATTAGATTCTTCAGCACGAGTACTAATCTTTACATTATGACGGTTAGCATAGTTTTGAAGTTGACTAACAGTTACGTCACTTTCCAAAACAGAACTTTGGAATTGGGTTACCTTATTGTTTCGTTGTGGTGTAAGAGCAAAGCCAGTATTGTTGGCGGAATTGTTATTGTTTGACTGGGGTTTACGGTAAGTACCCGTAACCTTATATACACCACCATTTGGCTGAAGCTGAACGCTCTTAACCTTATTACTCTTCAGTTCGGAGATAAACTCGCTTTGGGAAACTGTCTTACTTTGTCCTGTTGAGGTATTACCCCCAAAGAAGAAGTAGGCGATTCCCATAATACACAAGAACATCACGGCATAGAAGAGAACGTTATGAGTAAAATTATTTTTTTTACGATTGTTGTTCATAACAACCTCCTATCTACCAGCAACGATATTTTTAATTGTAGTCACTATCATAGCATATTTGACAAATATTGACCATTAATTTCACAGAAGAATTAATAGTTTTATCACCAATGTTATTAATAATACATACTACATATTTACGGATCCATAAAAATGGACGTTAATTAAGAATATCTTTAAAATACCGTCCATTTAATATCGATTTTTCCTTAATATCGATTTTTCCGTCATCCTAATTATCTAACATTTTTAGTCATTTTGGTATACAGATGGCTTCAAAATTCCCACATATGGCAAATTTCGGTAGAATCCTTTGTAATCAAGACCATACCCAACCAAGAATTCTTTAGGAACTGTAAAGCCAACATAGTCAGGTTCGACATCTACTTTCCGACCTTCTGGCTTATTTAATAATGAACAAACCTTGATGCTCTTTGCTCCCCGGTCAGCTAACAAGTCCATCAAGTATTTCAAAGTACGACCAGTATCAACAATATCTTCCATAATTAGAACATGCCGGTCTTTAACGTCTGTTTTTAAATCATGGATAAGTTTAACTTTTCCAGTCGAACCTAAGCCACCAAAATAACTAGAAACATCAATAAAGTCGATTTGAGCCATGATGTCTAGCCGTTCGATCATATCAACAGTAAATAAAACTGCCCCGCTTAGAACGGAAATGATAATTGGCCGTTTATCCTTATAATCTTTTGTTAAGTCCGTTGCTAATTCGTCCATTCGTTTGCCAAGCATTTCTTCACTATATAAGACACGCTCAATATCGTTATTCATTTACCTTCTTCTCCTTATTTTTTATTCCAATAAAACATGGCTGCCATGTCTGCTGATAGCCGGTTGGCCGTTCAAACCAACTCCACTTTCGATTAACTACCCAGACGACCTCGTCATGCGCATCAACCAAGACCATTTGCTGGTCACGCTGTTTTCGGGCAACTTTTTGGTCGATTAGAACCCGTTTGACTAACTGGTGATGGCCATTTTTTAAGCGAATACGATCTTTTTGTCGCCATTGCCGTAGCCGCAGTGGAAATTGATCAGGGGCAAGCCATTGCGAAACTACCTGCTCTTCATCCTTGAAGAACGACTTTTCAGCTGACACTGCCATTAAGTTTATTGGATCTACTTGATACCATTGTTCCAATTTTATCACATGATCTTGGAGCTTTTGTAGGTTCTCAAGCGGATTATCCAATTTTTTTAACGCACAAGTAGCGTAGGCTTTCTCAAGAATATATCGGTGCGGCAACTCAATAATTTGCTGTGGCTTTTTCTCGTTTTCTAAGGTCTGCAGCAATTCATCAAGTTGCTGGTCCTTAATATCATACATTCCTTGTTGATTAAACCATTGTCGTAAAATTTCTTTTCGAAGAATTTCCTTGTTTTTCGCTAACCTTGCTAGGATCATCCTTCCTTGTTGATCAACACATGCTGCTAATTGATCTGCAACTTCTTGGTCACGCCAGGCAAGAAGATCCGTTAACTGTTGATGATAGCTTTCGAGATGGGAAAGCAACTGGGGATTTTCCTCTTCAAGCATTGGAATTATCGCATGCCGAAATCGATTCCGTTGAATGTTCAAATCCTTATTTGTCTTATCCTCATACCACTTAAGATGATGCTGCAAAGCATATTTCTTTAGCTGTTGTTTACTAAAGGGTAAAAGTGGCCGAATTAAGGTTCCAGAAGCAAATGGTCGCCGATCTCGTATTCCCACTAATTGACTCAACTGACCACCACGAGCCATCTTCATCAGCATTGTTTCTGCTAGATCATTTTGGTGGTGTGCAGTTAGCAGAATGCTTGCCCGATTATCTTTCATCACTTCCCGGAAAAATTGATAGCGTGCTTGACGGGCAGCGTTTTCGACCCCGGTCTGTGGATGAAGATCTTGCGGCCAGTGTGCAACTGCGAGTTTCAAATCATTTTGTTTGCAATATTGCCGAATAAACCGTTCTTCAAGCTGGCTTTGTTTTCGTAACTCATGGTTCATATGGGCAACGATAATCTGGGGACGATTCTTTGACGGCAAATGTTGCAAGAGATCTAACAGAACCATCGAATCAACCCCGGTTGAAACGGCAACTACTACCTTATCCTGGGTAGCAAAAAAGCGACTCCTTACTAGGTGTCGCTCAAATGCTTGTTGTAAATCCGCCATATTAGCTCCGTCGACCACCACGGCCGCCACGCTTACCATCAGTTTGACGTTTCAAAGTAGATAAACGTGATTCGCTTTCTTTTAAGTAGCCAGCTAACATGTCATTAAAGTCTTCGTGTTGGTGACTGTTGTGGTGGCGACCACTAAAACCACCACGGAAGTTATCATTGTGACCACGGAAATTATTATTCCGTTCGTGGTGAAAATCACGGTGATTATTTTCACGATGATGGTTATTTTCATGATGATCTTGATGTTCACGAGGAGCCGCGGCCTTGATTGAAAGAGCAATCTTACCGTCATCACCAATCCGTGTTACTTTTGCTGTAACTTCATCCCCGACAGCCAATACATCATGAACATCCTTGATATATTTATCAGAGATTTGACTGATGTGTACTAGCCCTGTCTGATTATCATCTAAATCAACGAATGCACCAAAATTAGTGATTCCTGAAACTTTACCTGAAACCTTTGCTCCAACTTCAATTGCCATGAAACCTATAGATCCTCCTGAACCATCTCATATTTTTGTATTTGAGTATATCATAACTTCATCTTGAAAACGTATGAAAATAACTAAACTTCTCATAAAAAACTAAGCTGAAAAATCACCCAATTACATTCTCAATTTTAACATTTAAAATATTCTAACCCTACTAAAAACATCCTATTTTGTGATCATTAGTTCAAATTATAGATTATCTCGCCCTTCTTAGAGTAATTATATTTGGCACGGATAACCTGCTGAATATATTCGGGATTATGCAACATTTTAATCTGACGTTGTAGTTGTCGATTCTTTTGTTTTTGTTTTGTTAATTGTGATTGTGCTTGTCGAATATTGCCATTAATATCCGCTAATGTCCGTTTACTCTGAAATATCTGAATTCCAAAGATTAAGAATATAACCAAAAAAACGGCAATAATCCGCTGACAACGGCGCTTATGCACATGCCGATTATATGTTTTTTGATTCGAAACTTGGCGGGCATATGGGGTATTTAATTGTGAAATTTTGCTATCAGATTGTCCTTTCATCTGACATTCCCCTCCATTTTAACTTATCACGCTTTAAGTATAGCAAGATACCGCGGAGAATGTCCATATGATTATCAACTTTTTTATATCTCAGAAGACATTATAGTTGGTCAAAAGATTCCGCATAAGTTTCATCGACAATTTCATACATATCTTCTGCTTCACTCTTTTTTGTTGTTTCAAC
>BLMQ01000191.1:0-1661 GCA_011958095.1 Lactobacillaceae bacterium | reverse complement strand
CTGTGAGATTTAACCAGATCAGACAACATTTGCTTAACCTTCTCAGCATATACTTCGTAGGTCTGAGTGTGGTGTTGAATTTGATTCAGTTTTGCGGTTGAAACCATTTGCATCGCCGAAGTAATCTGACGCGTACTCTTAGTGGAATCAATCTTATGTTTAACTGCAGCGAGTGAAGCTGGCACTAAATCTCACCGTCCTTTCGACTAATCATCATTAACTATTTTTCTTCAGCGGCTTGCTTTTTAGTTCCTTGAAATGTTTCAGAGAACTTAGCAACAGCATTTTGCAAGTCATCGCCTTCTGGTAGCTTACCAGTCTTCTTGATGGTGTCGTAGAGGTCTTGGTGGTTAGCATGCATGTAAGCAGCCAATTCACTTTCGTAACGTTGAACATCTTCAATTTCGACTTTATCGATAAAACCACGTGAAAGAGCAAATAATGTTACAACTTGTTCTTCTACTGGTAGCGGATCATGTAATCCCTGCTTTAAGACTTCCATAGTCCGTTGACCACGAGCCAATTTAGCTTGCGTAGCTGCATCAAGGTCGGAACCGAATTGAGCAAAGGATGCTAATTCGTTGTATGAAGCAATATCCAAACGCAAAGTACCAGCAACTTTCTTCATTGCTTTGATCTGAGCGTCACCACCAACACGAGAAACTGAAGTACCAGCATCGATAGCTGGACGTTGACCTGCATAGAATTCATCTGAATCTAAGAAGATCTGACCGTCAGTAATAGAAATAACGTTAGTAGGAATATATGCAGAAACATCACCAGCTTGCGTCTGAATGATTGGTAAGGCGGTCATTGAACCACCACCAAGATCATCAGACAAACGAGCAGCACGTTCTAGCAACCGTGAGTGAGTATAGAAAATATCACCAGGGTAAGCTTCACGACCAGGAGGACGACGAAGAATTAATGAAAGTTCACGGTATGCATCCGCTTGTTTTGATAAATCATCATAAACAATAAGAACATCTTTACCGTTGAACATAAATTCTTCACCCATCGCAGCCCCTGCATATGGCGCAATGTATAACATTGGAGCAGGATTTGAAGCACTAGCTGAAACAACAATTGTGTAATCTAATGCTCCATACTTACGAAGGGTTTCAACACTAGCCCGAACAGTTGATTCCTTTTGACCAATAGCAACGTAAATACAAATTACGTCTTGGTTCTTTTGGTTAATAATAGTGTCTAACGCAATGGCAGTTTTACCTGTCTTACGGTCACCAATAATCAATTCACGCTGACCACGTCCAATTGGAACTAAGGCATCAATAACCTTAATACCAGTTTGAAGTGGTACACTAACACTCTTACGCTCCATAACACCTGGAGCTTTACGTTCAATTGGACGAGTTTTATCTGTCTTAATCTCACCAAGACCGTCAATTGGACGACCTAATGAGTCAACAACCCGTCCTAATAATGCATCGCCAACGGGTACTTCCATGATTCGACCCGTCCGCTTAACGGTGTCTCCTTCACGAATGCCTGTGTAATCCCCTAAAATAACAATACCTACATCATTACTTTCGAGGTTTTGAGCCATTCCGTAGACCCCGTTACTAAATTCGAGCAACTCACCAGCCATAGCATTATCTAAGCCATCGGCACGAGCAACCCCATCACCAACATAGGTAACA
>BLMQ01000190.1:0-2593 GCA_011958095.1 Lactobacillaceae bacterium | reverse complement strand
GAGCAACGGACTCTTAATCCGTGGGTCCAGGGTTCGATCCCCTGACTGCCCATCAGAGGTTTACAGCGATTGAGATTTTATCTCAGTCGCTTTTTTCATACTTAAAATAAAGGCTGCGAAAATCTCATCTTTTCGCAGTCTTTACTTTTATTTAAACTGATCCTTAACATACTGTGCATATAGTGGTGTTGTCTTTAGTAATTCTTGATGAGTTCCCGCACCAGATACTGTTCCATTTTCGATAAAGTAGATTTTATCGGCATCGACAATCGTACTCAAGCGATGGGCAATTACGAGCGTCGTTCTTCCTTGCATTAAGTCTCCTAATGCTTTTTGAACCATCGCCTCCGATTCATCATCCAAGCTAGCAGTGGCTTCATCAAGCATTAAGATTTTTGGATCGCGGAGAAAAGCTCGTGCAATCGCTATTCGTTGCCGTTGTCCCCCAGAAAGTTTGATCCCTCGTTCACCAATTTCAGTTTCTAACTGATCTTCCATTTCACTGACAAAACCATCTGCATAAGCCATTCTTAACGCGTCCCAAAGTTCCTCATCTGAGACTTCTCTTCGTAATCCATAAGTTAAATTATCACGAATAGTTCCTGGCATTACCGCGGCATCTTGGCTTACGAGACCAATTTGTTCACGCCACTTGGCTAAGTCTACATTTTCGATATTCTCTTCGCCGATCAAAATTTCCCCACCTGTTGGCTGATAGAATCGTTCAATCAACGAGAAAATAGTTGACTTTCCGCCACCAGATGGGCCGGCAAAAGCTACCACTGCATTGGGTTTAGTTTCAAAACTAACATCTCGTAAGACTGGCTTACCTTCCTCATATGCAAAATCAACATTCTCAAATTTCAATGGTGCACTCGCAATATCTTTTTCTGCTTTATCAGCAGCAAATTCTTCTGGTTCAGTTAAGATTTGTTGAATACGCTCCGTGGCGCCGCTAGTCTTTGCCATATTATTAAAGAGCTGACTAATTACAACAACAGGACTAATAATCTGGAAAAGATACATTAAAAATGAAACTAAGGCGCCCATTGTCATTGCACCATTCATAACGCGAATTGCTCCGTAACCAAGAATCCCAAGAAACATTATCATCATGAGCATGTTTGTAATTGGTTGCGTTACTGAGTTAATCAATGCTTCTTTTCTCCCGACATGATATAAATTGTCAATACGACGATTTCCCTTTGCCAGTTCATGTTCTTCACCGTTTGAAGACTTAACTAATTGAACCTCACCCAATACATCGGTGGAATCACTAGCAAATTTTGCTAATTCATCTTGTCGAACCCGACCAATCTTACGCGACTGATTCATCACTGGTAGCATGACTAAAATCACTAAAGGAACTGCCACAAACATCAACAATGTCATCCGCCAATCCATTGCTAACATAATAACCAGTGCACCAACGAATTGTAAAAGCGATGTCATTGCATTTGGTAATGTTGAAGCAAGTAAATCCTTCACCTGTGACGTATCATTAACTAATCGTGAACTGATTTCGCCTGTTTTAACATCATCAAAATATTTTACAGGCATTTTAAGTAGTTTTTGCCATAATTGTTTCCGTAATTTAGAAACAACATTTTCACCAAAAATTCCTAATAATAACCCTGATAACGCACTTGTAATTAATCCTGCTATAAAAATGACAACTGTTAAAATTGCCAACGTTGGACTAATACTCTTAAAATTATTAATTAGCTTTTGCGCTAGTTGAGGAACAAATAGGTTAGCACCCGTGGAGATAAAACCTAGTAAGATTCCCACAAAAAACTTAATATACTGCGGATGTAATTGATTTATTAAACTAAAAAAACTTCGAAAACTAAATTTATTTCTGTTCAAAGCATAAGCCTCCTAACAGTTAAATATCTAACTTTTAATGATGATGAATATTTAAATACATAGATACCTAACTGTCAAGAGTCTAACTTAATTTTTTAGATTGTTATTAATATTAGTCATCCCTTTAACTATTGCATCAATATCTTCTTCATCGAGGCGGGCAATAATCTGCAAATAAGCTTTATCAAATATTTCTTTAACCTCATTAGTTTTTTCTTCACCTTTTTTGGTAAGAAAAATACGCTTAATTCGTGCTGACTTTTGATCCGCCTTCCGGATAATATACCCGTCGCGTTCAAGATTTTTCACCATACTGGTAACACTAGCATTCCGTAAATGGAAATGGTCACCTAATTCTCGTTGAATAAGACCAGCGTGTTTTTCGATATAAAAAAGCGTATGAGCTTGCTGTGGAGTTATATCTAATTCAGGGGCAAGTTCAGTATAAAAATGCTTCATGTTAATCATATAGTTCCGCAATAAACGGTTCATTTGCTCAAATTTATCTTTTTTTAATGCCATGAAATTACTCCCAATTTTAATTTTATTGTTAATTATAACAGTTAGACACCTAATTAAAATATGGATTTGAAAATTTATTAAATAAATTCGGAAAAATACTTGCGAAAATGATCGGAAGTTGATATTATTATTTATGTTGTCAAAGACATGGGCAGTTAGCTCAGCTGGCAGAGCAACGGACTCTTAATCCGTGGGTCCAGGG
>BLMQ01000189.1:0-3764 GCA_011958095.1 Lactobacillaceae bacterium | reverse complement strand
AGCCCGATAGTTTAACCGACGACCATGCTCACTCACCTCATCATAGCGCAAATTATCAAGCGGAATTCCAATTGTCGTCAACTTATTATAGAAGTGTGGGAAAATCTGGCTTGTTGATTCCCGATCGTCCTTACTAAGGTAATTTTCGTATTTAAGCGTTCCATCTTGGCGATTAAATATCAGCCGACGATTGGTTCCATCCGTATAGGTGGTCTCGTTGCCATTCCGATTTGCCGTAATTGTTGTGTGTTGGTTAGTACTCATTAGACTAGCACTAAGGGTGTCAATGTTTTGCGCAGTGATTTGATATCCTAATGCTGGTAATTCAAAGGATCGCGGATACATCATTACCGCTACTCCGTTAATAATTTTATGGTCAACTGGGATCCGATCCATTGACTTTAAGAGTTGCCGAATGCGATTAAATTTTCCTTTCTCTACCCGTACTCGATACACACTATAATGGTGGTCACCAAGTAAGTAAATCTCATGTTGCCCGTTTAATGGGATAACAATATGGTTAATCTGATTAACCCGGTCAGTATCGATTGACTGGGAAAATGTTTCGTTGAAGACTGAGCTCGGTACCTCATCCGGATATGTCAGCATTAACGAGTTCCGCCGTCGCAAATAACTCAGGTAAACATCACTGTTATTTTGTTTGACAACATTTGTCCGGCCTAATTTCCAATCTGCTAACTCTTTTTTTACGCTCAGAATTAAATTAGCTTTAGGGCTATAAAGTTGATTCTGAGTTCCTTTTTCACTTGTCTCAACTGCTTTAGTTGGAAGATAAACATCGCCCATTGATTGCGGTGTATATTGTTGTGATTGGTTATTATTGAAATTTTCGTGTCGTGCTCCCTCAAAAGGAAATTGGTTGGTCCAGACAATCCATGAAATGAATAAACTAAGAAGCACAACAACCGTTAAGGCGATTGCTTGCCAATTACTTTTCAGCTTCTTCATCATCCCAGTCTTCCTCCTCATAAGGTACATATGGCAAGGAAATATAGAATGTTGAACCCTTGCCTTCTACACTATCAACCCAAATTTGTCCACCAAGCATATTGATAACTTCCTTGGAAATAGCTAGTCCCAGACCTGTTCCTCCTTGCTTCCGGCTTCTTGCCTTATCAACGCGGAAGAATCGATCAAAGATACGTCCAAGATCTTTTCGTGGAATCCCTAGGCCTTGGTCAGAAATACTTAAAATAACATGATTATGTGTCTCCAGTAATCGTGTTGTAATTACACCACCATCTGGAGAATACTTAATCGCGTTATTCATAATATTATCAATTACCTGGGTAAACTTATCAGTATCAATTTCAACCCATAAATCTTTCTTAGTAAAGTATCGTTCAATGGTATATTTTTTCTTTTTTGGATCTTCCTCTTTTTTAATAATCATATCGAAACGATCCAAGATATAGTTAAATAACTCATTGATATTTACGTATTCCAGATTGAGCTTCGTTGTCCCTGCATCCATCCGTGATAGACTCAACAGGTCATTGATCATTCGAATCATCCGGTCCGTCTCATCCTGGACAACCTTTAAGAACTGAGGAGCAATTTCTTTATCCTGCCAAGCACCATCACTTAATGCTTCGACATAACTTCTAACACTTGTTAATGGAGTCCGCAACTCATGCGAGACGTTTGAAACGAATTGCTTCCGTTCGCGTTCTTCTTTTTGCTGGCTCGTTACATCATGAAGGACACACACAAGCCCACTGACAAAGCCAGATTCACGTTGAATTGGTGAGAAGTAAGCGTTTAAGATCAAATTATTGCCAGAGTTTGACATATCAATAATCATCTCGCGCTGTTCACCATTTACTAGTTGCCGAACGGTATAGTCATGACGAATATCTAACACATCAATAATTGATTTACCAATTAAATCGTCTTCATTTTCGACACCCAGTAACTGTAACGCCATATTATTTACAATTGTCACATTTCCTCGCCGATCAGTGGCTAAAACCCCATCTGACATATGGGATAAAATACTATCAAGCCGCCGTCGCTCAGAATCGCTCGACTCCTGTGCCTCTTCAACCCGGACAGAAAGATTATTAACTGCTCCTGCCAATTGTCCTAACTCGTCATTTCCCAATACTTTTACTTGACCAGAATAGTCTCCCCGGGCAATTCGTAATGTTTGTTTCCTCATTTCTTCAATTGGGCGGGTAATTTCCTGGGAAATAATAATTGCCAAGATTAAACTCAAGACAATAGTAATCATTGCCGCGGATAAGTATACCAACGTAATATTATTAATATTAGAGTAGACACTTTCCAGACTAGCTCGCAGGTAAACAGCTCCCACAACGTTATTATTACTGTTATCCACGAGGGGAATCACATTGACATAGTAACGCGTGTGATTTGAATTATCGTACAGGTTTTCGGTATGCGACCTATTATTTAATAAGGTTGCTTTGATTGCTTGGTCCGTTGTTTTCTGACCGATTGCACTCCGATTATCAGCGTTGCTTGTTCCCCGCACAATACTCTTACTATCAACCACCCGGATTTCAGAAATGTTATTATTATTAACTTCTGAAAGAATTTGATTAATCTGTTTGTTAGCTTTTTTAGTATTTGATCGTGATAACTGCTCTGCTAAAGAATTATCAACGTAAGACGGTAATTCAATGGTTTGCTTAAACGTATTAAGGTTTTGATGCTCTAATTGACGCACAAAAACCGCCCCAACACATTCAAGTGTTAACATCAAAATTAACACGAATACGAGAGCGATTTTAAAACGAATCGATTGATAAAATTTTAACTTGCTGTTCACAATGGTTCAGCCTCTAATTCTGATCAGGATTTGCTAGGTAATAGCCAACACCACGCCGGGTAATTAACCATTGTGGGTGACTAGGGTTGTCTTCAATCTTTTCACGAAGCCGACGAACGGTAACGTCAACTGTTCGTACATCCCCAAAATAGTCATAACCCCATACAGTTTGAAGAAGGTGTTCACGGTTAATAACTTGTCCAATATGTTGAGCTAGATAGTGTAAAAGCTCAAACTCACGATGCGTTAAATTGATATTTTCGCCCCGCTTAGTTACAGTGTAGGCTTCAGGATGAATCGTAAGGTCGCCAATTTGAATATCGGTATTATTTTCTTCCTCTGCTGGTGCCTTCAGAGTTGCTTGACGCCGTAAATTAGCCTTTACTCGTGCTACTAGTTCGCGGTTGGAGAATGGCTTAGTAACATAATCGTCGGCCCCAAGTTCAAGCCCTAGCACTTTATCTAGTTCCGAATCTTTAGCGGTTACCATAATAATCGGCATGGTATGCTTAGCCCGAACCCGCTTGGCCACTTCAAGTCCATCGATCTTCGGCAGCATTAGGTCGAGAATAATTAAATCAGGATTTTCTGTTTCAACTTGTTCTAAAGCCGCTTCGCCATCATAGGCTACGACAACTTCATATCCTTCTTTTTCAAGATTAAATTTGATGATATCAGAAATTGGTTTTTCATCATCAACAACTAAAATTTTCTTTGCCATATCAATGATTCCCTCCATTGGGTTAATTGATTAATTACTTTAAATCTGCTATATATCAGTGCCTCTATTATAGCACAGGGAAAAGTTCCATAAATATTTTCTAAAAACTTATGAAAAATATTTGACATTTGATCAATAACAGGTTAAACTGTTTAAGTATTCTGTTAAAGGATATGGGCAGTTAGCTCAGCTGGCAGAGCAACGGACTCTTAATCCGTGGGTCCAGGG
>BLMQ01000188.1:0-40019 GCA_011958095.1 Lactobacillaceae bacterium | reverse complement strand
GTTGGTTGTTGAGCAGCCTGTTGAATAGGTGCAGGAGTAACAGCAGCCATAACTGGTGCAGCTGGTGTTTGTACAGGAGTTGTAACTTGAATTGGTGTCTGTGGAGTTTCCTTAACCGGAGTTGAAGGAGTCTTTGATGATTCCGGAGTCTTAGGAGTAGCTGGTTTTTCAGGAGTTTGAGGCTTTTGTGGAGTCTCAGGTTGCTCTGGCTCTTCAGTAGTTGTTGTAACCTTATTTGAAGTGAATTCAACATTGTTAATTGTGTTTGTGTACTTATTGTGGACTGTCCCACTCTTAACACGTTTCATCTTCAAGTAAGCTGTTGCACCAAAGGAACTCTTAGCTACATCAACCTTATTTAAGAAGTCCTTGTCAAACTCAATATCCACTTTACCATTTTCAGGATCAACTACTTGAGTCGTGTACTTAGTTACATCGGTATTCTTCTTAAGAACTGTACCGTCTTTCAACGTAATATCCTTATTCAGAAGAACTGTGTAACCAGCATTGTATTGATCATGAATTTGATCATAATCATCATGGAAACCGTACTCTGTTAATGACGTGACATTAGCTGGTAAGGTTGCTCCGGCTAACTTGTAATCAAAGCGTTGATTCAACTTAATTTTTTGACCATTAAGGCTCTTTTGATTATCAACACTAATTACGACATTCTTAGTTGGATTTGGTAAGTAGGTTTCAATGTAAGGAGTGTTGGTCTTAACCGTATGATTATTGATAGTCGATGAACCAGCATTCTCAAGCTTGGTACCTGATGGAACATCCTTATGAACGTCAAACGTCAATAGTAATTGAGCATTTCCGCCTGGAGTCTTAGCAGGGTCCTTACGAGTTGCAACAACAGAACCAGCATTCTTTTCAAGCTTGTACTCATCAGTTGCTAATTTACCATTTTCAAGAACTTGAACATCCTTCAAGTCAACGTCCTTAGCAAACCTCGAATAATCATCCTTGATAGATACATTAGTAAGCGGATCAGTTAATTGTGATGGTTCTGGCAATGTTGTTGTTACCTTTGCATGAGCAGTTGAACCATCAACAACTACTCGTCCGTCAACAATTTGGTCGTTCTCGGTCCAGTGTTTTTCAGCTGCTTGTGTAAAGGTTGTAATTGATGGAGTGTTAGTTGGAATTGTTTCATCATTAATTGTTCCTGAACCATGATTTTCAAGAACAGTACCGTTAGGAATATTGCCCTTAATCTTGTAGTCAACTTTCATTGAAACTTGACCACCATTAAGATTTTCAGTGTTATTCCGAGTAGCTGTTACATGACCAGCACCATCATCTTTAACAGTGTAGTTAGCAGTTGCTTCTTTACCATCTTCATAAACATGTACAGCCTTAGCCTGAGCATATTTACTAAAGTTAGTGTAATCATCAGTTACAGCAACTTTATTTACGCCCTCATTGCTTTCCGGAAGCTGCATATCAACTTGGGAGTTGATCTTACCATCAGCTGAAGCTACGTGGGTTTGGATAAAGGATGAGTTGAACAATGCTGCACGTGAAGCAAACAAATTATTATTCAGATTACCGGATACCTTAGTAGTTAAGTTATTAGTATCAAGAGAATCTTTTGCGTTCATTACTGCCTGCATAGTGACCGGTAATTCACCTTGGTGATTATTAACCTTGGATGGATCCTTACGAGTAGCAACGACTTTACCAGTCGGATCAATAGAAATGTCGTATTCACTCGTAACATCCTTGTCACCTTCGTAAACGTGAACACCTTGAATATCAACGTCTTTGGCAAATCTGGAGAAATCATCAGTTAACTGAATCTTATGAATATCACTACCAAGTGTTGAAGCCTTAGGAAGGGTCATGTCAACACGAGCGGTAACAATACCATCGTTAATAGCGATCTTACCGTCAACAACCTGACCACCATTATTAATCCAGTGCTTATCAGTGTCTTGGGTGTAAGTCTTGATTTGACGATCTGGTGTTGGAACTAAGTCGTTGTTAATTTGACCTGAACCCTTGTTAGTAAGTACAGTGCCGGTCGGAACATCCTTATGCAAAGTCCATTGAGCATGTAAGATAACTATTCCACCAGGAGCAGTTGAAGCTTCTTTCCGCGTAGCAATGATTTGATGATCCTTAGTTACTTCAATATCGTATTGATCTGTAACGTTCTTACCATTTTCAGTAACGGAGTAGCCCTTGAGGTCAACCTTATCGGCAAAATCAGCGTAGTTATCAATCACTTGAACCTTCTTAAGCTTCTCAGCTAATTGACTTGGCTCAGGAAGAGTCATTGAAACCTTACTGTTGACACTATCACCAGCGATAAAGACTTTGTTATCAACGTCTTGATCCTTAGCATTTGTCCAATGCTTATCAGTTTGAGGCGTGTAAGTTTTAACATCTGGTTGGTTAGTCTTAACTGAGTTGTGGTTAATGGTACCAGTACCCTTGTTAGTAAAAGTTGTGCCAGAAGCAGTATCATGGTTGATCTTCCAAGAAATGGCCATGGTTAAAGTACCACCAGGTGCAGTAGAAGCATCCTTACGTACAGCAGTAACCTTACTGTGATCACTATTAAGGGTAACGTTATATTGGTCAGATACATCGTTACCATTTTCGTAAAGGGTAACTGTTGGTAAGCCAACATGACTTGAGAAGTTGGTATAATCATCTTCAATTTCAACATCAGTCAATGGCGTAGCTAAAGTACTTGGGTCTGGTAAGGTCATGCTGATTTCAGAATGAATTACATCATCATTGATGACAGTCTTACTATCAACATTTTGACTGCCAGCCTTCCAGTGCTTAGTAGCAGTCTGCGTGAAGACATAAATTTTCCGGTCTGGTGTTGGAACTAAGTCATTGTTAATTTGACCTGAACCCTTGTTAGTAAGCACAGTACCATTAGGTAAGTTAGTGTTTAACTTCCAGTTAGCCTTCAAGTAAACCGTACCACCAGGTGCAGTAGAAGCATCCTTCCTAGTAGCAGTGACAACACCATCTTTATTAACAATATTGTAAAGTGAAGTTACATCCTTATTGCCTTCATAAACTTTGGCATTCTCATAAGTAACTTTATTAGCGAAATCAGTGTAGTTATCAATTACGATAACTTTGGAAAGCGGCTTAGCTAAGGTACTTGGGTCTGGTAAAGTCATGGAAACATTACCGTGAACCTCATCACCAGAAACATAAGTCTTATCATCAACATTTTGACTGCCTTCTACCCAGTGCTTATCAGTCTTAGGGGTAAAGGTTACAGTATCAACCGTTGGTACGTTAACTTGGCTCTTGTTTACCAAAGTGTAACCTGTGTTACGCAATTTAGTACCGGAAGCCACATCATGGTTAATCTTCCAATCAACTAACAACTTAGCTATGCCACCAGGTGCAGTAGAAGCATCTTTACGAATTGCAGTTACAAAGCCATTGTTACTATCTACTACCACATTATATTGATCAGTTACGTCTTTATCATTTTCAGTAACATGGTAGCTCGTAACTTTGGCTTTATCCTTGAAGTCCGACCAATTATCTACTAATTGAACTGCTTCAAGTTTCTTAGCCAATTGATTTGGATCAGGTAGAGCAGTTGAAATTTCAGCATGAATTAAGTCATCGTTAATCTGAGTTAAACCATCAACCTTCCGGTTACCTTCAACCCAGTGCTTATCACTAGTGTTGTAAAATGTATAGATTGTCCGATCTGGTGTATTAACAGTCTTATTGTTAATAGTGCCAGAACCAGAGTTAATAAGTTTAGTACCAGTTGGCAAGTTCTTATGAGTGCGCCAGATTACGTTTAATTGAACATTACCTGCAGGAGCTTTTGATGGATCTTTTCTAGTTGCTGTAACAACACCATTCTCATTGGCAATGTTATATTCTCCAGAAACATCTTTATTATTTTCAGTAACATTAGCAGAAACATAATCAACATCTTGCATAAACTTAGTGTAATCATCACGAATAATTACGTTGCTAAGTGGCTTAGCCAAATCACTTGGGTTTGGTAGAGTCATCGATACACGACCGTTAACATTATCGCCATCAACATAAGTGTGATCGTCAACAACTTGGTTGTTGTCTACCCAGTGCTTATCAGTAGATTGAGTATAAGTAACAACATATGGCTGGTTAGACTCAACCGTGTGATTGTTAATCCGACTAGAACCCTTATTAGTTAACTTAGTGCCTGAAGGAACATTATCATTAATCTTCCAAGTAGCAACTAAGCGTAAAGTACCACCAGGAGCTTTTGAGGCGTCTTTCCGTACAGCGGTCAAGTGACCGTTGTAGTTAGTGACGGTGTATTCACTAGTAACATTGTTATTACCTTCCCAAACTTGGTAGTTTTGCAACTGAGCCTTGTTCATGAAGTCCGTGTAATCATCATCAATGGACAAGTAAGTTAACGGGTGAGCTAAACTACTTGGATTCGGTAGTGTTGTAGTGATATTAGTAGTAGCCAAATCATCAGCAATATAGGTCTTAGTGTCAACCGTCCGACCATTGTCTACCCAGTGCTTGTCAACGCTTTGCGTAAAGGTAACAACTGATGGTGTATTGGTGTCAACAGTATGGTTGTTCAACCGACCAGAACCACGGTTAACAAGCTTCGTGCCGTTAGCAACATTATCATTAATCTTGAAGGTACCAACTAAGACAACCTCACCAGCAGGAGCAGCAGAAGCGTTCTTACGAACAGCGGTGATATGGTTGTTAGCATTAGTAACATTGTATTGATCCGTAACATTCTTACCGTTTTCCCAAACTTGGTAACCCAAGAATTGAACCTTGTTAGCAAAATCAGTGTAGTTATCATCAACTGATATATAACTTAATGGTGCAATTAAGTTACTTTGATCTGGTAAGCTCATGTGAACTTGAGTTGTAACAATATCACCGTTGATTTCAGTCTTGTCATCAACAACCTTGTTACCATCCATCCAGTGCTTAACCGTTTCTTGTTGGTAAGTTTGAATCTGTGCATCATTAGTTGGGACAGTCTTATCATTGATGGTACCTGAACCTGAGTTTTCAAAGACTGTTCCGGTCTTAACGCCAGGTTTGATCTTAAAGTCAATAACCAATGAAACTTTACCGCCATTAGCTGAAGCTGGGTTTTTCCGCGTAGCAGTAACTTGTTGACCAGTATTTACAATATCGTAATTAGTAGTTGCGTTTTGTTCATTTTCGTAAACTTGTGCGCCTGCATAATCAACGGCGTTAGCATATTTAGAATAGTTATCAGAGACCTTCAGACTGGTTAAACCACCATCAATTTGACTTGGCTTCAAGTAGTTCATGTCAACCCGAGCGTGAACAATATCATCGTTAATTCCAACTTTATTGTTGACACTTTGAATACCATTAACCCAATTCTTTCTTGGAGTAGTATTAACATTCAAGTTGTGAAGTTGGTAATTAACGCTATTTGGTAATCCTGGAGTAAATTGTACTTTCACTGGGTTGTAGTGATAGTGGACTTCTGATGTCTTACGCTGTGGAGCTTGTGGGACTGTAATTGTCTTTTTTAGATTACCATTGATCCACCAAATGTGCCATCCTTGATCGCCATTACCACTATGGTTAGGTAAATTTCCTCTATCCATAGTCTTGAACAATGTGAATGTTCCATCACTATTTCGATTAACTGCATAAGGAGTTATGCCGGATGTATTGTATTTAATTGTATACTGTTCCGTTTGGTTATTTTGAGATACAAAGGCAAAGACATCTTTATTATTATTTCCATACTTATTCCACAAACTATCACCATTAATACCAGGTAAATCACCATTAGGTAGATAGTAATTCCCCAGTTCTTGTGGAAGATTAGCATTAGGATTAGCGAAAATTACAGTGTCCCAAAATCCGTTTCCCTTTTGTGTAGGTTCTTCTCGATTTAAATTAATCTTTATATTGGTAACAATAATTTGATCAGTAGCCATATTATAGTGATATGTCACGTCGTAGTTATAATCAATTTTCATATAGCCATTCTTATTATCACTACCATTCATGAAAAATGAGGAGCCCGTCGCATGCTGATCAGTTGTAAGGCTTTTAATCTTTTGTTGAAAATTTGAGTTTTCTTGATCATATTCTTGATTGTTTTGTTTCTGAGTATCGATTGCATTTTGAATAGTTTGTGCTTGTTCATTATTACTCTTGGTAGCATTATTTACTGCATTTTGAATACCTTGAGTATCATCAGCATTCTTAGTAGTTACTTGATCTGCATCGCGTTTAATAGTTAAACCAGAAACTGATTGAGCAGCATTAACTTTAGCGTCTAATTGTGTGGTATCACCTTTAGAACCATTAAAATTATGATAATTTGAATTCTCGTTTTGATATTTCTGGGTAACCTGTTGAATCTTTTGTGCTTGCTTAGTTTCATCGTTTTGAATACTTTGCTTAGCTGCATCAACTTGATCTGAATTTACAGTTTGAGTAGTAGTTGAGTTTTGATTAACTGTAATACCTGCCTGACGCGCTTGGTTAACAGCATTATTTAATTGAGAGTGGTCAATATTAACAGGCTGTGTAATGGTACCTGCTGTACTTGCCTTTGATTCAGTCACCTGATTAGTGTTAACTGGAGTACCTGCATTAGCAGCGTTAAACGTGGTAGTTGACGTTGCAGTTGTAGCTGTAACAGCATTACCACCTGTAGTCGTTTGCTGAGCTCCATTAGCGTCGTTATTAGTATCAGCATGAACAGTAATTTCAGAGCTTACTGCCATAACTCCAATAACTGATAACGAAGCAATTCCGGCTGTAACAAGATGCTTACCGTCTTTATACAACTTATAGTGCCGCGTTGTTTGAGTGATTGGTTTAAGATTTTTTCTTTCTTTAACAATCATAAAAAAATCTCCTTTTTTATAAATTACAATGAGAACACTAATCTTTATTTTTTAATACACAACATTTGCCACCCTAAAATACAACAGCTTTAAACACCGTTATAACAAGGTTTATAGTGTTTCAGTAAAATTTTCTCAAAAAACTTTTTAAATTTATTTTGCCAAGTAACTTAAACAATTTGATAGTTTGTTCGTATTTTAGTTAAAAAACAAACCTCGTTCGGATTACGAACGAGGTTTGCATCTTATTCACCTAATAACTAAGCAACTGCTTGTTTTATAATAGCAGTCGAACATTGAACGAACCGGTATATAAGTTAATAAAGTCTGCTTTAATTTCTCTAATACTTGCTTTATTTGGTAAGTCATCAATGCTTTTCGAGAGTGTGGTTTATATATGAAGTTTCAAATTAATTACAAACATTAATAGAAATAATAAAGGAATTATTTGCCGGAGTTTTTATTATTCGCTACATTTTTACCTTTTTCTATACCGTAACTCAGAAACGAAATATCGATGAATTTAATAAAGCTAATACTGACTATCAACAAAAATTAGCACTATACAATCAAGAAAACGAGCAATCTCAGAAAGATTTGGCTAAATATCAAACGGACCTTGATAAATTCAACAAGGATTGGGCAGCATATTTAGATAAAAATAATATTGCAAAGCATGGCAACGTTATAAGCTCTGGAATGGTCAATCAAGGATTAAGGTTGGATAAAGAAGCCAATGCAAAAGTATCATTTAGTAACGCACAAGGAACAAATAATCCAAATGGTTGGAATCTAGGAAATGCTGATCAAAGTGGAAAGAATGGTTTTACTTACGATATGAGTGGGACTAAATATTTGTCATGGGGCAAATATCCTTGGACGTTAACGCGACAAAATTCATATGGAGAAGGTTCTACCCAGTACGCTTTTGTTGCAAATAATATTAATGAAGGTAATTTTAGCGTTACTGCTACTTTTACTAATCTTCAAAATAGTTCATACACTGATGATAATGGTAATAATCATAAAATTACTAAGATTGTTGAAAAATATTCAACTAGCGGTAATGGTACAGATTGGCCTTTGCTTTTCGTCAATACCGATCCGACAGAAGGTTTCTGGTACATGGGTGTTAATCCAGTTTCCGTAACTTATCAGCTTTTTGATGAAAATGATAATCCAATCACTTTTGGTAACAATGCTTGGATAACAGTTTCTAGTCTTAATGCTGGACCAGAAGCTACTAAAGGTAGACACGAATATGTCCAAGGAACAAATAATATCAATTTTTATCAACTAGTCGGATCATCAATTACAGATTCCGGCAATGGTAAAATGGGATCAATCTTTGTTAATGACAATATTCGGCTAAAGTTCAATGCCGACAACTCAGTTAGCTATGCGATTTTAGAAAACAATAATCTATATTCAGCTAATGGTATACCAGGTGGTAATTTTACTAAAGGTAATCTTTTAATAACAAATTATAAGGATGGTCAGGACGGCTGGATTGCCTGGGATAATTCGGGTGAAGCTGGGCAATACTATGGGGCTACAGTGGGTCTGATAGCTCCCGGGAGTAACAGTTATACTATGACTTATAGTTCTGATGTTTATGGTCGAGGGCCAGAAGGAACCTATGGTTATACATGGGCTATGCCATCTACTACAATCCCTCAAACTCCATTTAAGGAAAAGAAACCTACACCGCCCACTAAACCTAATATTGAAAAACCAGTCTCACCAGCTGAAAAAACCACCGAAGTACACTATCACTACAACCCATCCGCTATTGACTTATATTTTCCGAACAATATAGATGATTTAGTGTTTTAAAACAAAAAAGAGCGCCTATAAGGCGCCCACGCTAAACCGATATGTGAGCTAGAAAGCACCCACAACACACGGCCTTATCATATTAGTAACTATATTATAACACATTAATTTTATGGCTGCTCAAGTAGTAACCATAGCGCTGACTTTGGTTGGCGCTTTTTATTTTGCGGTATGAAGAAAGAAACTATTCTCGTCTATTGTTCGGGATTATAAGCGAATGACGGATGGGTTGTAGTGATAGTGTACTTCACTTGTTTTACGAACTGGTGGAGTTGGTACAGGTGACTTTCCAACTGTTGTTTCCAACATTCCAAGATACCAATTATAAATTGGGTCATTAACTACACTGTTTCCATAAGTTCGATTGTGTTCATGTTGCCAATCCAGTCCAGGTAAGCTCCAACGTAGTTTTACACCATTTTGAATATTAGCAAAGACTGTACCACCATCAGTTAAAATATGCTGATATGATCCATCACCTTTATCTTCATATGCTGTTCCATCAGCATGAACTGTAGAGTCAGGATTGGTTGTTTGCTGATAAAGCTTGCCATTTTCTAAAACATTAACTGCTTCTTGATGTGATGGTGCCCAATCATAATGATTCATAGAACTCAAAATAAGCCAAGCACTATCTGCTGGTAAATTAATTAACTGGTTATTCTCATCATAGAAAAATACTTGTTCATCAACACTAGTTGCCCATAAAATGTTCATATTATTAACTGGATCATTTGAGAACTCTAAAATAGGATGATTATTATTGTTACCACTAGCTTTAAGGTTGCTAAAAACATGTACCATTTTAGCAATACTATGTTTCTGCCCATTTAGGTCAACATAGTAGGAGTTTTTTAGATTGGTATAAGTTGCAGTTGCAATTGTTCCATCTTGACTGCCATTAAACATAGCTCCATACGCATGCCAATTATATTGTTTATCAATGTACCCTGGAAAGTCATTAACTCCTACATTCTTATCGGCCCATGACTGTAAAGGTTGTTTATTCCATTCAACATTGACGGTTGCCTGAGGCTCACCTGATAGATAAAGATTCTGAAAGATCTGATTCATATCGATACTATTACCAGATAATTTGCTTTGTTCATCGGCAAGTTTTGAGTTGTATTCTTCCAGTTCTCTATTATAATTTTGTTCATTTCGTTTCTGAGTAAGAAGCCAAAATTTTACAGTTTTATGTAATCTTTCCTAATTTAAACCGAATAATTACTAAGTTAAATTCAAAATGGTAAGGTATTTTCCCTTTTGGTTCGTCCAAATTTGGACAAAGTTTAAGACAATCGAATCATATTTTCCAATATTTTTTGATTATCCCGAGCTTCCAATTCCTTTACTATGTGTAAATAAGTTTGCTGCGTAGTGATTGTGTTTGAATGACCCAATCTTTTCGCCACACTAGGAATTGAAACTCCATCATAGATTAATAACGAGGCATGAGTATGCCTTAACCCATGCACAGAAATAACATCAACTCCGGCTTTCTTACAATATTTGGTGAGGTGATTATTAATAGTGGAAATATATATTCGCTTACCTGTTTGTAGAAAAATGGGCTTGTCAGGATTTAAATCTTTAGTTAGCATTTGAAACTGTTCTGATGTAATCGGGTCTACACTGATAGTTCTTACTGAAGAATTGTTTTTGGTCTCTTGAAACTTACCATTTTTTGATTTGTAGTCCCACGTCTTATTAATTTGCAACTGATGATTTTCAAAATCAAAGTCTTTAACTGTAATTCCCAATGCTTCTGCATAGCGTATCCCTGTCTTAGCTATCAATAAAATTAACCAATCTATATTTAAATGACCTTTTAAGTCCAACTGGTTAACTAAACGTTTCAAATCTAACAAACTTAAATATTTAATTTTCTTTGTTTTTGGACGTTTCCCTTTGATTGTTAAGTGTCTAGTTGGATCTTTCACAAGCAGTCCATCTTCAATAGCATCCATAATCGCAGCTTTACAATGATGATGAAATCCCTTAACGGTTAGGTATTCATGAGTTTCAGCATATTCATTAATTAACTTCTGATAATTATAATGATTAATACTTTTAACTTTCATAAGTGGCCACCTTTTTTGTAATTCCCGATGAGTTAAGTAGTACTTATCTAATGTTACTTGACGTACTGATCCTTCTTTATACATATGAATCCATTCTAAATAATAATCTGTAAATAATTTGTCCGTCATTATAAATTCCCCTTTAAACTAAAAAATCTGTATTCCCTATCTTAAACAAGGAATACAGATTTTTCGATCATATTTATTAGAAGGATCCGTGACTAGACCTCAGCTTAGTGCTCAGTAAGAATAATTTATAAGTTAATCAAATTTGCATAATCCATCATTGCTTGAAAAATTTTATCTGCTTTTATAGGGATAGCATGAGAAAGATTTGCTAAATTATTCTGCTCAAAAAAGTCTTTAGGCAATCTTAAATCACTCAATGAATCAGAATATACTCTTGCTCGTGAAGAAGAAGAACCTGTTGCAATAGTAACTAACTGATCGGTAAGTTCTTCAGATCGTAACAACGGAACAATAGCAAATTGTTCTTCCTTTGATAGGAAGCTATTTTCATGCCATTTAAGGTGATAAACTTCATTAGATATATAGATTGGTTCTTTCAACGATAATGGAACCACACCAATTCGACGCTTACGAGGATTAATTCTTGTAAAGAAAATATCTCCAGGATTCAATTGATTTAACCTGTTGCCATTAATATTTTCGCCCTTAATGCGCTGAATTTTAAGTAAGGTTCCAGTATCATCAGAAATAAATGGAACTTGAACATAATTATAAAATTTATCATCCATAATTTTAGATGATGGCGACTCGACATTAAAAATATCAGAAAGGTGAATCTCATTACTATTACGATTCAAAAATTCTCCAGCATCTATACGATCATTATGTATATCCTCATAAGGAATCCAAACACTTTTAGCATTAGTTCTCGAATTACTTTGCAAAGTATCCGAGTAAGAGTTGTGGCATTGATTAATCCAAACCAAATCATTGTAACGAATTCTACGATACGTTGATTTTCCGCATTCATAGCCAATCTTCTCTGCTCTAGCAGCAAAAATGTATTTAGGCTTGTACTCAATGTTTGATGTCTTTTTCATAACTTCTAAAATGGCTGTTTTAGAAGCAGAATTGCCAAACGGTTGAAAAGCTCCTGCTGGTAATGAGATAGTTGATAACAGCCAACATTTCTGTAATAACCATTCTCTAAATTTGGAATAGCGTTTTAAGTTCAACATTCCCTCAGGAATAATAATAGATAAACGGCCACCCGGCTTTAACAAATTCAAGGATTTTTCTACAAAAAGAAGATCTAATTCTTGCTTTTTTTCTTCAACACCCAACTCATATTGTTTTAATACTGTGCTATCGTCATATGAAATTGTGAAGGGTGGATTTTCTAACACTAAATCAAAATAATTATCAGGTAAGTATTTAGTTTTTAATGAATCACCCTGATAAATATTATTCCAACCATCACCATGCATAATCATATTGATTTTTGTTAAAATGTGTAAATCATAGTCAGCTTCTTGACCCCAAATATCCTTTTCAACTAAGTGCTTTGTTGCTATGTCATAATCATGCGCGGACAAATGCTTGTTATTAATGGCCTGATTAACATATTGAAATGCAGCTACTAAAAAGCCACCAGATCCCGCAGCCGGATCAACAAATTTCTCTTTATATTTTGGTTTAGATAACTTAACCATAAAGTCAACAATTTCACGAGGAGTAAAATACTGGTCAAAATCTCCTCGCAAATTAGCCTTAAGAAAAATTTCATAAACAGCACCTTTAATGTCATCACCAGTTCCTAGCAAAGAAAATGGTTCAATTAATTTAACAACATCAATTAAACTTTGGTTATCGTTAATTAGAATACCAGGATCATTACGTCGATAAATACCCTTATACGTTGAAACTGCCTCTTTAAACAATTCCTTAAAACTATCTAATTCACTACAACTGTTTTTTGAAGCACTGATAGAAAGCCATTGTGTGCTGAAACGATTCGAAAGTCCTTTATTACGTGCTCGCCTTTCTTCATTCATTTTCACTAACATAATTTTCGTCATTTCCTTAAATGACTGATCAGAACGAATAAGAGCCTTATTCTCAATAATTTTTTTACATTGGCGAATCACTTGATATAAATCATCAGTTGCCATAATTGTAATAAGTGTGCTTTTAACTTCTTTAAGCTCAATGTCAGTAAAAGGCCTAATTTGGCCTTGTAAATCCGCAATTAGCGAAGCCAAATCGGGAATAGAATTTACATTAGTGCCATCAATGTTATTAATGCCTAATAGATCATGTCCATTAGTAGCAAAACTATACAAAGCAGGTGGTGTGTCAACCAATTTAGCATATGAAGAAGCCTGGAGCAAATCACTTTCTGATAATGTGACATCCGGTGCCTTCACATCAATTACAATTGCTACTTTGTTGTCAACTAAAATTTCAATATCTGAACGCACAACTATCTTTTTACGTCCTACTTGAACACGTATAGGATTCTCAAACCGCATATTATGTTCCGAACTATACCCTAATTGATTAAGTAGAGGTAACAATAATTTATTTTTAACGTCTTCCTCGGAATAGAGTTTCAAATCTTTTTGTTTCTGAAATAATAAATCTGAAGACAAACTTTTAAGTTCTGTCATAGTTACGCCACCGCCTTTCTCAAGACAATGACTAGGTTAATTAGAGGGCTGTTTTTACCCCCCCCATCAATTTATTTATATTTTTTATTTTATCGTTCATTCATTACACCTCATCTATAATTTAATAATTAGTTATCAACATTCATATTAATTTTACAGTAATATGAATGTATAAAAAAGGTTCAACTAACTTCAATTGGCTGAACCTTTTTACATAGTAATATTTACATTTTCTATTCTAAATTAGAATTCACGCTTCTTAATACCGAACAAACTCAACATTGCCGCAAGTGCTACTCCAGTAAGTGAAAGAACAGCACTATCATTATTACCAGTTTGTGGTAATTGATTATTGCTCTTTAATTGTTGCTTGTATTGTTCGCGGGTTTGCACAGTAGCAACTGATACTGGATTTGCTGATTCAGTTACAGCTACAGTCTTAACACCATTAGTAGTAACACTAATTTGTGGTTGTACTTGGCCCTTACTATTAACACTAACATTGGTTGTTACAGTAACAGCAGGATCTACAGTAGCATTAGTTGGGCTAACAATTTGATTGCCTTTAACTGTCCAGCCATTAACACTATTACCTTTAGCGTCAACAACTTGGTTATTTTCGATATGGTAACCATTATCTTTAGCTTCCTTTTCAGCAGCTAATTTAGCTTGTTCTTCCGCAACCTGCTTAGCAAGTGCTTCTTTTTGCTGTAATTCAGTTAATGCTTGTTGTGCTTGACTTAATGCTTCTTTAGCAGTCGCTTCATTATTCTTTGCTTCTGCAAGAGCTTGTTGTGCCTTAGAAACATTTGTTGCAGTGCCAGCAGCAGTCTGCTTAAGGCTAGTTAATTTATCATTAGCTACATTGTAAGCTTCTTGTGCATCAGCTAAAGCCTTTTGAGCAGTCGCAACTTGCTCCTTAGCAGCAGCTAATAACTTAGGAGCGTTTTGTAAGTCACTAAGGTTATTCTGTAGTTGAACTAGTTTATCATTATCAACTTTAAGGGTTTCATTATCATTTTCAACTACTTGTTTCTTTTGGGCTAAATTGTCATTAGCATCACTTAAAGCCTTATTAGCATTATCTAGGTTACCTTGTGCAATACCTAACCGTCCTTGTTCTGCCTTAAGGTTATCATTAGCCTTTTGGAGGTTAGCTTGCTTAGTAGCTATATCAGCAGCAAATGAATCCACGTCAGCTTGTGCCTGCTTTTGACTAGCTTGATCAGCCCTTAATTGACTCTGTAATTGAGCTAATTCATTTTGAGCCTTAGTTAAGTTGTCATTAGTAGTCTTAACAGCGTTAGTCTTAGCATTAACATTATTTTGTACAACCGTTAAAACTTGATTTGCAGCAGTTAAAGCAGCTTGTGAAACATCATTCGCCTTTTGCTTAGTGGCTTGATCAGTCTTAGCAGATTGCAAGCTATTGTTTACTAATTCAAGCTTCTTAGTTAAATTATTCTTCTGGTTTGTTAGTAAGGCAAACTGGTCAGGGATCTCCACCTTATTGTTCATTTCAGTAGCATACTTACCATTATCTACAGCGTTTGTTGTTGAGGAATCTGTTGCTGTTGAAGGAACAATCAAGTAATGAATTTGACCCATATCATCAATCATAACACCTAATGACTCATTATTTTCTCCAAATCCATCATACATCAAACCTGATAAGCTAAATGCATGTCCCCAACCATTTGTTGGATTAGTACTATCACCATCTGCAAATAGCATGTTAATTGTCGAACCATATACTCTGTCTTTTAGTTCATTTAATGTTGTCTCAACAGTACCCGCAGAATCATTACCACTAGACAAATCTTCATACATTTGATTGAGATAATCCTTAAATGGACCATGTTGTAGTCCAAAATTAGATGCAACTTCGTTAATGCCTTTCGTATCATGCCAACCCTTTTCCCACATATTCCAATTATCTTTTTCATACTGTTGTGAAACAGATTGTGCAAAATCAAGACTACCTTGATTAATGGTCAGTTGTTCTAAGCCAAGTTCTTTTCTTAATGGATTAACAAGACTTGCAACAAATTGAGTAAGCTTTGTTTCGATTTCTACCGATAATGGTTGATTAGGTCCAAAAGTTACTTTAACGGATTGATCGTCCTTATTAGGCTTATATTCATTGTTTTTTAATGCTTCTTCTCCTAGGGAAGTTAGTTTGCTGTTTAGATCAGCACTTGGTGACGAATGATATTCTTTCAAGGTATCAGCATAACCATTAGGAATATTTATAGTATTAATATTATTTAATGCATCCTGAACATTAGCTAACTTATCGTTAATTGCATCAACATTGGCCTGAGTATCTTTAACAGCTGCATTAGCAGTATCCAAAGCAGCCTTTGTTTGATCTGCTACTGTTTGTTTAGCATCCTTATCTTTTTGAGCAGCTTTTTCAGCATCTTGAGCCTTAGCTAAATCAGCATCCGCATTTTTCTTAGCTTCAGTAGCAGTATCAACTTCTCCTTGCTTAGTATTAACAGCGTTAGTATCATTGTTAACTTTAGCATTAGCAGCATCCAAGTTATCTTGGGCTTTAGCCTTAGCTTGTGAACTATTGTTAAGAATATCAGTAGCGTTCTTAACATTATCTTGAGCTGATTTTACTACCTTTTGTTGATTATCACGTTTAGCATTTGCGTTATTTACATTTGCTTGGGCTGAACTAACATTATTTTGAGCAGTAGTTACAGCTTGATCATCAGCATTAATAGTATCAGTGTCCTTGCTGATTTGCTGTTCTTGATTACTAATAGCATCTTTAACAGCTTGAATATTCGCTGGAGTTGCTTGATCAGCGTTCTTTTGTGCGTTGCTTTCACTAGCTTGTGCGTCACTTACAACCGTTGAAGCAGAATTTACATTAGCTTGGGCAGAATCTACTACCTTTTGTTGATCACTAACAGCACCTTGTGCAGCCGTGTTAGCAGTTGAAGCACTGTTTAATTGACTTTGAGCATCACTTACAGCAGTTGAAGCAGAATTTACATTAGCCTGTGCAGAATCAACTTTGGCTTGTGCTTGTTGATCAGCAGTTTGTGATTGAACTTGTTGTGGTTGCGCATTGTTAGTAGCTACATTAGCATCTGCTTTTACTTCTTCATTAGCAACTGAAACTCCAGCAACAGTAGCCAATGCAGCACCAGTTAAACTTAAAACTTGTTTTTTATTCATAATAATAACCCCCGTAATTGTAACCTAATTTTCTTCATTCATTTTCATAATTATTATTCTTAATAAAGCTGAGCGATCAACCTCTATCCCCTTTATAAAAGTGTCTAATACTTCTTTAGTGTAATAGCTTACATCAATTCTAGCAAGCCCTTCTTTAATAACTTTGGGAATTTCTTCTTGAACGGTTGGAAAAAGTTCATCTTCTGTTCTTACCCGTTTTAATAAGCGAAGATAATCGTCGCGTGGCTCAGGAATTTCATCAACCAATAATAACGAATCATACAACTTAACTAATCTGCTTTTTAATTCACTAGGAATACCAGCATAATCCTTTTGATACTTATAAATAGATGGCCGAGATATGCCAAGAAGTTTTGCTAATCCTTTAATTGTTAATGGCTTGTTAGTTTCATCGTCCCAGAATTGTTTTGGATTATTAAGAATAGACATTGTTTTCTCCTTAATATCCGCTTCTGTATTCCGATCATCATCCGCCGCAGCATAACCATTACTGCCAAGGTCATCAAACAATTTTGCTAATTTCTCAGTTAGCTCTGATGAAAGCTGGTCTGCTTCTTGTTGATATTGTTTAACCTCTTCTTCTGAAACATCTAGATAATCAGCAAGGTCTTTAATAGTTAGAATTGCAAAATTATCTTTAATGAAGGCTTCTGGATCAAGCAAAATTCTTCTGGCTTTACCTCCTTCTGTTAACCTTTCCAAGTTATCACCTCGCTACATCTATTATATTAACACTGTTTTACAAGAAAACAAGTACATTTAGTAAAAACATGTAAAAGAAATTTAAAAAGAAAAAGGAGCGTTTTTCAACGTCCCCAATTCTACTGGTACTTCACACGAACCACGGCGACCAAACCGTTTGTGCTCAAATACCTCATTCTTATCTGGATAATATTATAACATAACTCCTTGAGATGAAATATCTCATTCTTATCATATTAGTGCCCAAAAAGCACGTTAAAAAGTCAATTAAAAAAGCTATTAAGCGTTTGATTGAATGGTTATAAAATAATTTAGTTAATCCTTGAGACCGGCGGGAGATGGTTATTTCAGCGGTAGTTTGTGCTATCGCTGTTTTTATATCAATTAGGTATAAAAACAGCGCTTATTAGTTGCCAAAAAATAATATAAAATGTATCTAAAAATCTTTTTAAAGGAGTATATTTTCACATGAAAAAAGAAAAGTTAAAAAAGATAGTCACCATTTCCACCTTCTTAAATATTATTTCTACAGTAATTATTTCTATAATCTATTCCTATCTTAAATGCAGTCACCATTTATCTTGGCTAATAAATAAACCCTTTATTTCAAGTTTCATATTCTTATTAGATTTATTTATTATCTTTATCTTACTAAAATGGCCCAAGTCACTTTATTACATTGTCACTAGCGAACTAATATTCTTCTTTTCGGCTTCACTAGTCTATATCACAGGAAACATTAATTTTTTGGTCATATACCTAAGCAAGTCCAAAAACTATATGCATTTTCCAGTTTTTATATCTTTATGGATAATTCTTTTATTCTTAATACAGGAAATATTAAAATTAAGAATATTTACTTCAGAAAAAATCTCTTCGAGGGGCTATAGGCTGTTTAATATTTCTATCATCTTCATTACCTCATTCTTCATTCTATTTGCTGCTATCTCATTTATTTTTTATTCTAAAGTAATAGCAACTTTAGTAGGATCACTCTTACTTTTTTTGTCCCATTCATTTTTTAAAAATATACTTCCTTCAATATATGAAATCCACGATTTAATTAATTCAAAGAAAAGTCTATTAAATGAATATGAACCTAGTATCATAAGTAAAATAACATTAACGGCAATAGATGCTTTTTCTGCACTTATTGTATTCTCATATGGGATTGCACAATTATTTGCTAATCAATATACAGTAATACTACACTTAAATCCAAAGTCTAAGGATTTTCATTCAATTTCAAAGTTAATTACAGCAAAAAATGTTTATATTGACCATATTGAGGTTCCACAACGACATTTTATGCTTACCAGTAACGAAAATTTGTTCTTTATTATCTTCATTGTTATGCTTTACATCTTAGGATTTTTACTTTGGACATTGTTAAAATATTTATATCATGATATTTACAACAATAAAGATAAAACCATAAAAATTTTTACAGATAAATTGATTAAATTAAAATAAAATTACTAAAAATACCATTAATCTTATATCTAGTCGAAGTATCAGTAATTTCATACCTACTTCAAGTGTCGAGTCGTAAGCCTAGCTAAGTGGGAGTAGTTCATACTTGTGGCTTAGTTTCTTGATTTATATTTTGCAGTGGTATCCCAAATATAGCAGATTGACCAAATGAGATAAGTTGATAAGCTCACGAACCAAACTTCCACCCAATACATAAAGCTACTGGTTATGGTTATATTATCAATAGTCTTTGAAACTTGCTTTAATTGAGGTTCTATTGACTTTAGTAATGCAGAATAGTTAATTATTATTTCGCAACAACTTAGAAAACTTATAAGAAGTAATATGGTAAAAAGCCATCGAATTATTGTTTTTTTCTTGTCATTTAAAAATTGTAGAAAATTCTTCATAATTAATACCAACCATTAGCTTCCCAGAATTGCTGAGCTGCTGTCCAAGAACCGTATCTTCCTTGAACATATTGATCAGCTACTTCTTCTTGATGTGCCGGTGAATAATCACCACCTAAGTAAGCTGATGAGAGCTGGTATTTACCGATATATTGACCGTTTCGAGCGCTATAGTTACCACCAGATTCACGACCAGCAATCCAAGCCTTAGCACTAGCTTCATTACCACTTACTGAGGAAGTATAGCCTTGGCTATTGTTAGATACTGGTGCACTTTGTTGAGTAGCATTTGTATTAGTAGCAGGCACGCTGTTTTGTGTTGCCTGATTATTATTTGCTATTGCTGGTGTAGTTGCTTGCGCTAATACACTCTGTTGAGGCGCTGGTACATCCTGTTGGGACTGTTGCGTTACTGGTATAGCCGTGTCATTAGTAGTAATCTTTAATTTTTGACCGACAATAATTGTATAATTTTCGTCTAAATTATTATCTTGAGCAATTCGTTGAATAGTCGTGTTATATTGATTTGCTAAAGAGCTTACAGTATCACCAGCTTTTACAATTACTGTGGTAACTGCTTGATCATCATCACCAGTTTCAATGCTTTGTCCAACCTCAATATGGTTTGGATCAGAAATTTGATTCTTTGATGCTAACTGATCCACGCTTGTGTTATATTTCTGTGAAAATGTGATTAAATTATCACCTGGTTGAACAGTTACCTTGTCTGCCTTAACTACAGCATTACCACTTTCTGCTAAAATCATACCGGCTAAAGCAGCGGTTGATAAAAAGAGCTTGAAATAAGAATGTTTGTGGCTGGAATTAGTGTCCATAAAATGATTACCTTCCTTTTTGTAGAATCTGTCTGTATTATTCTTGTTTAAAAAGACAGGTCAACTTCTGCCACCTACTTTTAAATTAAAAAATCCCTAGTGATAGATGTTCACTAAGGATTTTTTTACTATGAGACAATTAAATGCTCATGATCATTGCTAATGTTATAAATATCCCCAACTTTAAAGCCGTGATCTTTTTGTAATATCACTGAAACTCGTTGACCAGAAGGAATAAGTTTTACTTGAGCTACCCCGTAAAGAATAATTTCAATCATAGCTAAATCACCATCTAAAGTTTCCGCCATTATTTATCGCTCCCTTCCTTGATTAAGAAGATTTAATGAAAGCTGATCATTATGCTGTGGAGATTTTTGCTTATCCTTAATTAGAGGAGACTGTTGTTTATCTTTAATTAAAGGATGTTTAATCCCGTATTGCAGTTCTCTTTCTAATTGTGGTTCTTGTTTCCATGAATTACGCAAGGCTTTTTGGAATATCTTAGTCTTACTTGTATCAGCCAATTGTGACAATAATTGTCGCTCTTCTGGTTTAAAGTGGAATGGATAACGTTCCTCTTCTGTTAAATGGTTCTGAACCAATAAGTATTTGGTTACATGCTCCTGAATCCTTGTCAATGGAGTAGTAGCCGGATGGTCCTCAAATTTTTTGTCAACTATTTTTGTAATAATATCTTTTTTACCAGTAATTGTCCCTTTTCGATCAACAATCTCATGTAATTGATCTAAAGACCGATTATCATTAAGCATTGCATCTTTTAATTGAGGTACACTATATAGCCGATCTGGCAACCAGTGGCCGTCTTTTTGTTGAGAATAAGCCCGAATATATTCCACTTTAGGGAAGCTTTTAGCTGAAATACCTTTTTGATGAAGTTCGTATTGGCTTACTAATTGTGGAGCTTTAATTCCCCATTGATCAAAAGCAATAACTTTAGTAGGATTAGCTAGTTCTAAGCGACGACCACTCATTGTAATTAAGTCTTCCATAGATGGAATTTCTTTTGTCCAATGATGCAATAAGTCTGTTGAAAATTTAGCTAATTTTTCCTTATCGGCTAATTCTGGAGAATCTTGTCGTTCGTCATGTAGATGTGGCTCAATTTCTCGTGAGGTATCAATATTAAGCGTCTTTCGCAAGACTTTGATTTCTGGAATCTGATCAAAATACTTTGTAATTGTCGTCCGTGCTTTCGGAGTAAAAGCTTTATACTCAACCTGATGATCATAATTACTGTAATTTAAATTACCTCTTAAGCCAACTGCATCATGCATATACAGTTCAAAAGAACGTGCAAAAACTTCTGTTGGCGTAGCTAGATAAGCATAGTCTTTACCAGCAACGCCATTTAACCTTAATTCTTGTGTATAGTTCCGTATAATATTAGCAAACTCAGGCTGTAAAGAAAGTGACAAGTCATCTTTATTTTTGGATAAATTATAATCCAAATAATGACCATACTCATGAATAAAAGATGAGAAACTAGCCTCCTTCTCAGCATGATTGCCATGTATTTCACTTGGGTTACGAAAGTCAACAACAATTGTGTTTAGTGATGGTACATACAAACCAGCTGCCTTATGCTTGCCAAGCTTTCTCAAACGTAAAATTGGTACATTTTTAGTTTTTGGCAATCGTGCCATTAGTCGCATAGTTTCAGCTTCAAAGCGCTTGAATTGAGTTAAATCAACATCATTGTCAAGCTCAATTCCCTTAAAAAATTTATGCAAGGTGGTTTTATCCATTACTTGCTGAGTTGCCTTATTAATATTTTTCTTGGTTTCCCACGCTTTAGCATGAGATTCTTTTTCCAAATTATGTTCGTATTTTTGTTGGCGCACAATATTATAAGTTTGTTGTAGATAATGATTAACAAAGGTTAACGCTAGCCATTTTAGGTGATTATGATCCTGTACATGAGGATAAAAATAATGTATTGTCCCCAGTTGACCATATTGACGTTTAAAATCTGGATGAGCATTTAGAAATTCTTGTGTAAATACTCGTTGGTCTGATTTCCTACCATAAGGATCAGATACTGGCTCAGTAGCTTTTTCCATTTCTTTAACTGATAAGGAATCAGCTAATTCTGTTTGAAAAGAAAAATTCCATTTTTCCCCTGAATAATCGTGTCTTACAAACCGTTCTAATTGTTCCTTAAAATCATCAAGTTCTACTCCATCATGATACTTATATGGGGAACGCAACCATTGATTATAGACATCTCGCAACAATTTACCATAGCCAATAGTATAGTTTAGATTACCTTCATACCAAAACACGCCATCACGATTACGGTGTGTATAACGATTTCCTTGGTGGTTCCAAGACTTATTATCCTCATCCAGCACAAAATACTGTGTTTGTAGCTTATTGTTGCTACTCTGAGTTTGTACTTCAAAAACATCTTTGCCACTAGCTGCACTACCAATCTTTGATGCACCAATTGAAGTACGCTTAACTGATAGTACTTTATGTTCCATTCCGGATAATTCAAGGTAGTCTTTAATTGCTTGTGTTTGATCACTTTCTGACCAATCACCATTACGATAGATATAAGCTGCTACCTTCCGAAAAGTGCTAAATGGTGTATCTTTATCCGTTATTGTTAGACTACTTCGTCTAGTAATTCCATAGCGTTTCTTTAATAACGTAGTTAGTGGATTTTCTACTTCTTCAGCCATTTAATCGACCCCTTTATTTCAGCTACAATTAATTTTTAGCCGTTTTATTTTTTAACTTGGCAAATCATACAAAAAGCTGTGATGATCTTTAGTAATTCCAACAATCATATATTTTCGTAAAGTTGCCCCTACTTCTTTACGAAAGGGAATTATAAATTTTTCATTGGGTACGCAATTACCAGAAATTACCTCGCCATAGGCTAGGCCACTGCTAATTTTCGTGATAATTCCCAAATCACAATGAGTATCTGACATTTAATATTCACTAACTCCTTTTCTTTAAATTTATTTTTATTTACTCTTTTACAAAAAATTCCCTTGTAATTATTACTACAAGAGAAAAGTTAAATGATTTAATTTTTAATGCAAGATTCGCCAATTAAAATTACTAAAAATTTTTCGGGTCAATTTTTGTTATGTAACAAAAAAGGCGGTAGCACTTGCTATCACCTTAGTTATCTAATCTTTTATATATTAAATTTAATAATTCTTTTAAATCATCTTCAGTGGCTATATCTTTAACATATTTACGAGCATATGAACGGTAACGATATACACGGTTCTTGTCCTTGTTCTTATCGTCCCACTTCTTTTTTGCACGTTTCTGTGCTTCACTAACCATAATATCGACCTTCTATCGCTAGTGACGTAATTCCTCCCGTCGTTCCAATTCATCCTCACGTTCTAGATCATCGTCTCTATCCAGTCGTTCGTGCATTGCTCGACGTGCTTTAGCATGATTGGTTTTACCGGCTGCTAGTAGCTTAGTAAAGCTTCCAATCACACTATGGCTCATCAATGGCGAACGATGCTGTCGTGTCTGCTTTCTTTGCTTACGTTGATATTTTTTAATCATTTGCTGAGCTTTATGGTCATGTGGATTTTCTTTATATTTGTAAAGTCGCTTTAATCGTTGGAAAAGTGGGCCATTAGTTTTTTGACGTTCTTCTTTTGGTAATTGATTATTTTGATGAATTCGTTGCTTAAGATCCAAGATCATTTGTTGTGTTTGATACTGCTCACTCACTTTAGTATCAGGCTCAATAATAAATTCTCTTCCAGGATCGTTTGGATATTCCTTAAGAAGTTGCTCTTCTTGTGCTAATTGTGCTTTCCGAATAGCAATGTTTTCAGGATTAGCTAATTTAATTGGCAGTTGTTGAACGTCTTGATACTTAGCCCGTAATCGATTTAATGTAGCTTTGTCACTAGTACTCAATTGCTTTTTAGGAATTTTTTCTAGTTTGGCCATTAACTGTTGTTCCTGAAAAAACTTAATAAATGGGGTTAGTTTTGTTTGATCATCTAATTGCTTCAAACCATCAATTCGTTCTTGCAGATCAGCAATCCGATTATCCAAGTTGGCTAATTTTAAGTAGTAACGCCGCAAGCCCAAACGGATTCTTAATTTCTTGGCTTCTGGTGACTTGGCATCCAACTTATTCAATAGTTTTACCTCGTCATCCATTATCTTCTTGTTAAGATCAGTCCCCTGCTCCTTCATAATAGCTAATCTATCTTTACGGTATAATTTACCCTTGCGTTCTGTTGCTAAGTCTCTAAATAATAAATTGACTAATCGATTCCTCAACTCCTCGTCTCGTGGTTGCACGGTATCTTTGATATGTTGGCCATAGCTTTCACGAGAGGCTGAATCAAGCTCTTTAGAACTCTCTTGATAGAATTGATAAGGACTGAATAATTGATGCTTTAAGAGACTATCTACCAGATCAAAGGCTAAGTCACGTGACTCCTTAAAATCTACACTGTGATTAGATGCTCGCCAGCGACGTTTATCTTTGTATTTGGGTAAAGTTTCCTGAAGATTAAGCAGTAATTGTTGAGTATGTTGATCCTGATTAATTATCCGCTGCGCCATATTAACCATGATGTTCTTGTGATAATCAAGGGATTTTTCTAAAGCGATCTCACGAACACGACTTTTCTCATTTGCTAATTGATGATGAATAGCAGACTTGAGTTTCCGGATAGATTTAGTATGGAACATACCCTTAGGTTGACCATCTTTGAGTGGACGTGTATTCTTCTTTTGGCTGATTGCTAGGTGAACATGAACGTGATTAGTGTTGAAGTGAATATCTCCCCACCAGAACGTTTCAGGACTGTTCAGTCCTTCTGCCTTCAAATAATCAGGCATAGCTGCCATAACAGCCGTTTTAATTGCTTTCTGGTTCACAGTCCCATCATCATACATTAACCCCGACTTCTCAATAAATTCAGGGCTAAAACTAATGACTCCTGCCCATAGTAATGACTTATTCTTTTGAGCCTCTTTTAAGTTCTTGATCAATTCTTTATGTTGCTTCTCTGAAAGTTCATAAGCCCCTTGAGTAAAAGTTGGATAGTCTCCCTTTTCTTGATCGTCCAAGTCTTTTTCCATTTTAGTAGCGGCTTTTCGATCGGTATAACCTAAATAACCCTTATAGTTTTTCTGCACATCAGGGTCATTCTGAACGTTTTCTGATCGTTGCAGATCATTCTCCTTCTCTGGAGAAAGTGCTTCTGAACGTTCCGTATATCCTAAATAACGTGCTCCATTTGCCACTCTAAATTCCTGTGTGTAGATAATGTCTGGTGATTTATCATCACTTTTTGTAAATAATCCCATAAAAAAGCTCCTAACTAAGTTTTTAGCTTAATTAGAAGCCTTATTTTATTTATTACAAGAATCGCCAGATTTGTATCAATGTCGGTTAAAATAGTTCCTGACAAAATCACGTAGACCAATCTTATCTCGATCCGTTAAATGACCTAGCTTTATGAATTCTTCGCCAAACTTCAACATTTGATATTTGTTATCTATAACAATATAAGATGGTTTATTCAATCCAGCATGTTTCCAATCAACAATTGGGTATCTAACAGCTTGCATCTCCTTGGACTTATGATGGTATTTACTTGTAATCGCATAAAACGATAATGTATTGTTGTCAGACTGAAGAATCAGTATTGGTCTTTGTTTTCCTCCTTTTCCCCAAGAAACAAAAGCTAAATAGATATCATTAATCTTCATCTTTATCCTCGTCTTCCCAGATCTTTTCAAATTCTTCTGCATTATGAATAATTTTAACTGGTTGAGAGGCAGTCAATTGCTGTAGGTCTATTGAAGCCTTTTGACCAGGTGTAAGCCCAATCTCAAAGGGAACTTTACCAGTATTGTCAATGGCATGGTATAAAGAATTAATGATACTAGTTGGGGATTGTCCTATCGACTTTAAAACAGTATTAACCCGTTTAACAACTTCTTTATTTACATTTGCTTGTACTTTAATTGTGCTGCTTTCTGACATACATAATCACCTCATTCTCCTTTGTGTATACTCCATTATACTCCATCAGAGTATAATAATCATCTTTTAATCACTAATTTTTGTAAAAAGTCCCTTTAAAAATAAAAGCCAGCTCTTGACAGGCTGACTCCAAAGTTAAAAATAACCATTATCATCAAAATTAAGTGGTTAAGACTTTTAAAATGATTTACTACCACTAAACATAGTTCTAAAAAACTTTTCTATTAAATATTTCTTCTAAGTACTTATGAATATTCGTATAGGGATCATCTTTCTCCAAATTAGGATGTATTTTATAGAGCTTATCAGCATTCTTTACCGCTGTACCAACCAAATCAAATAAATAAGGACGATAACTTTCACCTTTAAAGGATTTATAATCTAGGTGAAAGTGCTTTTCAGAGAGTCTTCGATACAAATCATTTTTACTATATGACTTCATAACAGGTTCAAAGTGCATTAAGATCCACACTTCAAAATTAACACTACTAAACATTATTTCAAGATGACGTCTTTTATTATTTTTCTGTTTTACAAGTGCTTGGCATTCCTTCATATATTCAATGTCTTCACGTCTAATGTTCTCTACATCTCGATCAAAAACTACATATGCTCGTTTTTGCTTTTTTGCTTTCATTTGTCGATAAGCAGCATCGATTAGTGATTTACCAGACTTGCCCAATGACTTAATTTGCAGTTTCTCTGATTTAACATTTTTTGCACCATATTTTTGACTAAGCATAGTAAAATATTGCTTTTCAGATTCACCCTCACAATAAATCCCAATAGCAGGGTTTGACGGTATTGATCTACTTTTCCTCACCATAAATGTCTCCTAAATGTTTATTTACATTTTTTAATACATTTGCAAGTCCTTGTGTATCTATCACAGGAACACCGCCATATTTACCTTCAATATACTTCTTGGCAAAATGAGCATCACGCCTAGCTGTTGTCCTAGAATCTGTAAAGTCAAATGCCGACTTTATATCACTTGCACCATCAAAGTCCTTTTCAACAAAGTAAATTTGATCTACTCTAATTCCGTTGTCCAAAAGCTTAAAATCATGCGTTGATACAATATACTGATTATTATTTTCTTTTGTATTAAATAAATCAACAAGAGCAGAGGCTAAATCATGATGAAGTGAATCATCAAACTCATCAATAAGTAATGTTTTATTATTTCCATCAATTTGTGAAGAAATCATTGCTAGTACTATGAAAAAGAGTTTCTGAGTTCCGATAGACTCTTCTGACAATGGTAGCTCTTGATTTCCTAGAACTTCACCCTTATCGTTGTATACTTTGTGAATTGTAAATACTTGATAAGAAGATTTAGGTACATCATCACCCAACTGTTTCATTAATTTGGTAACTGATTCAGGATAATTAACTGCTACTTTTCTAACTTTTATATCGGTAATATTAAAGTCAGCAAAATTAAGAAATGCAACCATTTCTTTCTTTAGTTCAATATCTTCCAAAAGAAGTTTCTGATACTCTTTAGGTATTTCTGCTGAAGGATTTACAAACATCAAATCTTCAGAAAACCATTTGTAAACTCTAGAAGCTACTTCATCATTCTCTTGTTGTGCAAGAAACAACAAAAGTCCATTACTACGTAACCTATTTTCAATATTATGCAAGTTAGCAGGTTCTATTAAAATATCTTGATTTACTCTTTCAAAATATATATTCTCATCTTTACCTTCTACAAGAACAAGTTTTTCTCTTAACACAGTAGTTAAGTTATAAGTAATTGAGTACTCGTATATAGTTTCGTCTAATTTAATTCTTATGACTAGTTCCGTTGGTTCTTTCCTATTTTTTTCATTAAAGGCAAATGGTGAGTAGGGTAGTTTTTGTGTAACATTTTGTGTTGTATCATTCAAAACCATTAATTGCATTATACCTAATGCATTAAAGACCTGAGATTTTCCAGCTCCATTTGCTCCGAAAATCAATAAATTTTTTAGTAAAGAAACATCATCACCTGGGAATGTATTGGTCTCTTTATATTTTGTAAGCCTCGCACCCGTTTCTGCTGATAATATTGCTTCATCGCGAAATGATGTGAAATTTTTAAATCTAAAATCAAGAAACATACTTCTTACCCTTCTAACCTATATTTATATTTTCAATTGATTTTAGCATATATTTTATACAATCACAAAAAAATGTGATTATATAAAATTTTAAATTATCTTCCCATAAATTCTTGTAGTGAAAGTAGCATTCTTTCCTGCTACTAGCCAATACGTATCAAATACTGTCGATAATTCACTGTGAACTTGTTGAATGGTTTTTTCTTTATTACTCATATGTAATCCCCTAACTAATAATTAAATTTCTGATTAAATGCTCTTTGAATTTTTTCTGGAGCATTTTTATATTGCATACTTTTTAGATACTTTCCTCGAACCATTAAGCGATTCTTTCCTGTAGCATCACAAGTAATTAATGTGATTATTTTTTCTGAAGTATTCTGCACTAAGTCGACTCGATATTTTGAAACAAACTGTTTAGCTGTAATCCGGTAAACATAAACTTTAGCCATATTAGTAAGATAAATTTTTTGTCCCACTTTAGCTCGATAGTACAAAGGGCTGAATAGAATCTTAGGTCCGAGATTACTCATGTTATGACCAGCTAACGCATAATTACCTTGCCCCATTTTCATATCTTTTCGAAATGTTCCTGCTGCAAAAGCTAAATTAGTATTATTAATTCCTTTTGCAATTGGTAAATTAATTCCATCAGCAGGTATACATATTTGACCAACAATAGGAATGTTTTTTGAATTTGCTCGTGCCTTAGCTATTTGTCCTAAAGTTAGTTTTTTTACTGAACTATAATCATTTTTACTTTCAATCTGATTACTATGATTAATAACAGTTTGGTTAATAATTGGCTGATAGGAACGAACTAATAGGTTAGATAATGGTTTGTTAAAAATCAGAATAATAGCTAAAAAACTTACAACTACATAACAAATATATCGAAGTCTTTTTTGCTGCCAAAGTTTCTTAACAGTATTGGTTGATTTTTTCTTTGTCCTAATCATTTAATCACCTACTTTGTTAGCCGTTTTCCAAAACTATCTCGTAGTTTTAAAACGTAAGCAGGGTGAATTTGTTCCCTAGGCTTAAGTGGTGGATAATCATGTCGTAAAGTACTATCTGAAAAATCCAAAAGTTTTGCAATTTGTCGATTACTTAAATTAAATTTTTGATAAAAAGTAACCATTAAGCGGACTGCATCTCGTTGAGGTGCTTGTTGATATGTTTTCTTTTTTATTCCCAACAAGTCGCGAACTTTTGCTAAAGCTTTCCGTTCGTCTGCAATCATTTTTCCTGAAACTTTCATTGAACCATCATCAATATATACGCCAGGAGAACTTTCTGTTCCAATATGTTGATACCAAAGCGGATCTTTTTTAAAAGTTTCATTATTTAAGGCATCATAAAATCCCGAAATATTCCGAATATTTCTCATATCAAGTTTTCTCCTTGTCGATGTGATTTTTTAAAAAGTGCTTGATTATCTTGGTAGACCAGATTAGCTAAAACAGCATACATATTATTTTCAGTAGTACCATTCCTAAACATAGATTGTAATTTCTCGTAGCTCTTCATATCCCCTCGCATCATCGACCTATTTGTATCCATTGTTAAATATAAAATCATATTCATTAAGTCACGATTATGATGTTCCAATTTGACCAATTCATCTAAAGAATGATCATGATTATGATTTAAAATTTTCTTCTTAAAATCACTGTAAAAGAGATTAGGATTACTTTCCCATTTACCACCAAGAAGTGACAAATAGTCACCAAATAATTGATTTGCTAATCCATTACGTGATGAAACTTTATTATCAAGTAAGAAACTATTTTCGTTAACAAATTGATATATTTGATTTAGTTTATTTGAGTTTTCTGCATTTAATTGAATTTTCAATCTTTCATCCATTTTTTATTTCCTCTTTTTTAATCTTTGTCATCTTTTATTCCTAATTCTTGTTTTTCCTTTTCCAAGAATTTTTGTGTTTCTTTATCAAAAACGTCATCTAAACCAGCTATCTCATATAGCAAATTTTTCATTTGCTCAGTTGAAGCATAATTTTTAACAGTGATCTCTTTTAGGTCATTTAAGAATTCGGATAGCCGACGATTTTGATCAATCATATTAGGCAATAGTTCTGAAACTTTTTCTTCATGTAAGTACGAAGAAATGATATTTTCCATCAAAGCTTTCTTAGTAATATTTGCTGACTCTGCAATTTGTTGTAACTGAATATTTTCATCAATTGGCGTTTTAACTTGATTAAGTACATAGTCATTTTTTGACGATTTTTTCATAAAACATTTTTCCTCCAAAATTGATAATTGAACTAAACAGCATGTAAAACCTTAAATATTGATTAATGAGCATAAGGGAAAACGATTATCGGCAAGCCGATAACCCGCCAGTGGCGGGGTTTTCCAGAACATGTTAAATTCTATCGGACTGCGTCCTATTTGCGACTACTTTGCGGTCACATTGCGGTATATGTTTGAGTATCTTTGCGTTATATTTGAGTATCTTTGCTCCATTCCACATATGTGATATATTTGCAAAATTATTTTCAAAAAAAGTCAATTAATTTTGGTCTTAAAGTTGGTAAACTCATATCAAAAATTCTGCATATTTAAATCATCTCTAATCAATAAAATCTGATTTATTTGAACAATAACCTTTCAAATTTTATTTGCAACTTCTGCCACATTAAAAATTTTAATGTTCACTACATCCTTTTATTAATGTTTCTTACACTTCTTTGTAAATTATCAATCCCGTCTTTTAATTGGACTAATTTTCCCTTCATAATTGGTGAATCAAAAAGAATTTTTCTAAGAGCATTTAATGTTTCTTGTAAATACTTTTTCTTCATTCAAATTACTACCTTCCCCCCAAAAAATTGAATTAGCGTATTATCATTTTGATCATAAATCCAATAAGAAAAAGGAAAAAAAGAATTAAACTTGACCCGACAATTTTTACAAAATAATCTAAAATCTTCCAAGGTAAATTCTTCTTTTCCTCTGCTTTTTTGACTGATTGTCTGGTTTCCCTTTTTACTCTAATCATCTAAAAACCGTCCTTAGTCATCACCAAAATCATACTTACCATTTCGTATATCTCGAATTTGTTTTTGATACAAATCAATCTGCTTTTGTTTGTTTTCATTCTTCTTATTTAGGCTAGAAATCTGATTTTGTTGTTGTTGAAAATCATTTTGATAATCTTCCATTTTTTGCTTTGTATCAGTTTCATCTGCTGAATATTTGGCTTGATCATTCAAATCATTCATAGCATTCTGATCTGCTTTTCCTTGCCTAATCCCAGCATCAATATCAGCATTATTTTGCCGAATTTGTTTTTGCAAATTTTTGATATTTGATTGGATATTTTCAATTAAATACTGACTCTTAGACTTACGCTGCAAGTTATTAGAAACAAACTTCTTATCCTCATTAATAATGAATTTATAGTAGTTTGAACCGGGACCAGTCGCACTATTTGACGAACCTAAAACACTTGATGAAATGCTATCTGTATCGTCATCATCAGTCGTAGTTTGATTATTAGTACTTGTTTGTAAATCAGTAACTTTGATCTGCACTGCTCGGTAACCTGGCTCCAAATTAGATAAGATTAAGACATAATCATTATTAGTTAATGGTATCTTTTCTACTGGAACTTTTTTATGGCCAATGGCCCGAACTTTGAATGAAACATTGCTTGGATCTAATGGTTGAGAGGTGGAATTTGAAGCGTGCATTTTTACCACCATAAAATGTTTTTTAGGATTATATTTTCGTGAAGTAATGGCCATACTTTCACCTGAATTTTGTCCTAAAGTTTGCGGTTCATTAATTGGTGTACTTGCGAATCTAGAGTGCATTGGTGCATTCAATCTAGCCTGAATAAATACTGCTGAAAGAGCTAAAACAAAGGCTGCTATTACCATTACTTTAACTGGCAATAGGTTTTCTTGGTGCCACCTGCTAAATGGCTTTACTATGTGCTGCCGAACCCAATTAAAGCCATTCAGAATAGTTTTAACAATTCGGTCAAAAAAACCACTATCCATATTTCTATTCCCCCTATGCACTTGAATAACTAATTTATTTCATTAGCGGAATTGCTTGTAAGTTATGATAAATTGATTTAATTTGTGCTTTTGTATTGCCAACATATTGATAAGCCGGAACTCCGTTTTCGTTCTTAATTACTTGTGGTTGGCCTTGCTTCAAAACCATAAATGTTGGTGTAGCAGTCACGTTATATTTATAGAATAATTGACGATCATGTTTGTTTTGATATTCCAAAAACATAACTTTATGCTGCTTTGAATTATCACCAGTAGCTGCTTTAAGCGTGTCAGCTAATTGACCTTCACTAGCATTCTTATTAACAGTCCTTGCTACCTTTTTACAGTCTGAACATTTAGTAGAATAAAACATCACTACTACTGGCTCTGTATCACTCATTAAAGCCTGTTGTTTGTCTGTTGTTGTACGATGATAGTGACTTACATGCAGCCACCCTGCAAGGGCTAAAATTAGGACTACAGCAACAATAGAAACATTAATAATTAACCGTCGTTGATGAATTCGGTCTGGATCAAAATTTGAATTATTCATTATCTATAACTCCTTTTAAATTTTTTGATATAATTTCCACATTTTTTGCCATAATATTGTTACATAAAGCGCAAAACAAAAGAGAACTAACGGCACATAATCATCAGAAACAATCAAAATTGCTACCAAGCAAATAACTGCACCTGAACAAAATGCACTATTAAGTCTCTTGCTGATTTTTCAATATTTTCATTAATAAACTGCTTGTTAGATTTAGCCTTTATTAAAGTTTTAGATAAACGGTCATGACAGATAATAAAGCCCATTGATGTGACATTCATTAATATAAATGATAAAAAAAGTCATCTATACTTATTCCTCATCAAATACATTACCTACAATTTGTAACTCACGAGACTGATATTTATATACCGGCACGAACTTTCCATGATCAAAATAAACACACATTTTTTGATGTGTACCGTTTTCAATAGAAACAATGTCACCTTCAAAAATTGGCCGTCCAGTTCTATCTGTTACCCCCGTATATTGCATTAACTGATGCCGGTGGGAACCAATCCAATTTTTGCTATTGTAGGTCATGTCAAAATCAAAAGTTGTAGTTGAACCACCATCTAACCGGTGTGAATAAGCAAAACCGGAATTAAGGTGATCATATTTACGAAACCTAATATTTTTCATAATTAATCTCTCCATAGATTACTTTTAACTAGTGGCTGGCAAAAACTAATAATCAAAACAATAAATGCTAATACACCGACAATAATAATCAAGATATTAGTTAAATCAGCATTGAATTCACTCTTCTTTTCGTCTTCTACAGTGAATTTTTCCTGCCCCCAGTGACCACTAATCTTATTTACCAACTGTTTATGCCTTTCTTCTGCCCGACTGGGGCGTGAACGAATAATCATTAATTTCACCTAATGTTCTACTTGATAGTGTGACCTATTTCACTGCCTTCATTACCAGCTAAATGTAACTTAGCTATTTTGATAATTTCAGCATCCGTCACTGACTTTGGTAAACGATAAACTAAATCAAAGGTACTCATCGGCATACCATTTTCTTGTCGCAGAGAATTAAAATAATGTCCTTGACCTGATTGATTATCGGGTAGTTTTCGATAAATTGATGGAGAAACACTAGCAACTCGAATCAAACCATTAGTATCACTACATAAGACTAGAAATTGCTTTTTGCTAATCTGTGCAGCCTGATAGAAATCAATTCGTTTTTCATCATCCAATAAAAAAAAACAATTCTTGATGTTCAATACCATCAGTATCTACAAAATTTCCTTTTATATACTGCACGTTTACCCTCTTTTCATTTATACTGCTTGTTTCTCGTCAATAGCCTGTTTAGAACGTTTAATTGTTGTTGAAGCTAATTGATCACGAATCTTTTTAGAAAGCTCTGCAAGCCCGTCAGCAACTCTTAGGAGGCCTAATTGGTCTAATTCTTCAGGTGATAAAGTTTGAATTTCTGCATCCAGCTCGCCAACATTTAGTTCTGTTTCTAAAACTCGTTGCCATTGTGACGAAAGCATCGCTATCTTTTCAAACAACTTTTTATGACTGTCATGTTGACCTTTTTTAGCATTTAGTTGCTCTTGCATTTTTTTAATTTGTTCACTTAATGCTTGATTATCAGCCTTAAGTTTTTTAATTGAACGTTCATATTTTGAAATATCACGTTTTTTAGGACCGGCTTCAATGTCAGCTTCTAGCTTTTCAATTTTTTGTTCCTTGGCTATTAGTTCTTCCCTATCAGCTTGAACTCTAGCAGCTAGCTGATCATAATCATCCGGAGGTACTGTAATGGTAGTCGGCATTCTATTTTTTTCTTCCTCAAGAGCTAATTCCATATGGTGATGTTTAACCTTAGCTTTATCGAGCTGAGCAGTTAGGTTAGCCCGTTGATTTTCTGAATCTGCTAGGCGTTGACTAAGTTTACGGTTTTCTTCTTGAAGGCTCTGAATAGTACTATTTTGCTGAACTTTTTCTTGTTTATGTTGATCCAATTCTTTTAACATATGCTTCCAAATTGGACTTTCACGTACATTCTCGTCAGCATGTAATATCATTTTTTCTTTTTCTGGATCAATTTGTCCCCGACCAATTTGTACTCGTAATTTTTTAGATAATGACATGTAATGATCAATCATCAACTTTTCTTGCGGATCATTCATTGCCTTAATCCGATAATATCCATTTGCAACATCAATGGCCTCATAAGCTGGGGTCTTTTTTAAGCCATGTGCTTTCAACCATTTTTCAAAGGTAATTCCATTGCGAACACCAGGGCGATGAAAAAGCTTCTGTGCACGACGTAAAATACTCCCTAAACGAATAATAATTGACCGTTGGCAATCTTCTAAATCTGCTTCAACTTTAAGAAAATCGTCGCGATCTTGAGAAGACAATGATTGATAAAACTCATCTAGCGGTTCCCAAATTTGGTGGTCACCACTGCTATCTATTTGTATTTCATGCTTAGTCATTTTGATTCCCCCAAATATAACTTATCTAGTAACTTTTCCTAGTTTTATTCTGTGTTTGTTCATGATCTTTTCCCCTCTGCAGCGTCTTAATTTTTACGTTTTTCTTTATAAGTCTTGTGCCAATGTAACTAGCAGGGCGATCACTAATCGTACACATTTGACTTAAACTATCGATATATAAAATATATCGAGGCTGCTCATCAAAAAGTACTATAGAATCTGTCTCCATTAGCTTTGTTGCATTTTCTAAATTCATTAGATATCCCCCATTAATTTTTTGAGTTTAAAAATCCTCCTTTGAAAGGTCTAGTTTCAGTTTTATTAGACTTATAGGTTTACTTTCACTTTCTACCCATGCACCAGTTACAAATTGTTTCATTTAATTCTCTCCTCAAAATAATGCTAATTGTTTTTCCTCTGCTCCTTTACTTACTTCAACATCAGGAGTCTCCAGCATTATAGCTTCAACTAATTCCAGTCCTAAAAAATTAGTTGTACCTTCGATTGTCAGTCGTGTGTCCTTGTTTCGACACAGAATTAGGTTATACATTCGACCCTGGTCAGTATCAAAACTCCGATAACTCAAATTATGTTGATCAGTTGCATGTTCCATATAGTCGCTCAAATTGGGACCCACTTTTAATTCTTTTAATGACATTGGTTTAGGAAGGTCAACCACTGCTGTTCCTTTATAATCGTCAAATTGAAATTTTAATTTACAACGCATATCCATCTAAGCCCTTTCCCAACTGCCTTCGTAATAGAAACTTTTGAAGGGCTTCTGCCGTTTCAAAATAAAATTGCTCATCAGTTGCTTTATCGTAAATTAAAAACTCAAAACTTTCTTGTTTTATATTGGCATCACTCATATAAAGCACTGAGAACCAGTTTAAACACAAATTTCCAAGATTCTTATGATGTTTAATCCATAAAAAAGGCATATACAAAACTTCTGCATTAGTATTCAAAAGTGTTTTGGCCAAGGTGGCAAATACTGAAGTATCTAACTTTACAGTTACATAGCCCGCAGCATTCTTTTTCTTACTCTTAATCAATTGGTTAATCTCAATAAAATATAATTCTTGATCTCTGCTTTGGTACATAAGAATTACATCTAGTTGAGTCATTTCACTGACTCTGTTTACTGAGTATTCTATGTTAGAGATCAGTAATTGAATTTTTGCGACTTTTCTTTTCCCGAGCTGTTCGAAGTATTCTGAAAGATATTTTTTACATTTTTCATCTACTTGAGAATAAGCTCCTGCTCTCTTTAACAAGTGTCGCAAATTACTGTAAGTAATTATCATGCTCTTATTCTTCATTTCTCTTCCTCCTCGTTTAAAAGTGCCCCACAAAACGGACAAGCTACAATATCCACACTCTCGGTCAATCCACTTAAATTTCCTGCATCATCAGGATAATCAATTGTTAATATCCATTCATTTTTTGCATCTTCTTCAATCCGTAGTGCGGTCCCCCTCTCCAGTTACCACCTCTTCAAGTGGTTGTCCCGTGAAAGACTTATTATAAAGCTGACAATTCTTCTGTTTTTCAGTTAGTTTCATCTAACTTACCTCCTATAAAAACCAAACAAGTACAACGAATAAAATTACAAGTGCAATAAATTCAATTAATAGACCTATTGGATTGTTAAAAATTATCAAAAGAGATAAGCCGACGATTGACGCTACCACAGAGGAAAGTGAACGTCGATTTTACTAGTAATTCTCGCTTACTCATTTTTAACAAACACGCTCCTTAACAATTTAAGGCTTCAAATACTTTGACAACTTACTAATCTTTAACCTTTTAGTGTCTACACCACATTTAGCAAGAAATCCTAGCGTAGAATTAGCCAGTAATTCAGATTGAAAACAATTTGCTGAAAGTAGCGAAGTCGCTTTTAACTTTTTGAATTTTCGATTAACCACATCATCTAAGTCATCTAGTAAAAGCGCTAAAAAACTGTTGCCATCAACTTCAATCACATAGAGTTCATAGTCTGCAACAGTACTCTCTAAATAATCAGCAACTGTTTTTCTTCCCGTTTGCTTCCACCAATCATGAGTACTATAAATTTCTGTCGGTTTCGTTTTCATTGTCTTTTCTCTATTCCCCACTTTCGTTTTGAATAATCAACAACATCAGAGTGCCACCTAAAATGGTGCTGAGCAGCAATGCTCCCAAAACCGATAAAACTGTGTTAACGCTCAGAAATTCAATTAGCCGTTTAATCGCTACAATCAAAAAAATCTGAAAGTAAAACGCCCAGCCAATCAATAAAATTGCAGCCCAATTCAAATGTTTCATCGCTACTTACCTTCCTAAAGGTGCAAAGAGGACGATGGCAAAGAATATTGCATCTAGAATGCAGCAAATCCCTAAAAGCATGAATACTGTCAAAATATTGTCAATCAATTTATCCCTATTCATTTTCAAAATCTCCCTCGAATTAATTTTCCTGAAATACTCGAATCAAAAAGCAGTAAGTCCTAATTTCTTGTGTAAGCTTAATGCTGACACTAGTTGAGAGACTGTCTTGATTACTTAGCCGTTCACTTCTGTTTGTGATTAAGTGAGCTAACCGAGTAATAATTTGTGCTTGTTTTTTCGTCCCCATATCGTTAATCCTCCCTAACTTGCTTAACCAGAAACTTCCTTTCGCCGCTTGTTGCGATTAGCAATCCGTTCTTTAAGCTTACGGATCGCTTCCGGGTCTGCCTTTTTGTAGAGCTCTTCTTGCGGTTTTCGACTCCATTCTGGCATTGGCTCTTTAATCGGCTTGTGACGCTTATATCGCTTTGAATTACCTTTGCTAGGCATATTGCTATCATCGCTTTTAACGTCTTCAACCGTCTTGATTCCCTGAGCCTCATATCGCCTTAAAATTGATCTAAGAAAACCCCATGAAGGGTACTGGTACCTTGTTTCTTGTTTAGCAACCTCAATCGCATTTAGGACTAACTTAGGACCTAAACGCCTGACAAACTCATTAAGAGCCTGCTGGTCTGCTCCGCTTAAATTGATTTTTGCTAAACGTGCTGCTCGGTAACAGATGGCTTCTGGTTCGTCTTTTATTAAGTTTTTAAGATCATCTTTGCGAGATAATTTGCCTTTGCTAGGCGTAGTAGTAGAATCGCTTTGCTTAGCTCTTTGTGAGAGCTTTGAACGATGTAAATTCATTGCATCAGCTTCTGCTGCTTGAGAAGCGGTTTGAACGTTGTTTTGCCGATAATTGTCAAATACCTTTGCTAGGTAGGAGCCTGCTGCTGATGCTTGTTCCACTTTCCATTTGGCATAGTTAAAGGCATGGGCGACAACGTCAATTCCAAATTCATTAACCCATTGGCTAATTTGCTTTTCGACGAACAAAGAAGGTTTACCCCAGATATCATTCCAGAGACTCTTTGCTTGCGAAATACCTTTAGGATCGTCTAGTGAATGTTCTGAACGATTCTTTGCGAGAATCTGTTCGTCAGTCTGTGCCGCTTTGCTAGCAGCATACTTACTACTACCTACTGTTTGGTTTAAATTAGTATTTAGTAGTGTGCCATTTCGGCCTTTAGGTGAAAACGTTGATTTACCGGGGTTTCTCACCAAGATGCCCTTTTGGCCTTTAGGTGAGATTGCTGAGTTACCAGGGGATTCCACCAAGATGCCCTTTTGGCCTTTAGGTAGGATTGCCGAATTATTAGGCTTCCTCGACGCTTTCCTAATTTTTTCTGCCTTTTCGGGATCTTCACATAGCTCCCAAATCGGCTCTTTAAACTTTCCATTTTCTCGAACACGAGATCGTTTAAGATAACCATATTTTTCTAATTCTTTTAATCCTGATCTTAAACTTTTAACTCCATCTGCTGCATGAGTGGCTACCTCTTCTTGGTAGTACACCCAATCATCTGGTCTACTCCATAAATATTGGAAAATTCCTTTAGCCTTCCAGGTAGGACGTGTATCTTCAATTAGCACATTACACTGCGTTGTAAAGCCTTTGTCATATATTTTTTTAATTTTTGGCATAGGCTACACCTGTTCTATTCGATTGACTTTCCAAGTAAGAGCTTTAGATGCTTTCATAATTAAATGATGTTGTTCTAGTTCATCAAGAATTTCCAAATTACTTTTTAATGGATCACTTGATCTATTTTTAATTTCTTCAAGGCTAAATTCTATTTGCTTTCGACTAAGCAAGAAGCCATATAACCCTAATGCTTCCAAAGTCAGACCTCTATCAAATAAACTGTTGGGAATCCTAGTCCGACTATTATCGACTGACTTTCGATGGATTTTTATAATTCTAGGCATCCTTATCACCTCGTTTTATTACTTACTTCCATTCATTGGAAACTCAGTCAAATGCTCTTCCAACCATTGTGCAAAGGTTGTCGCCTTAAACATCCAAGGAGAAGTACCATGGGGTTTCCAAACAGTTTCTTCTGCTTCCATTCGTTTAAGGGCATCAAGATAACGAGGATTATTTAGAATAGTTTTCCGTACCCAGTTATCACCTTTGTTCAATCTTTGAGTATCCTCATGAGTTTTCCAAGTTTCGCCACTTTTATGATTAATTCTTTATGTTTTTAATCATGCTTACCCCTAGTTAAACGACCCGATTTTTCCGACTTCTCATTACGGATTTTTTCTGAGCGCCAGATAAGGAACTTCTGATAAAGCGGTTCAATAATAATTGCATACTTAGAGGTGTCGCTAACAACGGCGCTGCTGTATGGAGATTCAAGACATTCACGCATTCGATCACCAAAAGTTCCTTCAC
>BLMQ01000187.1:0-3843 GCA_011958095.1 Lactobacillaceae bacterium | reverse complement strand
GTATAAGATGAATTTTCTATTTCATCTGTATACTCAGAGGGCATTATAGCCACATGATTCGTCTTTTAATATTGCGCAAAGTTAATTTAGGCGATCTTTTGTTTATTGTAAGACAGTGGTAAAATTAACATTTAGTTTGAAAATTAAATGAGGTTGTTATATGAAGGTCATTAAAAACTATTTATATAATGCAGGATATCAAATACTATTAATGCTAGCACCTGTACTTACAACTCCATATATTTCTCGAGTCTTAGGCGCTCATAACAATGGAATAAATACTTATACTAATGGTTGGGTTACATTCTTCTATTTATTAGGCCAATTAGGTGTGATGCTTTACGGTAATCGTCAAATTGCATATGAACGTGATAATAAATATCAAAGATCTAAGATTTTTTTTGGAATAGTTTCGCTTCAAATAATGACAAGTTTTACGGCTTTAATAGCTTATTTAATAGCTGTATTTCTTTTTAGTTCTGCTTTTAAAGAATATTTTCTTTTACAAGCATTATGGATTGTCGCATATGGAATTGATATCTCTTGGTATTTTATGGGAATGGAGGATTTTAAAAAAACTGTTACCCGAAATACTATTGTAAAATTAATTACTATTGCTTTAATTTTTATTTTGGTTAGAAATTATAACGATTTATCTAAGTATATTTTTTTGTTAGGACTTGCTCAGCTAGCGGGAAGTATTACTTTATGGCCATACTTAAAGAAATCAATCCAATGGGTAAAAATTAGAGAATGGCATCCATTTAAACATTTTTATCCAGCGTTATTATTATTTATTCCAACAATTACAACACAAATTTATCTTGTTGTTAATCGAATTATGTTAGGAAGAATGGCTCCGCAAGCTGCGGTTTCCCAATTCAATTTTGGCGATAATATTGTTAAACTTGTTTTGGCAATTGTAACAGCTACAGGAACTGTGATGCTTCCTCACATTGCAAATAAATTTGCATCTGGAGATATAAAAGGGGTTCGAGATAGTTTATATAAATCTTTTGATTTTGTAACAGCTATTTCGGTCCCGATGATGTTTGGATTGATGGCAATTGCTTATAAATTTGCACCGTGGTTTTTGGGAAATGAATATGGTCCAACTGGTGGTGTCATATTTTGGGAAGCGCCCGCTATCTTAATGATTGCTTGGAGTAATGTAACTGGGACCCAATATCTTATGCCAATTCATAGGGAACATCAATACACTATATCCGTTACAGTTGGTGCTGTAATAAATATCATTGCAAATCTATTCTTAATTTCATTATATGGGGCTAATGGTGCTGCCATAGCAACAGTAATTTCTGAGTTTTCTGTGACTGCAGTTCAATTATTCTATATAAGAGGGACTATTCGTAGACGTCAGCTATTTTCTTCAACGTGGCGTTACTTGCTAAGCGGGTTCTTTATGTATATTGTTGTTTCAAGAATCAATGGCATTATGAATATGACAGTTGTAAATTTAATTGTTCAAGTAAGCTTAGGAGTTATAGTATATACAGTTTGTCTGTTTTTGACTAAAGCTCCGATTATTGAGCAAGCGAAAATGTTATTAAAAAAATAGGAGTTTTCTATGAAGTTAAAGTTTGTATGTGCACCTGCTTCAGGAAATGGTGGGACGGAAACTGTTTTGGTAGAAGCACTAAACCATTTATGCAAAAAATATCAAGTTGAATTATATTTAACTACCATTCCACAGAATCGAATTTGGTTAAAAAAAATGAATAGCCGTATTAAAATTCATGAAATAAAAAGTGGAAATAAATTTACTAAATTAGAGTATTTATTACAAATATTTTTATTTAGTAAATCAACAGACCATTTTATTATACTTGGAGCAAATACTATAAAATTAGCATCAAAAATAAGAAAATTAACAAGAAAAAAATATTCAATTACATCTTGGATACATTATTCATTGATTAACCAAGATATGTTTAATCCGCAAAATATTAAATTAGCGGATAATCATTTAGCAATTAGCACACCAATAAAAAACCAATTAAAAAATTTAGGTATTGCTGATAAGAAGATTAGTTTAATATTTAATCCGGTAAATCAGTATAATGGAAAACTAAATCATTCAACTAATTCAAAAAAGTTGAGAATTGTTTATGTTGGGAAAATAACTTTAGATGATCAAAAAAATTTACGTGAATTATTTAATGGGATAAAAAAATATCCTAAGGATATCCGTTTAGATTTATTTGGGGCAGATAATACAAATGGGGAAGTTCAAAAGTACGTCAAAAAATTAGGTGTTGCTGATAAATGTGTTTTTCATGGATGGACCAAAGATCCTTGGAAAATTATCTTAAATGAAATAAAACCTAATGCGTTAGTCTTAACTTCTAAATATGAAGGATTACCAATGGTAATGATAGAAGCAATGTCACGAGGGATTCCTTGCATTGTAGCAGATTTTAGTGGATACGAAGATATTATTACCTCTAATAATTCTAATGGTATGGTATATCATCAAGGAAATGTTATGGATTTTGTAAATAAGCTTAATTTATTATCAAATAAAAAATATATACCGGAGGAAGTAAAAAATAGTATTTCCAAATTTTATAGTGATAATTATAACGAACGACTTGACAATGCACTAGAGAAGTACTTATCGGAGAGAAAATGTTGAGAAAAAGAATTATTTGGATAGACTTAGTTAGAGCTTTTGGAATGTTAATGATTATCTGTGGGCATTCATTAGCTAACCCTAATGGAAATGTAGGAAATATGGTATATGCAATTAATGTTCCAATATTTTTCATATTATCAGGATACTTATACCGACCGCAAAAAATAAAAGTACAATGTAAAAAACTATTTTATAATCTATTAGTTCCGTATATAGGAACTAGTTTAATCATTTTAATTATTTCAGTATTTTTAAATTATACGGGTCCTTTTGAATATATTAAGAGCTATGGCTCATTTACGTCAGTCTTGAGTGCAGGAATATGGGGAATGGGTTCGCCTACACGTCTAATAGGGACACATTATATCATGCCAGCGATAGGAGCTATTTGGTTTTTATTTGCACTATTCTGGGATTCACTTATTTTTAATATTTTGATGAAGAGCTTGATAAAAGTAAAAGGATCTTTTTGGTTGGTGGGAATTATTTCTATTGTTAGTATGGCTTTTGGGTTTATTTCAATAATACCGGGATATATTCCGTGGTCTATGAATGCTGCTTTTATTGGTCTTTTCTTCATTTGGATGGGCCAATTATTTAAAAGGATAAGCATACTTTCTCAAAATAGATTAATAAAAATGATATTTATGCTATTTGGATGTTGCTTATGGATTATTTCGGAATTAACTAATACACATTTTGGTTTAAATATAGCTACATCTAATCATCCGCTTATTTCAATTTTAAGTGCTTGTGGTGCGTCATTAGCAATAATAATCATTTTCAATAGTATAGAAAAAATATTTAATGGACGAATATTATATTATCTATCTTTATATGGGAAGTACTCATTAGCAGTGCTAAGTATGCATATTATTGATGTTGATTTATTTACTTTTAGTGCACAAATTGTCGCCAAAATACCGCTTCGTGAGGCAACGGCAATAATAATTATTATTCATATTATTATTAGTATAGTAGGGATAGTCCTATTTCGATCTATCCCTTTTATAAGAAGTATATTTTTCAACAGAGAATGGCCTTTTAAATTTCAAATTAATAGATGACTTTACGATTATAAAAGATAGTGTATTATAGAAAAGTAAGAATTAAAGGAGGATAAGTAATGAAAAAACATTATAAGATGTTTAAAAAAGGTAAGAACTGGTGCTGCATGGCAATTGCTA
>BLMQ01000186.1:0-1466 GCA_011958095.1 Lactobacillaceae bacterium | reverse complement strand
AACGAAATGCCGAATTAGCTGCCCAGCTCCAAACTGCCAAACAAGATCAGCAAAGATATGACCACCAACTTGCTATCTTTAACCAACAATTGCCACCAGCTTTGCAAAATCTAACTTTGGCGGCTGTTAGGACTAAATTGGATGATTTGCTGGAACAAGGGCAACAAGCGCGCCAGGATATCCAAGCGAATACCCGGGAAAAAGCAACGATTGCTAACAATTTAGCACAGCTCAATCAAGACTACAGTAAAATTCATCAGCAAAAACTGGCGATTTATCAGCAAGCCGGGGTGCACGATGATAATCAGTTTACCCAGTACTTAGCAAATCGTTCTGCAGCACAATCACAAGCCTTGGCATCAGATGCCTATGGACAACAATTGACCGCAGAAGACCGCCAAGCCCTTGCTGCATACGCAAATAAAGATGAGCTAATGACGGCTTTATCGAAGACTCGGCACCAGCTTGATCAGCTCAACCTAACAATCTCTCATACCCACGAAGAGATTCAAAAAGATAAAGTCGAAATTGATAGTTTAGTTGAAGACGGGACCCTCAGCAATCTTGAACAAGAACGGGCCAATCTGGCCGCTAAGATTTGGCATGAAGTACAGGAATGGTTAAGGTACCAATTGGCAATTCAGTGGGTAAATAAGGCCCTTGCAGGCGCTTCAGCTGATCGTTACCCCGCAATCATTCGGCAGGCAGAGCACTATTTTGCCTTGCTAACTGATCATCGGTATTCCCAGATCGACTTAACGGCGGATGGGATTAAAGTTGTGCGGAGAGATCAAGAAGTTTTTTCTAGTTGAAGAATTATCCCAAGGAACGGCTGAACAGCTGTATATTGCGCTCCGGCTTGGCTTTGTCACCGTGATGAGTGATCAAGCCAACTTCCCAATAATTATTGATGATGGGTTTGTTAATTTTGATAACGTTCGGCGGCAACGAATGCTGGCCTTGCTAGAAAAAATTGCTGAGAAGAATCAGGTTATCTATTTTACTGCTGATGATCGGATTAAGGACCTTGACGTTAAAATTCTTGACCTGCAAGCATTAAAACGTGAATAAATTATGAAGATGATATAAACATTTATTTAGGAGACTGGCACGAAAAAATAAGTGTGGTATATTGGATGAGTGAAGTTATCGAAAAAATATTTTGTTTAAGGATGTGTTTCTTACATGAAATCCAAAAAGTTAATTGCTATCATTGCAGGGGCCGCATTGATGATGCCGCTTGCTGCCTGTGGAAGTAAGGCTGTCGCTACTACTAGCGGCGGTAAAATCACTGAGAGCGAATATTACAGCAGCATGAAGCAAACCAGTGCTGGTAAGCAAGTGCTTCAACAAATGATCTTAGATAAGGTCTTGGAGAAGCAATACGGTAAAGAAGTCAGTGATAAGCAAGTTAACGCGCAATATAATACCTAGAAGCACGTTCCAAATTTATTTGCCTACGATGC
>BLMQ01000185.1:0-21994 GCA_011958095.1 Lactobacillaceae bacterium | reverse complement strand
GCTTACGGGGGCTCACAGAGGCTAGCTTCGCGTCGAAAAACAAAGTCACAAGTAACTTCTGTCTCGCTCCCCTTTTTGCTAATTATTTTTCTTTTTTGTGTAAGTCGTTAATGAGTTGATCAATTCGACTACCGTAAGCAACTGATGGGTCTCTTACAAATTTGATTTCTGGAGTCTTAAAAATATTAAGACGTGCGCCTAATTCACTGCGAATTAACCCAGTTGCCTTATCTAATCCAGCCTGTGCCTTCTCCGCATCAGAAGCAAGATCTGACAAGATACTGTAATAGATGGTTGCTTGCTGGAGATCACCAGTAACATCCACACCTGTAATTGTAACGTTTTGTACACGTGGATCACGAACACGTTTTAACAAGATTTCATCAACATCTTTTTGAATTTCTTGAGCTAAACGATCTACTCGATATTGTTTACTTGGCATCTTTATCTCTCCTCAGCTTTTACTTAACTGGAACTTCTTTCATCTTGTAGGCTTCAATAACATCCATTTCTTTAATGTCATTGTAGTTTTCAATTGTCAACCCACATTCGTAACCTTGCTTAACTTCTTTGACATCATCTTTGAAGCGCTTAAGACTACCTAATTCACCTTCGTAAATAACAACGCCATCACGAACTAAACGAACCTTTGCATCACGGGTAATCTTACCAGAAGTAACCATTCCCCCGGCAATTGTACCAACTTTTGATGCCTTATAGATTTGACGAACTTCTACTTGACCAATTGTTTCTTCCTTGTATACCGGTTCAAGCATCCCCTTCATCGCATCTTCAACTTCTTCAATTGCATCGTAAATGACACGGTGAAGACGGATATCAATACTATTAGAGTCAGCCAATGTCTTAGCTACGGCAGTTGGGCGAACATTAAAACCAATGATAACCGCATTAGACGCTTCAGCTAAGGTAACATCACTTTGATTAATGGCACCAACGGCTTGGTGAATAATATCAACACGAACACCGTCAACTTTAATCTTTTGAAGACTTTGACTTAGAGCCTCAACAGATCCCTGAACATCGGCTTTAATGATAATCGGTAAGGTCTTCATTTGACCCTTCTTCATAGTTGCAAAGAGGTTATCTAATGTAACATGAGAAGTCTTTTGACGTTCCTTATCCATTGCTCGTTTAGCCCGTTCTTCACCTGCTGCACGGGCAGTCTTTTCATCATCAAAGACAACAAACCGATCCCCGGCTTCTGGTACTTCATTTAACCCAGTAATCTCAACAGGAGTAGATGGAGTAGCTTCTTTAATACGACGACCATTTTCATTTGTCATCGTCCGTACACGACCAAATGTGTTACCAACAACAATTGGGTCCCCGACGTGAAGAGTACCTTGTTGAACTAAAACAGTGGCAACTGATCCCCGACCTTGATCAAGACGGGCTTCAACAACTGATCCAGCCGCATTTTGATCTGGATTAGCCTTTAATTCCAGCATTTCAGCTTGGAGTAGAATCATATCAAGTAATTCATCAAGATTCTTACCAAATTTGGCAGAAATCTTAACAAAAATCGTATCTCCACCCCAGTCTTCAGGAATCAAGTTATACTTTGCTAATTCTTCAGTTACACGATCTGGATTTGCACCTGGCTTATCAATCTTGTTAACTGCAACAATAATTGGTGTTTGGGCAGCTTGCGCGTGGTGAATAGCTTCAACTGTCTGTGGCATAACTCCATCATCAGCTGCAACAACAAGGACCGTGATATCAGTAATATTAGCTCCTCGTGCACGCATTTCAGTAAAGGCCGCGTGTCCTGGCGTATCAAGGAACGTAATTAATTGATCATTATAGTGAACTTGGTAAGCACCAATTTCCTGGGTGATTCCCCCTGCTTCATGTTCAGTAACATGAGAGTGACGTAACTTATCAAGCAAGGTTGTCTTACCATGGTCAACGTGTCCCATAACAGTAACAACAGCTGGCCGCGTTACTTGATGTTCAGTATTATTTTGTTCATCTTCAAACATCTTATCAATGTCTGAAACGTCAACTTGAACCTTTTCCTTAGCCTCAATACCGTAATCAGTTGCTAATAATTCAATTGTATCCTTATCAAGTGACTGATTTTGGTTGATCATTACACCAAGCATAAATAACTTTTTAACGATTTCTGCTGGTGAACGGTGCAAGATCTTTCCTAAGTCTTGAGCATTCATCCCATCAGTATATTCTAATACTTCTGGAAGCGGCTTATCTTTTCGTTGTGTTGGTTGCTTATGAGCTACCTCACGTAACCGCTTGTTCTTATTGTGTTTCTTGTTCTTCTTATTTTTCTTATTAAAGCGTTTGCCATTACGGCCTTGATCGTTATTTAAGCTGCCGCCAAATCGACCACCGTTGTTTTGGTGTTGATTATTTTCTTTTGTTCCATTGTTTGGCCGGCTATTGTTTTTCTTTTGTGGACGCTCATTTTGAGTTTTATCATGATCATGGTGTTGATTATGATTTTGTGCTTGATGGTTATTTTGCTTATTGTGACCATCATTTTTCTTTACTGGTTGGTGTTGATTATTAGTTGTTTTTTGTCCACCCTTTGCAAGTTGACGTAATTGTTGCGCTTGATCTGGGGTAACAGAAGACATGTGACTTTTAACTCCCATTCCTTGCCGATTGGCCATATTAACTAAGTCTTTGCTAGGCATTTTTAATTCCTTAGCTAATTCATAAATTCGTTCTTTGGCCATATGCTCACACTCCTTATCTCATAGTTAGTAGTTCCTCAAACTTTCTTGCAAAACCTGATTGCATTACACAAAAAACTGTTCGTGCTTGCCCTGTTGCCTGGCTAAGCTGTTCTCTAGTGAAATCTGTTGAAAAAGGAATGTCATAAAACTTACATTTATCAGTAATCTTTTTTGCACTAGCCTTTCCAGCATCTGAAGCTAGGAACACAAACTTTGCCTTCTTAGTTTGAATATTTTTTAAGACAATCTCTTCCCCACTTTGAAGTTGCCGGGCACGCCGAGCGATTCCAAGGAGGTTTAAGACCTGTTCTTTATTTTTGATCATTACCAAATAACTCTTGTCGTGCCTGTAGGTGGTCTGCATACTTGATTAATTCATCATAAAATGATTCATCAAGTTGAACGTGAAAAGCTTTTTCAAAAGTTTTTTCTTTCTTGGCGCGCTTTGCAATATCCACATCTACTGCAACATAAGCTCCACGACCAGGCTTCTTACCGGTTGGGTCTAAGGATACCTCATTTTCCTTATTCTTAACTACCCGAATTAATTGCCGTTTGGGCATCATTTCACCGGTAACAATGTCTTTACGCATCGGTATTTTTCTCTTTTTCATTATTTTCACCCCGCTGCTTAATTTTTAGTTATTCTTCGTTATTGTCAATATTTTCTTCTGAATCAGCTACTTCTTCAGATTCTTGATCATTTTCAGCCATTTCAGATTCAGACTTGATATCAATCTTGTACTTAGTCAAACGAGCAGCGAGACGAGCATTTTGTCCTCGCTTACCGATGGCTAAGGATAATTGGCTATCTGGGACAACGACAGTGCATGAACGTTCTGTTTGTCCTTCAGTCGTTTCTTCACCTTCGCTATCCTCAGTTTCGTTTGCTGCCTTCTCTTCGTTAAAGATTACATCAAGTACTTCTGCTGGATTCAAAGCATTAGCGATAAATTTAGCCGGATCCTTAACGTACTCCACAATATCCATATTCTCGCCATCAAGTTCATTAACGATTGCTTGGACACGAGAACCTCGTGGACCAACGCAAGTCCCAACTGGATCAACATTAGGATCATTTGAGTATACCGCAACCTTAGCACGATCACCTGCTTCACGAGCAATATTTTCGATTAAGACAGTCCCATCCTTGATTTCAGGCACTTCTCGTTCAAATAATCGCTTTAAAAGTTCTGGAGCAGTCCGGCTAACAAAAATTTGTGGTCCCCGACGATCGTCATTTACTTTCGTTACATATACTTGAATCCGATCATGGACGTGGTAGTGCTCATTAGGCATCTTATCTCTAAAGCCCATGGCACCTTCTACACCATCTCCTAAATCAACATATGTGAAACGCTTATCTTCTCGTGAAACTTCACCAGTGATAATCTCATTTTCATAAGTCTTATACTTGTCGTAAATGATTTTCCGTTCTTCTTCACGGAGACGCTGCATTACTACTTGTTTAGCAGTTTGGGCAGCAATCCGACCAAAATCACGAGGGGTAACTTCTTCGCGAATTTCATCACCAATATCATAACCTTGGCCATGAGGAAGCTTCCGTGCATCAGCTAAACTCATAAATTCGTTGCTGTCTGCTTCGACTGCTTCTTCATCATCAGTAATTGTTTTTACAGCGTAGACTTTAATATTACCAGTCAATGAATTGAATTCTACTTCAACATTCTTATCACCGTAATTTTGCTTGTATGCTGATTCAAGTGCTTGTTCTAACGCTTCAATAACAATTTCTTTCTTGATACCCTTTTCTTTTTCAAGATAATCAAGGGCGCCAATCATCTCAGTGTTAATTTTTGGCTTACTCACCTTTCGACACTCCTTTAATACTAGAATTTAATCGCTAATCGGGCCTGGGCAATTTTCTGACGATCAATCGTAATTTGCCGATGACGAGTCTTATCTAAATAATCCAACGTAATTTCTTTATCAGATAATTGCGTTAATGTACCCTCATAAACCTTTTGACCATTAATCTGTTGGTAAAGAGAGATGTGAATGTAATGGTCAATTGCTCGTTGATAATCTTCCTCTTTCTTTAGTGGGCGTTCAGCACCTGGTGAGGAAACTTCTAAAAAGTAAGCCTGTGGAATTGGATCAGGTTCAACATTATCTAATGCTTCACTTAATTCATCACTGACAAGTGCGCAATCTTCTAGCGTAATCCCACCGTCTTTATCAATATAAACGCGGAGGTACCAGCTTTTACCTTCTTTTACAAACTCTAAGTCATATAAGTAAAAATCATGGTCCTGTAAAATCGGCGTTACAAGATCTGTTACAGTTTCTACAACACTGCTCAAACGTGTCACCTCCATTATTTGCAATAAAAAGAGCGAGCATCTCTGCTCACTCCCACGAGTTATTTACCATAATCTATTGTAGCATGTAACATCGCTACTGGCAAGCAATGAAGCATGTTTTCATTACTATTCCTTAAAACAAGCTAAGTTGATTTTCGTCAGGCAGCTTATCTAATACATGATTATCGGTGAGGAAGTCAATCAGTGTCTGTGAAACCTTTCCGCGCTCTGCCAAGTCTTCTTTAGAAAGGAATGGTCGTTCTTCACGTGCGGCAACAATTTGTTTGGCAACGTTTAGCCCTAGTCCAGGAACTGCGCGGAATGGTGCAATTAATGAATCACCATCAATCAACCAATCGGAGGCATCTGATTTTTCAATATCAACCATCTTAAATTTGAAGCCCCGTTCCAGCATTTCATTAGCTAGTTCAAGAATTGTTAAGAGATTCTTCTCTTTTGCACTAGCATCATTTCCCTTATCATTGATTTCTTTCATCCGTTGCTTAACCGCATCTTTACCGTGAGACATCGCTACTACATCAAAGTCATCTGCGCGCACGGAGAAGAATGCACAATAATAAACTAACGGGAAGTAAACCTTAAAGTAAGCAATTCGCAGCGCCATTAAAACATAAGCAGCCGCGTGCGCCCGCGGGAACATGTACTTGATCTTCAAACATGAATCCATATACCATTGCGGAACATTAGCTTCATGCATCTTTTCTTGCCACTCGTCTGGAATTCCGCGACCTTTCCGTACGTGTTCCATAATTTGGAAAGAAATTTCTGAGTCCATTCCATAGTGGATTAAGTCGGTCATAATGTTATCACGACAACCAATCACATTAGCGATAGTGGCAATTCCTTGTTTGATTAGTTCCTGGGCATTATCTAGCCACACCCCAGTTCCATGTGAAAGACCAGAAATTTGTAGTAATTGCGAGTAGTTTTTCGGATGAGTATCCTCCAGCATTCCCCGGACAAATCGCGTCCCGAATTCCGGCAATCCTAGTGTACCAGTTTTACTTTGAATTTGTTCTTCAGTTACACCCAATACCTTAGGACTAGAGAATAAGGCCATCACCCCTGGATCATCCATTGGAATCGATTGAGGATCAATTCCTGATAGGTCTTGTAAGGCACGAATCATCGTTGGATCATCATGCCCCAAAATATCCATTTTAAGAATATTATCGTGAATCGAGTGGAAATCAAAGTGAGTTGTTTCCCAGGCAGCTGTTTGGTCATCAGCAGGATACTGTACAGGTGTAAAGTCATAAATATCCATATCATCAGGGACAATAATAATTCCCGCTGGGTGCTGACCAGTAGTCCGCTTAACACCTGTAGCTCCTTTTGCTAAGCGATCCTCCTCTGCCTTTCTAAATTCCTTTTCTGTATCTCGTTCGTAAGCTTTCACATATCCATATGCAGTTTTATCGGCAACCGTACCAATCGTCCCGGCACGGAATACATTTTTTTCACCGAATAAGACTTTCATATAGTTATGGGCAATTGGCTGGTAGTCACCGGAGAAGTTTAAATCAATATCCGGCACCTTATTCCCCTTAAATCCAAGGAAAGTTTGGAATGGAATATCATGACCGTCTTTTACCATTAGAGTGCCACACTTTGGACATTTTTTATCTGGCAAATCGAAACCTGAACTATATTCCCCTTGTGTATAGAAGTGGGTAAATTGACAATTTGGACAACGGTAATGTGGTGGCAACGGGTTAACTTCTGTAATTCCCGAAAGCGTTGCAACCACACTTGAACCAACAGATCCCCGCGAACCTACTAAGTATCCATCTTTATTGGACTTAGCTACTAGTCGTTGGGCAATTAAATAGTGAACAGAGAAACCGTTCTTAACAATACTGTTCAACTCTAATTCAATTCGGTCCTGAACTAGTTGTGGCAAAGGATCACCATACCATTTTCGCGCAGTATTCCATGTCCGATCTTGGATTTCCTGTTCGGCCCCCTTCATATGCGGTGGATAAAGTTTATCTTTTACTGGCCGAATATTGTCATCAATCTCAGCTGCAATCTTATTACTATTCTCCACAACTAATTCGTGGGCTTTTTCTTCACCGAGAAAAGCAAATTCATTTAGCATTTCATCAGTGGTCCTAAAGTGCACTTCTGGACGCTCAGTTCGATTTAACGGGTTTGCGCCACCTTGCGAGTTAATCAGGATCTTACGGTAAATTCCATCATGTGGATCGAGGTAATGGACATCTCCAGTGGCAACCACTGTTTTCTCCAAGTCATCCCCTAGTTTGACCATATTTTTGAGGATATCTTCGAGGTGGTCTTCATCTGCAATCACATGTTGTTCAAGTAACGGTGCATAGTTTGGCTTGGGCTGAACTTCAATAAAATCATAGTAGCGTGCCTTTTCTAGTGCTTGATCGTAACCCTTCTCCATCATTGCGGTAAATACTTCTCCCGATGAACAAGCAGTTCCCAAAAGCAGTCCTTCACGATATTTCGTCAGCACTGTCCGCGGAATTCGCGGTACCCGGTAAAAGTATTCAACGTTTGAGAGCGATACTAACTTAAATAAGTTTTTCAAACCAGCTTGGGTCTGCGCAAAAATCGTTACATGAAAAGGCCGCGCATGACGGTAAGCATTATTTTCTTCCATATGCTTGTTTAAATCATCCACATACTTCACATCATAACGGGCTTCAGCATCTTTCAAGAACTTATAAAGCAAGTGTCCTGTAGCTTCCGAATCATAGTTAGCACGGTGGTGATGTTCCAATGCTACCTTAAACTTTTTACTAAGCGTGTTTAATCGGTATCCTCGCATATCAGGATATAAGAATCGCGCCAGTGGTAATGTATCGATTACTGGTTCCACGATTTTTCCCATTTGATGACGTTCATAGCCAGTATTCATAAAACCCATATCAAATGCAACGTTATGACCAGCAATAATGCAGCCCTTACAAAAGTCCTTAAACATCTGAAAAACTTCTTCTTCAGTTTTTGAGCCCTGGACCATTTCAGTGGTGATACTAGTTAAATTAGTTGTTTGTTCTGATAACGGGAAACCAGGATCGATAAATTCATCAAAACGTTCTAAGACATTTCCATCTTGCATTTTAACTGCAGACAATTCAATTACCTTATCGTAAATTGCCGATAACCCTGTCGTTTCCACGTCAAAAATGACATAGGTCTGATGAGCGAGTTCTTCATGATTCTCGTTATATACCAATGGAATTCCATCATCAACAACATTAGCTTCCATTCCATATAGCATTTTAATGCCCGTTTTTTGGGCCACACTAAATGCTTCCGGAAAAGCCTGGACATTCCCATGATCGGTTACCGCAATCGCTGGATGTCCCCACTTATGAGCACGAGTTGCAAGCTCAGTAATCGAATTAGTGGCATCCATCTGACTCATTGTTGTATGCGTATGAAGTTCAACTCGTTTATCATCTTGAGGAGCTTTATCTTGACGCGCTGTATGAGTTACTTCATTAACATCATAGGCCGTGATTACCAAGTCTCGCATCCAGGTATCTTCTTGTACAGGCCCGCGAACTTTCAACCACATTCCTGCTTTGATATTGGCAAATTGTGCTTCTTCATCACTGTTACGTGAGAATTTCTTGACAGCAAAAGAAGAAGTGTAGTCCGTAATTTCAAACGTTAATAATTGACGGCCTGAGCGTAGTTCGCGAATTTCTGCATTAAATACATATCCTTCAACAACCACGGACCGCTCTTCACCCTCAATGTCTTTCATTTGAATAACATTCTGCTTACTATCAATCATCCGGCCAAGTTGAACTGGACCATCGGCAGGAGCGACTGGTGCACTTTTCTTTGCTGTCTTCTTTGCGGCCTCATTTTTCTTGATCCGGGCAGCCGCCTTGGCAGCAAGTGCAGCATCGGCCTTCTCGTGTTTAGCCTTTAATTCTTCAATTTTTGCTTGCGAGGCTGACTGGTCAACAAACGGATGAATCTTAAATTTAGGAAATCCTAGCTCTTGGTATGATTTTTCAATCTTATCTAATGCTTTCTGTGCTAGTAAGTCTTTAATTACCTCATTTTCGACAACCAGCGTCACACGCCCATCCTTAACCTCAGGAGCCGTTTGTAAGCAAGCTTGTTGGAGCATTGGTGTATCACTAATTGCCTTATTAATGATGAACTGCCAATAATTAGCTATCTGTGATTCATCAAGTTCTGTCATGGGAGTACTAATCTTCAAACTAACTTTAGCAATATCTTTGAACCCTAGCTGTAAGCTCTGGTTGAACTGCGTAAATAGGTCATACGGTAAAGCTTTATTAAAGATTAAGTGAAATTCCCAGTGCCGAGACTTTTTATGAACAACAACTGATTGAACTGCGGCATTTCTGAATGCAGAATTGTCTTTTTCCGGAAAGTGAATTTGTTCTAATAGTTTTCCAAATAATTCTTGGCGACTTAATCCCACGTTCTAATCCTCCTACTTAAAAATGTGGTGCGAGTAACGTTACTTATCTTAACATCGCAGCCACATTAGTTTAAATTATTTGTTTTTTTCTTCGTTCAATTGCTTTAGTAAAATTCCCACCGTATTTACTAGCTCTTCCTGTTTAACTTCAACAGTTTCACCAGTTTTACGGATCTTAATTTCAACAATACCATCTTGAGCTTTCTTACCAACAGTAACCCGAATTGGAATACCAATCAAGTCTGAGTCAGCAAATTTAACCCCTGCTCGTTCTTTTCGGTCATCTACTAATACCTCATAACCAGCTTCAGTTAATTGTTGATCGATTTTATCAGCCATTGCCATTTGATCTTCTTTCTTCGCATTAACCGGAATTACGTGAACATCAAATGGAGCAATACTATCAGGCCAGACAAGACCATTTTCATCAGCATTTTGTTCAGCAACAGCTGACAATAGACGGGTTACACCAATACCGTAACTTCCCATGATTACGTCTGTCAAACGACCATTGCTATCAAGAACTTGGGCACCAAGCTTGCTTGAGTAATGAGTACCTAACTTAAAGATATGACCAATTTCAATTCCAGGAGTAAATTTAAGTGGTTTACCATCAGGAGCAATCTCGCCTTCTTTAACATTCCGGAAATCACCAAATTGATCAACGCGGAAGTCGCGATCAATATTAGCATTAACATAGTGGTAACCATCTTCATTGGCACCACATGCCATGTTAACTAAGACCTTAACATAATTATCAGCAAGAATTTTTACTTCTTCGCCTACTCCTACAGGTCCAAGTGATCCTGGATGAGCATTGAGGTACTTTTCGGCATCTTCTTCTGTAGCTAATTCTAGTTCTTCACAATCAAGAGCATTTGTTACCTTTGCTTCATTAACTTCATCGTCGCCACGCATTAATACTAAGACTGGTTGGTAGTCATCTTCACTCATTTTAGCAATGTAAAGCATCGATTTAATTACTTGATTAGGATCAAGATCTAAGCTTTCCGCAGCTTCATCCACTGTATGAGCACCCGGAGTAGCCTTCTTCTCGATTGGTGCCGGAGCTGCTGTTTGTTGTACACCAGTAAATTTACTTTCAGCCTTCTCAATATTGGCAGCGTAATCTCCATCAGTATAAGCGATTATGTCTTCCCCTACTTCAGCTGGTGCAGAGAATTCTTGTGAGTTCTTACCACCCATGGTTCCCGAATCAGCGAGAATAACTTTATAGTTTAAGCCAATCCGATCAAAAATATTCCGGTAAGCCTTTGCTTGATTATTGTAGGCTTCGTCTAATCCTTCTTGATCTGCTGAGAAGGAATAACCGTCAAGCATTTCAAATTCTTTCCCACGTAGAATACCGTACCGAGGACGATCTTCATCACGAAACTTATCTTGTAATTGGTAAACTACTAATGGAAGCTTCTTGTACGACTTAATACTATCACGCAATACTTCAGTAAAGGTTTCTTCATGAGTTGGGCCCAAAATAAAGTCACGGTCACGACGATCTTTAAGTTTGAAAAGATTATCACCATAGCTTTCGTAACGACCAGATTCCTTCCACAAATCAGCTGGAAGAAGTCCCGGCATAAGCATTTCAACCGCTCCGGCCTTATCCATTTCATCACGAATAATATTTTCTACTTTGCGAATAACCCGGTAAGCTAATGGCAAATATGACCATACCCCCGCAGATACTTGGTAAATGTATCCGGCACGAATCATCATCTTATGACTTAAGGCTTCCGCATCACTTGGGGCCTCTTTTTTTGTTGGAATTAATACCTTTGACTGTTTCATTAAAAAATATACTCCTTTGTTTTTTTAATTACCGAATAAAATATCTTTGAATATCGTTCCATGTTACTAGAACCATAAGTGTTAGTAAGATTAGGAAACCAATCATTGTGATAATTCCCTCAGCTTTTTCAGGAATTGGTCGCCGAATGATCGCTTCAACAATATTCAATAACAATTTTCCGCCATCCAATGCTGGAATTGGTAATAAGTTAACAATTCCTAAGTTGATTGATAAGAGGGCTAAGAAATTTAAAACTCCATTGATTCCCAATGAGGTGGCTTGCGATGTCCCAGCATAAATTGCTACCGGTCCACCAAGGTCATTTAGGCTAAACCCATGAGTAACCATGTGGCCAAGAACACTAAAGATTAATGTTCCTGCTTGGATAAATTGTTGCCAACCAAACTTCAGACGCGCAGCTAAACTCTTTTCTTGCTTTTCAACAATTCCAATTTGGCCAACTTTTTGATGACCTCGCTCAACCGCTTTTGGTGTTAGCTTAGTATGATAAGTTTTATTGCCACGCTCATACGTTACTGACACTGTCTTATTAGGCTTATTTGAAATATTAGTTGAAAGGTCAGTCCAATTATTTATTTTTTGGTTATTAACCTTAACAATCCGATCGTTTGCTTTTAAGCCCGCTTTGGCAGCTACGGAACCGGCATTCACTTGCCCTAACTGATTGCTATTAGTTGGTACGCCCGTTAAGGTGAAGCCAAGAATGATAAATACTACTAAGGACAAAATGAAATTATTCATCGGACCAGCAAAATTGGTCATCATCCGGGCAGGCAGACTTGCTGAACGAAATTGCACATCACGTGGAGCAATCTGTACCTCGGTTCCGTCTCGCTCAATAATCATTGCATCATGGTCAACACTATATACCTTTAGCTGATCTTCGTCCCCATTGACATATCCTTTTATCCATAAGCCATCTTCTAAATCACAAGCAACTAATTGAAGGGGGATCCCCTGAAATAAGGTTGTTTTATCACTAGCATTAATACTAATAACTTTATCTTGATCATTTAGTTGAATCGTTAGCGGGGTACCTGGCTTTAACTCATCTTGGTCCTCATCATCAGCCCCAGCTAAACGAACATAACCACCGAGGGGCAAAATTCGAATAGTATAGGTAGTACCATTTTTTCGTCTCCACCAAATTTTTGGACCCATTCCTATTGAAAATTCACGAACCAGAATTCCTGCTCGTTTAGCAAAATAATAATGACCATATTCATGAACAAGGACAAGGATTCCAAAAACAATAATAAATGTAATAATTGTTATTATCAAAAAATCTCTTCCTTACGTTTGATTAAATGATCCCTAATAAATGAAGCATTGGCATAACAATTAGCATACTATCAAACCGATCTAAAATTCCGCCATGGCCTGGAAGAATTTTTCCTGAATCCTTCACACCATAGTAGCGTTTTAATGATGATTCAATTAAGTCACCAAATTGACCGAAGATTGAAAGAATCAAAGTAACGAATATCATTGTTACCCAACCTGCTCCAACAGGGATAAAGTAGCAATAAATAGCCAAAATAATAACAGCAGCTAATGTACCGCCAATTGAACCTTCCCAAGTTTTATTAGGACTAATTTTAGGAGCAAGTTTATTTTTACCGAGTTTTCGGCCAATTAAATATGCTCCACTATCTGTAATCCAAACGATTAGCATTCCATATAATAGCGTTTGAAAATTGATTGCCCGGGCAGCAATAAAGTAGCGAAATCCCATTCCAATATAGAGCATTGCTAATGTTAAAACCCCAGCATCATCGAAAGTAAAGCGTTGTTTTCGAATAACCGTATGTAATAGAAGTAAAATAACTAAAATATAGAATCCGAACCATCGAGTTGCAACGCTGGGTAAGAAGTCAAGCCAGCTATCCGGCAATATTAATAAAGCAACCCCCAGATAACTGATCAAAGCTTCAAACGAAATTACAAACATTTTTTTCATTACCAATACTTCTGACATTGCAACCATTCCTAAGGCAACGGCTGCAATTGTTAATGGCCAATGACCATATATAATAAGCGGTATAAAGATTGCAAGTGCAATTACCGCGGTTGTTATTCTTGTTTTCAAAACAAAATCCCCTTATTATTTATTGATTTTTTAGCCCACCGAACCGCCGATGACGTCCTTGATAGGCAATTATTGCTGATCGCAATGAATCTTCATCAAAGTCTGGCCAGTGTTCTGAAACAAACTCCAATTCACTATAAGCAATTTGCCACAGCATAAAGTTACTAATCCGTTCTTCGCCACTTGTCCTGATTAGCAGATCAGGGTCCGCAAATTGACCTAACTGTGCTGACATCAAGTACTTACCAAAGGAAGCTTCATCAATATCCGCAAGTGCCAAGTTCCCATTTTGAACGTCTTCTACAATCTTTTTAGCAGCTTGAGTGATCTCATCTCGACTCCCATAGTTCAAAGCAAAGTTGAGAATCATTCCTGTACAGTGGGCTGTATCAGCCATTGCATCTTTAACAGCTTTTTGCGTAGCTTCAGGTAGCTGCGTAATATCTCCCATCACTGTCACCTTAACATTATGTTTGACAAGATCTGGAACAAATGTTGAGAAGAAGCGCACAGGCAACTGCATTAAATAACTTACCTCTGAAGAAGGACGTTTCCAGTTTTCGGTTGAAAAAGCATATAATGATAAGACTTTTACCCCTAATTCACTAGCAGCAATTGTAATCTTTTTTACTGTTTGCATTCCCTGCTTATGACCAGCAACCCGTGGAAGGTGCCGCTTCTGTGCCCACCTACCATTACCGTCCATAATAATTGCAATATGGTTAGGAATACGTTCCATATCAAGTTGCTGATTTACTTCATCATGTTTACTTTTGGAAAACACTAATTGTTCCTCCATTTTTATCATGTACTTAGGATTAATTACAGACATTTATTAAAAATTCACGTCTGCCAATTAATTATAGCTTTTATTATACCAGAGGCAAATTTCGATTTGTCAATCCACAGGAAATTGTTACATAGTTTTATCATAACAATTCAATTTTAGCCAAAATAAAAAGGTTGTGGACTTACGCAAAGTTCACAACCTTTTTATTTCTGAAAACTAGCCTTCCATTAATTCCTTTTCTTTTGCATTTGCAATATCTTCAAGGTTCTTAATTCCAGCATCTGTTTCGTTTTGAACTTTCTTTTCAAGATCATGGAATTCATCATCATTAAAGTCGCCGTTCTTGTTACCCTTCTTTAAGTCATCCATCGCTTCACGACGAACGTTTCGAACTGCAACTTTTGCCTTTTCTAATTCAGCCTTAACGTCCTTTACCAATTCTTTCCGCCGATCTTCGGTTAATTGTGGGATGATTAAGCGAATTGAACTTCCATCGTTTTGAGGAGTTAATCCTAAATTAGATGCATAGATTGCTTTTTCAATTTCTTCAAGCACGCTTTCGTCATAAGGGGTGATTAATAATTGCCGTGCTTCTGGAATTGTGATTGATGCAACTTGATTTAATGGAGTTGGTGCTCCGTAGTATTCAACTTTAACAGAATTTAATAAACTTGCATTGGCTTGACCCGCACGAATATCAGCAAGTGTCCGTTGAAGTGCATCACCTGATTTTGCCATTTTTTGTTTGGCATCATTTAAAATTTCTTTTCCTGTAGCCATATTATCAGTCTCCTTCAATTGTTGTACCAACTTCTTGACCAGTTACTACTTTCATAATATTGCCTGATGTGTTCAAGTTGAAGACTACCAATGGAATATGATTGTCCATCGATAGTGAACTAGCAGTAGTATCCATTACATGTAAATTCTTTTCAATGATATCCATATGGGTTAAATGATCAAACTTAGTAGCATCCTTAACTTTATTTGGATCAGCTGAGTAAACACCGTCAACCCCATTTTTACCCATTAAAATGGCATCAGCGTTGATTTCTGCCGCTCGTAATGCGGCAGTAGTATCAGTTGAGAAGTACGGACTTCCTGTTCCACCAGCAAAAATAACGATTCGATCTTTCTCTAAATGACGAATAGCTTTCCGCCGAATATATGGTTCAGCAATTTGGCGCATTTCAATTGAAGTTTGTACCCGGGTAGGAACACCAATTGATTCAAGCGCATCTTGAAGCGACAAGGCATTCATAATAGTTGCTAACATTCCAATGTAGTCAGCTTGCGCACGTTCCATCCCTAACTCAGCACCAGTAACACCACGCCACATATTACCACCGCCAACAACAATAGCAATTTGAACGCCCAAATCATGAACTTCTTTTAATTCCTTAGCTACATCCTTTAAAACGGGAGGGTTAATCCCAAAACCCTTGTCGCCAGCTAATGCTTCCCCACTGAGCTTTAAAATTACTCGCTTATATTTAATATCTGCCATATGATATCCTCCTTGAATTGGTAAGTTAATTTTAAAAAAAGGACGCACTACATTGAGTACGTCCTCCTTTTGACCGAACGCTTAGTTCATTTGGTCCTTAACTTCTTGAGCAAAGTCATCTTGCTTTTTTTCGATTCCTTCACCGACTTCGTAACGAATGAAGGACTTCAACTTACCATTCTTGCTTGAAACATATTGTTCAACAGTTTGGTCAGAATCCTTAACAAAGTCTTGATCTGCTAAACAAATTTGTGAAAGGAACTTGTTTAAACGACCTTCAACAATCTTGTCAACGATCTTTTCAGGCTTTCCTTCGTTTAAAGTTTCTTCCTTGAAGATAGCACGTTCATGGTCAAGACGTTCTTGAGAAACATCATCACGAGTCATGAATTCAGGGTTGATAGCTGCAACGTGCATTGCAACGTCTTTAGCAGTGGCATCATCAGCACCTTCTAAGACAACCAATGCAGCAATTTGACCACCTTGGTGTAAGTATGCACCAAAGCTATCGCCGTCATCCTTTTCTACAACAGTAAACCGACGAAGGCTAACCTTTTCACCAGTTTTTTGTGTAGTACTGATAATATCATCATTTAATGTACCATTTTCAGTCTTGATTTCTAATGCTTCTTCAACATTAGCAGGCTTGTTTTCACTAATTAACTTAGTAACCTTCTTCAATAAGTCCTTAAATGGTTCACTAGCAGCAACGAAATCAGTTTCTGAATTCAATTCAACGATTGCAGCTGTATTACCATTAACAGCAATATCAGCTAATCCTTCAGCTGCAACACGATCACTCTTCTTGGCTGCCTTAGCAATACCCTTTTCACGAAGGTAGTCCATTGCTTTGTCCATGTCACCATCACTAGCAACTAATGCCTTCTTAGCATCCATGATACCGGCACCGGACTTTTTACGTAATTGCATAACTTGAGCAGCTTTAATTTCAGCCATGACGAAATCTCTCCTTTTATAATCTTTTTTGAAAAAAGGGCTGTTTAGTACTTAGGCCAGAATGGTCCGTACAAAACAGCCCAAGAATTTAATATTTTTAGTCTTCTTTACCTTCAACGCTGTTCTTCAAGTTCTTTAATGAATCTTCGCTAACAGTTTCGTTAGCAGCGTTATCATCAGCAGTTTCTTGTTGAGCATCGTCTTGACCTTGCTTACCTTCAACAAAAGCATCAGCCATCTTTGAAGTGATTAAGCGAACGGCACGGATAGCATCATCGTTTGATGGGATAACGTAATCAATGTCGTCTGGGTCAGTGTTAGTATCAACCATAGCTACGATTGGAATGTGTAACTTTTGAGCTTCCTTAACAGCGATTTGTTCCTTGTGAGGATCAACAATGAACATAACATCTGGGATCCGTGGCATATCTTCAATACCACCAAGGAAACGTTCAAGCTTTTCACGTTGCTTAGTTAAGACAGCAACTTCCTTCTTAGGAAGAACATCAAATGTACCGTCTTCGCTCATCTTCTTAAGTTCCTTCAAACGAGCGATCCGTGATTGGATAGTCTTCCAGTTGGTCAAAGTACCACCTAACCAACGGTGGTTAACGTAGTATTGACCTGCACGAGTAGCTTCTTCTTCAATAGCATCTTGAGCTTGCTTCTTTGTACCAACAAATAAAGCAACACCATCGTTAGCAGCAACATCTTTCATGTAGTTGTAAGCAGTATCAATTAACTTAACAGTCTTTTGTAAGTCAATGATGTAAATACCGTTACGTTCAGTAAAGATGTATTCTTCCATCTTTGGGTTCCAACGACGAGTTTGGTGACCGAAGTGGACACCGGCTTCAAGCAATTGCTTCATAGATACAACAGACATAAATATACCTCCAAATTGTTTTTCCTCCCCAGTCTTCTTCTGGCAATGGGACTATTTAAGCACCCTCACCACCATCATTCTGGGTGTGAAATTGGCGCGTGACACCGAAATATAGTATACAAAAAACCTTGCAAACTGACAAGGTTTTTCACTTAACTTATTTTAAAATTTAACTAGTTTATCTGAGGTGCCAGTTTTAATCAAATCTAGATTGGCAGACAAACTCATCTTAACCATATTTTTAATTGCTTGATCAGTATAGAAAGCAATATGTGGCGTGATTAAAACATTTGGCCGATCAACTAAATCTTTAAATTCGTCATAATCGACTTCTTGGAAATTAATTTGCTGGTTAAAAATCTTGGTTTCACCAGTCATTACGTCTAGAGCAGCTCCTCCGACTTTACCGCTATTCAACGCTTCAATCAATGCCTTTTCATCGACTAATGGTCCACGTGCAGTGTTAACCAGTAAGACCCCGTCCTGCATCATTGCAAATGTTTTTTCATTCAGCATTTTATCTGTCGCTGGAACATGCGGTAAATAAAGCGAAATAATTGTTGCCCGTTTATATAATTCATCAAGGCTAACGTATTCAACAATTCCTTCTAGTTCCTTATTTTGGTGGCGGCTATATGCAATCACTTTTGCACCAAAACCAGCAAAGATTTTAGCTGCCGTAGATCCAATGTTTCCTGTTCCAACTATCCCGACAACCTGCTTATTCATTTCCTTAGCAATATGCGGTGCCCAGTTATAATCTCCTTTCGCTAACTTTAAATAAAATTCTTTTGTTCGACGTAAAAGGTTAAGTGCTTGAGTAACTGAAAATTCAGCAATCGCAGCTGGAGAATAAACCGGTACATTGGTAATTTGGAAACCAAGTTCTTGTACTAATTCATGGTTAAGATTATCAACCCCAACATTTCGCAATGACATCTTTGTAATACCATTAAGTGCTAATTGACGTAAGGCCTCATCTGAATAAGGCTTTTGCTGGAATACTACTACTCCATCGCTTCCTTTAGACAAGTTGACTGTGCTTTCGTCTAAAAGTTTCGTTGTTGAGTCTACAGTTACTTCAGGATGTTCCTCTTGCCATTCCTTAATGTAAGGAACTTCATCCTGATAAACACCATACATATAAATCTTCATCTTAATTCCTCCGTAGTTTCAATAAATCGACACCATGGTCAAGTAAAAATTTTTCTTTTTGGCGGCGGGTTTGATGTTTAAAATAATATTCCGCACTCAGGGCATCATGCTTTGATTCAAATTCCTCTGAATAAATAAGCTTTAGCGGATGACGCTTTTTCACACGAGTATATTTTGCCCCTTGATAAGTCTGATGGGTATGAAAGCGCCGTTTAACATTGTTGGTAAAGCCACAATAAAAGCTATTATCCGCGCAATACAATACATAAATATAGTATTTCTCACTTGCCATATAATAACTCCTGAACCGCTGGAGTATACTCGTTATCTGCTCCATGAACAATCAATGGTGGTACTACTTTTACTCCTCCAGGCCGGCCATCCTTAATCACTTCAAGCAACAAAATATTCGCATCACGATCAGGTTTAGGATGAATAAATTGAATTCTTTTAGGAGCTAATCTATTTTCCTGACACACTTGTAAAATCTCACCTAAACGATCTGGACGATGCACAAGATACCCATGACCATTCATTTTTAATAAGCCACTCATCTTTTGAATAACCGTCACTAAATCGGTTGCTATTTCGTGACGAGCAATCGCTAAAGCTTTATTTGGATTTTTCTGACTTTGGGCTGTAACTGGGAAATAAGGAGGATTACAAAGGACAATATCAATCGAGTCCTTAGAAATATAATCATTAACGTTAGCGATATCATCATTAATGACGGTATAACGATCTTGTAAATCATTTAGCATAATTGTCCGTTCAGCCATATCCGCAATCTGTGGTTGTAATTCAACTTCAGTAAATGTTCCGCCAAGCTTATGATGGAGAAAAATACCAATCGCTCCGTTTCCAGCGCACAAGTCAACAATTTTTAATTTCTGTCGATGATTGGGACGCACAAAGTTTGCTAATAAGACAGCATCTAACGAAAAAGCAAAATAATGGGGATTTTGGATTATTCGTACATCCTGACTATATAACTGATCAATTCTTTCATTCTTTTTTAAAATATTTCTGTTTTCCATTATGTCCTCCATTATTTTTGTACTTGCAAGATCCACTTTTTTTCGTCATACTGAGGAACGAAAACTTAATTTTGTTATAGATTGGAAGATTGACATGTTGTACACTTTCCTCGTTAAAATCGTTAATCCATTTTTAAATTTGATTAACGGACGACCTAAAATATACAATCGGGAAAACATCCCTGAAGGCAATTATATTATTATTGCACCCCATCGTACTTGGATGGATCCTGTCTTACTAGCGCTTGCCGTATGGCCCAAAAAATTTAGCTTCATGGCTAAAAAAGAACTTTTTAAGAATCCAATTGCTAGCAAATTCTTAAAAGCACTAAATGCCTATCCAGTTGATCGGAAAAATCCAGGTCCGTCTGCTATTAAAAAGCCGGTTACAATTTTAAAGAAGACTGACTTATCGACCATTATTTTCCCTAGCGGATCACGCTACTCATCTAAATTAAAAGGCGGGGCCACCGTGATCGCTAAAATGGCAAACGTCCCCTTAGTTCCTGCTGTTTACCAGGGACCCCTAAAATTTGGCCAGCTATTTACCCGTAAGCCGCGCCAAATTGCATTTGGGAAGCCTATTTATATTGACCGAAAGCGACGGCTCACTCCCGAAGTACAGGCTGACTTAGAAAAGCAAATGCAAGACGCCTTTGACCAATTAGATAGACAAATTGATCCCAATTATAAATATATTGTTCCTCCAAAGCCGAAGAATGATGAATTTTAATTTCCAATATAAAAGGATGTGATAAAAATCACATCCTTTTATATTATTTACGATTCGACTTTTTAGCTTGTGCTTTCATCGCTTGCATCATTTGATGTAATTTACGACTTGATGGTTTTTGTCCCATTTGAAGCATCATCGTCCGCAGCATCTCTTCCGAAATCGGTGGATTATTGCGGAGGTAGTTTTCCATGTATTTACGTGCACCAAAGAAGCCGATAACCAAACCGACTAATAATGCAAGAATCATTAGCATGATCGTCATACCCACAATTACTTCCTCCTTTGCTCGTTACCTATCCATCTTACACGAAAGAGCAATTTTTGAAAAGAGCAAATCGCTGTTAATCGTCACGAAGTCCTTTTTTACGTTGGATTTCACGAACCTTTTCAGGAGTAACTTCTTTTCCTTCTTTATCAAAGATCCGCATCATTTCAATATTACTACGCATTGCTTCTCTAAAGTTTTTTAGGTACTCCTTACGTAAACGATCTCGTTCTTTTGTTTCTTCTTCAGTTAAGCCTTCTTCTTTATTCTTATGAGCAAGTTCATTAATTCGCTTCAATAAAGCATCTTGTTCTTTAGATTCAGCCATTATAATCATCTCCTTAATAAAGTCGATTTTACTTATTTTATAAAATCAATGCAAATCGCGAACGTACGTTTGAAATATGCATCTATCTATGATAAGCTTAACACAATTAATGATAATGAGGTGTCAATATGGCAAAGGTAGCAAAAAATAAACAAATGGCCGTCCTAAATTATATTCACAAACAAGTTGAAGATCATGGCTATCCGCCGACTGTTCGTGAAATTTGTAGTGCTGTTGGCCTGTCTTCAACTTCAACAGTCCATGGACACATCTCCCGCTTAATTGAACAAGGATTCTTGCAAAAAGACCCTTCTAAGCCTCGAGCACTTGAGATTACATCCAAGGGACTTGATATTTTAGGTGTTAAACCGATTCAAAAAGAAATTCCAATGCTTGGCGTTGTTACAGCTGGACAACCAATTTTAGCAGTCGAAAATGCTACTGAGTTTTTCCCGATACCTCCTTCTATTCAAGATAATAATGATTTGTTTATGCTTACCATTCGCGGAACTAGTATGATTAAAGCAGGGATTTTTAATGGCGACCAAGTAATCGTGCGTAAACAATCCACTGCTAAAAATGGTGATATCGTTATTGCAATGAACGATGATAATGAAGCTACTTGTAAACGATTCTATAAAGAAAAAACACGTTTTCGTTTACAGCCAGAAAATGATACGATGGAGCCAATCTTCTTAGACAATGTTAAAATCCTTGGTAAAGTAGTGGGACTATTTCGTGATCATATTTTCTAAATAAAAAAGGAGTCCATTTTGGGGGCTCCTTTTTTATTAATGTCTTTAGACCTAGTTGAGTGCGCGAGCAGAGCGAGTGCACGAAACAAAAAACCACCTGCTATGCGGGTGGGCGATAAAAATTATATAAAAAAGGCCTCTTTTGCCTT
>BLMQ01000184.1:0-6476 GCA_011958095.1 Lactobacillaceae bacterium | reverse complement strand
TACGGTGGTGTGAGAGGTCGATAATTGAAATAATCAATTATCTCCTACTCGATTTTAGTATTGACTTAAAATTTGATCGACTGCGCCACCATAGCTCTCACCGAATAAGATTAAATGCATGCATAGATAATAGAAGCGGTACCATGAAAGGCGTTCATCTAGTTGGTCGTCAAATGGAAAGACGCTGCTATATGCCTGATAAAAACTATTATCGAAACCGCCAAAAACAGTTGTCATGGCTAAATCAAATTCACGATCCCCAAATAATGCATCTGGATCGATTAAGTATGGTTTATGATCGCCAGCAAATAAGAAGTTGCCGGCCCATAAATCACCATGAAGAAGACTAGGAATAACTTCATGGTGTTGGTAGTAATCAGTAAATTTATTAACCATTTGTTGGTAATGTTCTTGCCGCCATTTATTCCATCGTCCGCGTTGGCTTGCCACTTTTACTTCTGGCTCTAGTCGCTGATTAATATAAAAATCAAGCCAGCTTGAGTTCCAAGAATTGTTTTTTACGAGGGCCTTGGTTTGATGATTGTCCATAAAGCCGAATTCATCATTATGCTGTTGGTGCATTTTGGCAACGGCTAATCCCAGGTCAGCTTGATTACCCCAAGTCTCATTAAGCCAGTTTAAAATTAAATAGGCACTCCCGTCAATTTCACCATGGTAAAGTGGGGTCGGGGTATTAATGACCTTACCGATAGCTTTGAGACCATTAATTTCATGATTAAAATAATCTTGTGAATGGTTAGGTTGAACCTTTATAAAGTACCTATTTCCATCAGTAGTTGTGGCTTGATATGCTAAATTAATATCACCACCGCTGACTGGTTTAACAGAAGTGAGATTTTTTAATGGAAGGCGCTTAAACCATGCTGTATTTGGACTTTCCAATTGATGTTCCTCCTTTACTAAATTACTTTATTTATACCATTTTTAGGTAAGTATTGTTAAATAAAGTTGATTTATAAGGCACTAATTAACCTTAGTATTGACATTTATGAGGGGATCGAGTAAGGTAAAAATGTAAATTAAAGATATTAATAGCTGTTGATAAAGAATGCTCGGGTACTTGAAATTATCAGCGATTGGAGAAAGGTGAGAGCTCCAAATATTTCAGCCTCGATTGACCCTTTTGAAGCTGGGCAATATGCTCCGTCGTTTAGACGTTATTTTTGAGTGATACCAAGGTGGTACCGTGCATTTGCACCCTTGTAATTTCAAGGGTGCTTTTTATTTAAACTGTTATTAAAAACTGAAAGAGGTAAGCGGAGAATGAAGAGAACAAATTATGCTGGGGATACAAATGAACAGCAAGTTGGACAAGAAGTTGTCTTAAAGGGTTGGGTAGCTAAGCGTCGTAACCTAGGTGGACTTATCTTTATTGATTTATGGGATCGGGAAGGAATTGTTCAACTAGTATTCAACGAAAAAGAAAATCCAGAAGCATTTGAAATTGCAAATGCGGTTCGTAACCAATATGTTCTTGAGGTTCAAGGAAAAGTTCAATTACGGGCAGAAAAAGAAATTAATCCAGATATGAAGACTGGAAAAGTTGAAGTAGCTGTTGACAAGGTTAAGGTATTAGCAAAGTCAGAAACAACGCCATTTGACATTACTGATGGTGTTGATGCTTCTGAAGACTTACGGATGAAGTACCGTTACCTTGATTTACGGCGGCCAGAAATGATGCGTAATTTGAAGTTGCGGAGTAAGGTTGCTTCGATTGTGCACAATTACTATGATAATGAAGGGTTTATGGATGTTGAAACCCCTGATTTAACACGGTCAACACCAGAAGGAGCACGTGACTATATTGTTCCATCACGTGTTTACCCTGGTCATTTCTATGCTTTACCACAATCACCACAATTATTTAAGCAATTGTTAATGGCAGCCGGAGTTGATAAGTATTATCAATTGGCACGTTGTTTTCGGGATGAAGACCTTCGTGGTGACCGTCAACCAGAATTTACACAAATTGATACTGAAATGAGTTTTGCAACTCCTGAAGATATCCAAACAGTTACAGAAGGTTTAATTAAGCGGGTAATGAAGGAAATCGTGGGAGTAGATGTTAAGACCCCATTTCCACGGATGGAATGGCAAGAAGCCATGGACAAGTATGGTTCCGATAAGCCTGATACTCGTTTCGGGATGTTGATTCATGACCTTTCTGACATTGTAAAGGATAGTTCATTTAAGGTCTTTGCTAATACTGTTGCTGATGGTAACTATGTTCGTGCAATTCGCGTTCCTGGTGGAGCAGATAAGTATTCTCGGAAAGATATTTCTAAGTATGAAGAATACATTAAGCGTTTTGGTGCAAAGGGCCTTGCATGGGTTAAGGTAACTGCTGATAGTTACAATGGTCCAGTTGCTAAGTTCTTAAATGATCAAGTTGCCCAAATCAATGAAGAAATGGATGCCAAAGAAGGAGACTTAATCCTCTTTGTTGCTGGTAGTTTCCACGTTGTATCAGATTCACTTGGCTACCTTCGTCGGGCAATTGCTGAAGAGTTAGATATGATTAAGCCTGACCAATGGAACTACTTATGGGTTGTCAATTGGCCAATGTTTGAATATGACGAAGGGTTTGGGAAGTGGATTGCCGCTCACCACCCATTCACAATGCTAAATGAAGAAGACTTACATTATCTTGAAGATGGGGAAGATCCTCATAAAGCTCATGCCCAAAGTTACGACATTATCTTGAATGGTAACGAGATCGGTGGAGGATCAATTCGTATCCACGATCCAAAGATTCAAGAAAAAGTTCTCAAAGCTCTTGGATATACAAAGGAACGTGCAGAAGCTCGCTTTGGATTCTTACTTAAGGCCTTAACAATGGGGATGCCACCTGAGGGAGGACTTGCCTTTGGTTTGGACCGCTGGGTTATGTTACTAGCTCAAGCTGATAGTATTCGGGATGTTATTCCATTCCCTAAGAACTCGAAGGCAGTTGAACCATTGACGGCAGCTCCAGGCAAAGTTAGTGAACAACAACTTGATGATCTTAAAATTGAATTTGATGAAAAAATTGATTACAAGCTCGATCAAGATCCAGATGAACAATAAATAAAACAAAAATAATCCTCGTGAAAAGGTACTTGAAGTGTACTGTTCACGAGGATTATTTTATTTCAAAATCTTTTTCAGAAAGTCTTGTGCCCGTGGGCTAGTAGGGTGGGCAAAAAATTCTTCTGGATCTCCAGTTTCCTGAATATACCCATCTGCCATGAACCAGATTTGGTCTGCTACTTCACGAGCAAATCCCATCTCATGGGTAACAACCACCATTGTCATTCCCGATTCAGCTAAATCGCGCATTACTTTTAGTACCTCATCAACCATTTCGGGATCAAGGGCACTTGTTGGTTCATCAAAGAGCATTACTTCCGGACTCATCGCAAGGGCCCGGGCAATTGCAACCCGTTGTTTTTGCCCTCCTGACAGTTGATCCGGATATTGTTGAGCCTTATCGCTTAAACCAACTTTTTCTAGTAGTTCCATTGCAGTTTTAGTTGCTTCTTTTTCATTGATATTTTTAACTTTAACTGGTGCAATGGTGATATTTTTAAGGACTGTCATATTAGGAAAAAGATTAAAACTTTGAAAAACCATTCCCATCTTTTCTCGCAACTGATCGAGTTTTTTATCACTTAAGCCAATCAGATTCTGTCCTTCAAAAAGAACTTGTCCGCTTGTTGGTTGTTCGAGCGCATTTAAGCAACGGAGAAAAGTACTTTTACCTGCTCCTGAAGGGCCGATCACACAAATTACTTGGCCCTTATCGACATGTTCAGAAATATCTTTTAAGACAATATTATTTTTGAATTTTTTCTGTAAGTTTTTAATTTCAATCATTTTAGTGGGCATGTTTCATTCTCCCTTCAAAGTAAAACAAAATCCTGGATAGCGTAAATGTGAGGATAAAGTAGATGATCATTGTGATGAATAGAGGTAAAACTCCTTTATAAGTTGCTGATTGCACTAATTGTGTTTGATACATCAATTCGGAAACACCAATCACAGAAACTAATGAACTATCTTTTAATAAAGTAATAAGCTCATTTCCTAATGCTGGCCAAATATTTTTAAGTGCTTGGGGCATAATCACATATCTGAATGTTTCGCTTTTACTCATCCCCAAGCTTCGAGCAGCTTCTGTTTGTCCAAGTGGAATGGATTGGATCCCAGAACGAATAATTTCAGCAACATAGGCACCGGAATTTAGTGAAACGGCAATAATCCCAGCGAGGAGAGCCGGAAGTGATTGAATAATTGCGCCAATCCCAAAGTAAACAAACATGATTTGAACCATCATTGGCGTACCCCGAAGAAATTCAATGTAGCAAACAGCAATTGAATGTAAGAATTTGTTCTTTGAAAGCCGCATTAGTGCAAAGAGAGTTCCTAATAGGAAACCAAAAATAACAGAGACAACTGTAATGATTAATGTATATTTAATCCCTTTAGCAAAGTAACGCCAATAGCTAAGAACAGTATTTTGTTTTTTATAGCTCTTCATATACTGTGAGGCTTCAGGAATCCATTTTTTATTAATTAGTTGTTCTTTATTAACTTTTTTAATTGTCTGATTGGCGGCATTGACTAACGAGGTATCACCTTTAGGAAAGGCCATGGCAATTCCGCCAGCAGTATTTGGCAATTTCGAATTAAAGGCATAAAGATTTGAATTATTGGCAGCGTAGGCTTTAGCAGTTGCAGCATCCATTAAAATCCCATCGTATTTATGAGATTGAAGCCCAATGACTAAGGAAGAAAGTTTAGCAAGCCCTTTGCCGTTTGCTTTAGGCATTTCCTTTGAAATTAGGGTTGATTGGAGCGTACCGTTTTGTGCTCCCACATTTTTCCCATTAAAACTTTTGACATTAACTAGCTTATCTTTATCTCCTTTATTAATTAAAAAGTAACTATCACCGGAATAATATGTATTTGAGAAGTCAACGCTCTTTTTTCGTTCAGCCGTGACGTTCATTCCCGAAATAATAGCATCAATTTTACCTGTTTCTAGCGCAACTAGAAGTGAGTCAAAGTCCATGTTTTTAATAACTAGTTTTACTCCCAAGTCTTTAGCAAATTGTTTAGCAAGGGAAACTTCAAAACCGACATATTTAGTTTTTCCATTTTCTTTGGTTGTGAATTCGTAGGGTGGATAATCAGCACTCATTCCCACAACCAATGTTCCTTTTTGTTTAATCTTTTGCACTGAATCATTGCTAGCGACTTGCGATGGATTATTGGTTGATGAAGAGCTAGTTGAACTGCTCTCGTTAGCAGCTAATGCAGTAATAGGTGTACATAATATCGGAAACGCAATTACCATTAGCAGTAATAAATGTTTAAAACCTTTCATAGTTAATAACTCCTTTGAGAATAGTAAGATTAAATTGTTACTAAATATACACTTAAATGTTTATTTATGCAATATAAAATCTATTAAAAGAATAAATATTCATATATTTGTATAATAATTAAAAGCGGTTACTTAGTTTATGGAGTAGTCAAAGAATAGGTGGATAAGAAATTTAAATTTTTATTTAAAAGTAATGTTGACAGGGTAGGCCATGTTGGGTAAAATAATTTTTGTAGTGAAAAGGAAGCAGTATGCCTGCTACCTCGATACGTAACTTTAAGCTCGGAGGGAGGGATCAACATGTCAAAAACAGTCGTTCGTAAGAATGAATCTTTAGACGACGCTCTTCGACGCTTTAAACGTTCAGTTTCACGTAACGGAACATTGCAAGAATATCGTAAACGTGAATTTTACGAAAAGCCAAGTGTAAAACGCAAGTTGAAATCTGAAGCGGCACGGAAGCGTAAGAATAAGCGCGGTCGTCGTTACTAAAAATGTGTGCTCTCACCTGTTGCCTGGTGAGAGCTTTTTTATATGAAAGAAGGATAAATAATGAGCTTACTACAACAATTAACGTCAGACATGGTATCAGCAATGAAGAATCGTGATAAGGAAACATTAAACGTTGTCCGGATGCTTAAAGCAGCAGTTCAAAATGAACAAATTGAACTTGGACATGACTTGAATTCTAATGAAGAAATTGCGGTAATGGCACGTGAATATAAGCAACGTAAAGAATCCCTTGATGAATTTGAAAAAGCTGGACGAGAAGATCTGATCAACCAAGCTAAAAATGAATTATCAATTGTTGAAAAGTATATGCCAAAGCAGTTATCAAAAGATGAAGTTACTAAGATTGTTAAGGAAGTAATTGATGAGCTTAATGCTTCTAGTATGAAGAACTTCGGACAAGTAATGGGGTCAGTTATGCCCAAAGTTCAAGGTCAAGCAGATGGAAAATTAGTTAACCAGGTTGTAAAAGAACAATTGAGTAAGTAATATCAGCTATAAAAAAGGGAGCGAGACAGAAGGCACTTGTGACTTCGTTTTCGAGCCCCCGCAAGCAACAATAGGCCTCTAACGTTCG
>BLMQ01000183.1:0-1337 GCA_011958095.1 Lactobacillaceae bacterium | reverse complement strand
AAAAAGGGAACTGGTTATCCCTACATAAATGAACCTCCTCTAAGACTTATTAAAACATAATAACAAAATTACTGTTTAATTTCGACTAAATTACTCAGTAAATTATTTTCTACTTTATCTTACTAATATTTGATTAAAATAGCGAGGCTGGAAGAAAACTACTGTTTTCTTCCAGCCTCATTGATTAGTAATTATTTAACAAATTACTTGTCAGACTTTTCGTCATCCTTAACTTGCTTTGCTGAATCAGCAACTAAGTCAACAGCCTTACGGATCTTAATATCATGCATTAACATGTCTTTAGATAATGCCTTCTTAACAGCATCTTCTTCCATACCGTATTGCTTTGCAAGGTCAGAAATTTCTTTAGCAATTTCTTCATCAGTAGCATCTAAGTTAGCATCGTCAACAATTGCTTCTAAGACAAGGTTAGTCTTTACACGTTGAGCAGCATCATTAGCAAATTGCTTCTTCAAATCTTCTTCCTTTGTACCAGTAATTTGGAAGTACATTTGAGGACTGATACCTTGTTGTTGCATTCCTGCTAAGTATTGTTGCATTTGACGGTTAGTGTCATCATCCAACATTGCTTGTGGAATATCTTGGATTTCTGCATTAGCAACAGCCTTATTGATAGCAGCATCTTCAATAGCAGCCTTAGCTTGGTTATCCTTTTCTTCTTGAAGTTGCTTCTTAGTCTTTTCCTTTAATTCAGCTAAAGTATCAACATCTTCGTCAACATCCTTAGCGAAATCATCGTCAAGTTCTGGTAATTGCTTTTCCTTGATTTCGTGAATCTTAACCTTGAAAAGTGCATCCTTGCCAGCAAGATTCTTAGCGTGGTAATCTTCTGGGAAGGTAACATTTACATCAACATCTTCATCAGCGTTGTGACCGATTAATTGATCTTCAAAACCTGGAATAAATGAGCCTGAGCCTAATTCTAGTGAGTAGTTTTCAGCTGAACCGCCATCAAATTCTTCACCGTCAACGCTACCCTTGTAATCAATAACAACAGTGTCACCCTTTTCGGCTGGCTTATCTTCTTTTAATACAAGTTCAGCTTGTTGTTGACGCTTAGTTTCAAGTGAATCATCAACATCAGCATCAGTAACAGTGGTGTCTTGAGCAGGAACTTCCATACCCTTGTATTCACCTAATTTAACTTCTGGCATAACGTCAACTTCAGCAGTTAATACCCATGGTTGACCCTTTTCCATGCTCTTAATATCAATCTTAGGTTGATCTACAGGTTGAATGTTAGTTTCTTTTACTGCTTCATTATATGCATCAGGTAATACCTTGTTTAAGGCATCTTGATACAATGATTCTTCACC
>BLMQ01000182.1:0-1413 GCA_011958095.1 Lactobacillaceae bacterium | reverse complement strand
AAATTCTTATACACTACAAAATAAATCTATATTCATTTTCTAAGGACCTCAATCCCCGTTTTTATCACTTTTATTCATTTTGATAGTAAAAGACGAACGGATTATGCATTATTCTCACATTTTCAAATGAAAGCGTTTCTCATACTTCATTATTTCTCTAGGAAAAGCGTTCAAAACATGTTATTTTACAAGTGAACAATATGAAAGGAGCGATCAGAAATGCTACTAAAGAACAAAGGTATTCGTCACATTTTTTATCAAGAAAAGGATGCTACTAAAAAGAAGGGTTCTCGTTTAGTAGCACTCCCATTCAAAGTTGATGGGAAGGTCGTTTTCTTTGAATAGACACTGGAGCAAAAAGAAGCTGGAAATTGTCCTTAGACAACTGCAGCTTCTTTTTTATACTTTTAATTCGTCAAAGAATTTTGTTGCATCGTCTTGAACCATTTGAAAGTCAAAAGGAAATTGCAATAACTGCTGATTAACCGCAATCACCTTTGTATTGGGATTGCGATAATCTAACAAGCCCGCAAATGGGTATACTTTCATTGAAGTTCCCACAATCACAACTAAGTCAGCTTGTTGCATTGCCTTGACAGAATTGACAATATCTTCTTGCTTAATCCCTTCATCGTATAACACAATATCTGGACGTAAGGGACCATTATCCTTTTGATGCAAGCGACTCTTCAAATATTCACTCACCGGAACTGTTTCATGACACTTTTCGCAATAAACGTGGAAAAGATTCCCATGAAAATCAATCAAGTGTTTCGTGCCAGCTTCTTCATATAAATTATCGATATTTTGCGTTATCACAGTCGCACGATCCTGTTGTGTCAAAGCTGCCTGTTTTTGATGAATTACGTTGGGCTCTGCATCTGGAAAATACAAATTTTTCTTGCAAAATTCATAAAAGCCTTCTGGATCGCTAACAAAATAACGATGACTTAAGTAATATTCAGCATTCCGATTCTGCGTATATAAACCGTTTGCTGACCTAAAATCGGGAATACCAGAAGCGGTTGAAACACCAGCTCCCGTTAGAAAGACAATATTTTTTGCGTCGTCAAATGTTTTTTGAATCGTCGCATCCATCTAGCTCACTTCCTTACAATGTATGGAATGCTATTCTGTTCAAGAAATTCCTGCACTGATTGATCATATATCTTTTTAAATGCTTCTGGTGCATTTTGAGTCGGTGCCGGAAGAGTAAATGAATTTTGACCATCACTCCGCCGAAGACCAACGTAGGCTCGCTTATCTGTCCCCCGTTCTTTCATATCAGAATGATAGATTTCAAAAACTTGGCGCATCTCTAAACGCAATTGCCGAGCACTTAATACCGGTGATAGAGTTGTGTATTCGTTATTGTGTAAGGCTGGCAAGCCCCATTCCTGCATCTGTTGATCA
>BLMQ01000181.1:0-1057 GCA_011958095.1 Lactobacillaceae bacterium | reverse complement strand
ACATTAATTCTCCCTCCGGAAACTGCTAATGATAATGTGGATGTCAGTGAGGCACCTATCGATATTATTTATGAAGATCAAGACTTTTTAATAATGAATAAGCCGGCAGGAGTAGCGACAGTTCCGGCTCATAACGTTCCGGTAGCCGATAGTTTGGTGAATCGGGTAAAAGGCTACTATAAGCGCCAAAATTATGAAAATCAGGTTACCCATGTTGCGACACGTTTAGACCGTGACACCAGCGGCTTAGTTGTTTTTCCTAAACACCGATTTGCTCACGCTATCCTCGATGAACAGTTAAAAAAACATTTAGTTAAGAAAAACTATCTTGCTCTAATTAAAGGAAAAGTTCCTGCAGAGCATGGTTATATTGATGCGCCAATTCAACGCGATCCTAATTCATTTGTAAAAAGAATGGTAGGGAAAGAAGGGAAAGCATCTGTAACTGAATACTGGCGCCAAGAATGTAATGTTCAAGCAAGCCTTATCAAAATTAGGTTGCATACAGGTCGGACACACCAAATTCGCGTTCATTTTGCTAGTCTTGGTTTTCCATTAGTTGGCGATAAAATGTATGGTGAAGAATCAGGATTGATTGCTAGACAAGCGCTCCATTGTTATTGGCTAAGCTTTTATAGTCCATTTAAAGATGAAAATATTACTGTTTCGGCACCATTGCCAAGTGATTTCAAAAATGCTAAAGATGATCTTTTAAGTACAAAAAATTATTAGTAATTGAACTAAATTAATAGAAAATTACCAGGAGATAAAATTAATTTGCTTACTGGTAATTTTTTTATAAAAAAGTATTGCAAATAATAAAAATATAGAGTAGAATACAATTCCTGTCATCGATAAGGCATGAATAAATGATCATATCTATTAAGATTATTAAGAGTAAATATGGTTGTAAAGTCAATGATCTTTGAAATATTTTATAAAAAACTGTTGACATCTACTTGATGACATGATATATTAATAAAGTAGCTGATTGAGTTATTAATCAAAAGGAATTCAAAAGGAATTCAAAATTAATTAAAGTTTCTTCTTGACAAGC
>BLMQ01000180.1:0-15788 GCA_011958095.1 Lactobacillaceae bacterium | reverse complement strand
AAAAAGTCCAGGACAATAATTATTTTTGTCCTGAACTAATCTTAGGTTGTTTTGTTACAAACATCTCTTATTTTATAAATTATCTAAGTAATCAATAAAGCGGGGCATTTCTTCCAATTGATCTGCAGTTATTTCCCGGGTAATAGTATGATCTTCAGAGAAAACATAAACCCGGTCTACTAATGATCTAATCTGGTTAAAATGGTGGCTCGAAATAATAATTGTTTTTCCCGCATGATGAAGTTGGTTAACAATCTGAGTTATCAATTCCCGATATTTTGGCGATAAACCATTAAATGGTTCATCAAGAATTACAATGTCAGGATTCATTGCCAGAACACTCGCAATCGCCACAAGTTTTTGTTCCCCACCAGAAAGATGATAAGGAACCCGATCACGTAGCCGTTCAATTTTCAGAAGTTTCAAACAATCATTTACTCGTTGATCAATTTCATGCTGCGGAAGTCCTAAATGTTGCGGACCAAATGCAATCTCATCAGTTACACTGGTATTAAATAATTGAATGTCACTATTTTGGAAGACAAAGCCAAACTTTTGATAAAATGGACCAGTTTTAGTTGAATCTTTTAAAAACTTCTTATCGATCGTCTGGTCATTAAATGTATATTTGCCATTCTCCAAACTAAATAGCCCAACAATTGTTTTTAATAGTGTCGACTTTCCAGACCCGTTTGGACCCATGATACAGACCGCATCCCCCCGATTAACATTGATATTTACATCATGAAAACCGGTTTGCGTTCCATAAGTATAAGCTCCGTTAGCTATTTTGATCATGCAACCACTCCTCGTATTAAGCAGTATGCAACAATTGCTAGTAACAATTCTCCCATACTAATAACGTCATATTTATTCCAACTAAGCCGCCAACTTGCAACATTATTACTATTATATCCCCGCAATAACATTGCTTGATAAAGGTCACTGGTTCGCTTCTTTGCTGATAGATATACTTGTCCAATAATTACACCTAAAACACGCCGATTTACGTGTTGTCCAAATGTCCGTAATTTAATACTGCTTAATAATTCCTGGATATAAACACCTAATGTATAAACATATTTCATTGTAATATCTAGAGTTAGAATGATGACATTCGGTAAATGTAATTGTTTCAATCCTTGAATGAATTGCGGCCAAGAAGTAATACTTAAGAATATGGAAATATTTAACATGATTAGTGCAATCCGCGCTAAAAATAACCCAATATTATTTGCCTGTAATAATAAACTTGGTAAAAGGACAACTAATGAAACAAGCAATAATTTACAAAGTTTTTTACTAATTGTAATTATTACTGATCCAGGCAAAATAAGCAGGTGAACTAACATCAGGATTAGCATTAACCATAAAAACATAACTTGTGATGATAATACGATCAAGATTGTTAAACCAATCAATTCAACAATTCGAACCCATGGCGAATTCTTAGCAGAATAAACCGGCGTAATTCGTGTAAGAAAAGCAACCAATGCGGCAAATTTGCTCAAGTTATCTTGCACTAACCGCCCCTTTGTTAGGGGAACTTGATGCCGCTCTGAATTCATCAACCAGACTGGTAACTTTTCTATTGGTTTATTTTTAGGTTGGTTATTTATTTGGGGCTTTGTTTGTTGAACCATAGACTGCCATCAGCACCTTACTTATTAAGAAGAAAATTAATATTGCTGTGATCGCGCTTAAAATGTAGCCAATTGGCAAACTTGTTCCGGGAATCGTATAGTCACCAAACAATGCTGTATAGTTGAAACCATGATTCATCCCTGCAGGTACTGAACTTGAAATATGTTCTAATTTTAAGCGGTGAAGTAACTCAGTCTTATCCCATTCACCAAAAGCTGTTCCACTAGCAAGCAACCCAATTGGTGAAAGGACAACTAAGCCAATAATGACATATACCAGATATTTAAGTGAACCTTTTTTAGGCGTTCCTTGCTGATCATTCTTGTAAATTTCAGCAGGCGCAACCTTCTTGACAAAAGTATAAACAACATAGGTAAAGAAAGCCTCGATCCATCCCGCTACTGCTAGATGGGCAAAACACATTGCTGGAATCGTTACAGCTAACGGATATGGATTGTATAACGGCGCCCCACTCGCCGTATGCGCAATTAAGGGTTGGATTCCTAATTCAAACCCTGCCATTAAAGCGGCAAGGTTAATACCACAATACGAACCAATAATCGCGCCTAAACTTGCATGGTGGTGTTTACGCAAAAAGTTATAAATCCAATAACCAGTAAACGGCATAATAATTGCCATATTAAAAATATTAGCACCTAAGGCAAGAATTCCACCGTCACCAAAAAGAAACGCCTGTAAGATTAGTGCGACTGTAACTGCAATACTAGCCGCGTATGGCCCAATTAAGATTGCAAGCAGCGTACCTCCAACCGCGTGTGCACTCGTTCCACCAGGTACTGGAACATTAAACATCATCATCAAAAATGATAATGAGGCTGCAATTCCCAGCATTGGCGCAAGTTCACGATGTTCTTTTAACTGTACTTTGACTTTTTTAGCCGAGACCGCAACCACTGGCGCAGCAACTGCAAACATTACCGCACAAGTAGCTGGACTCAAATAATTATCTGGAATATGCACTAATCCCACTCCTTTTAACCTATTTCAACAACTCCTCGCCATAATTCTTTCCCATTACTAGGAAAAGACCAGCGTAAACCGCAAATAATCCTAAAATCATATCGGCTAAAATATAGAAAATTCCAACCCAGATATGACCGCCCATAAACAATACTGTAATTCCCTGAGCAAAGGATGAAAAAGTTGTTAGACCGCCACAAAAACCGGTAGTAATTATCGTATGCCAATCTTTGGGTACAATTTTCTTCAATGCCCAGCCGGTAAATAGTCCAATAATGAAACAACCGACAGCATTAACAATTAAAACTGCTAATGGATCAGCAAATGGTGGTTTAATCCATAAATCTGAAACCACTTCACAGGCATAGCGGAGAACGCCACCGAAAAAGCAGCCACAACCAATTACTAGTAGCTTCAAACCATTGGTCATTTTACTAACTCCTTTCTACAACCACGAGTGAAACCATAGTCCCAAGTAAACACAGCAAATGCAGGCAATTACGCTTCCTACCCAATAAGTCCAGGCTAAAAGCTTTTTACCACTTTTGAAGTATTTCAAAGTTTCTAGTGAAAATGTAGAAAAAGTAGTTAATCCACCACAAAAGCCAGTTGCTAGTAAAACATTCATTGTATTTCGCAGCTCATCACTAGTAACCATTCCGGCAAAAACACCAATTAGTAATGACCCGATTAAGTTCGCCATAATGGTTCCCCACCGGTAGTGGTCATAGTCAGAGTTTAATACATCCGACAGTAAGCTTCGTAATCCACCACCGAAAAATGCACCAACTCCAGATCCGTAACAATAATATTCATGCTTATCTACCTACTTTAAGCTTGTTCTCGTTCAAGGTGTTCACTCTTCCGCAAGTTGAGTTCAGAGAAGTGAAGAATCTTTTCACGATAGTAACTGATGAAGTGCCACATTAATTTGTGATTTTCAAAAGCACTATCACTCAATAACCGCAGCACCATTCCATCTTTTTCAAGCAGGGAAATACCATAGTGAATATTAACGTCAAACTGTCCCAAATACTTCCGCAATTCTTCAACCGTCTTTTGCGTGATATTTTCATCAATAATGACAACTGAATTGAAGTTTAGTTTACCTTCAAAATAACCAATTTCCTGCATTGGATCAGATTCTGGGTCAACCAACAGATAATCGTTATAAACTAACTGACCATCGTAGTTAATTTTTGTTTGTAAACCCACTTCATCATATTGGAAAGGCGCATCATCTGGAGACCATCCTTTTGTAAGGCCATCTGTCAAAATAAGTTTAGCCCCTTTTTCCATATTTATTATTGTCTTTTGGTGATAGCACGCATCTTTATATGGAATTGTTTCATCTTGGTAAAATTCTAAGATTGCATTCTTGCCGAGATGAAAATCGTCCTCTTGGGTTGTCATTTGATGGTGTTCACATTTATAAACATAGGTAGGTGATTGGGTAGTTACAATCGCGTGACTATTATCATCTAATGTAATTTGGTGATGATATTTTTCACCCTCAACGTATCCGCCACCTGTTGTTATGAGAAAATAATATGGAATGTTATCTTTATTGGGTTGGCAAAATGATAACCATGAATTACCTTTTCGGAAAGTACGCTTAGCAAAGTCACGCCCTTTTGTATGGGTAAATTCGAGGTCGATCATGCCATCATAATCTTTACTTTTCATCTTCCAAGTCCTCAAGTAATACATCTTTCTTCAGCCAATCAACAACTCCATCAAGACCAATATCCTTCTTTAAGTTAGTAAAGAGGAAGTTGCCATCATTCCGGAATTTTTCTGAATCTTTCTTCATCCGGTCAAGATCAGCGCCAACATATTTAGCCAAGTCTGTCTTATTAATAATGAAGAGGTCAGACTTGATCATTCCTTGTCCAGCTTTCCGTGGAATCTTTTCACCTTCAGCGACATCAATAATATAGATTGAGAAGTCAACTAATTCTGGACTGAAAGTTGCCGCTAAATTATCTCCACCACTTTCAATAAAGATTAGGTCAAGGTCATTATTAAACCGTTGCTCTAATTCTTCCACAGCGGCCATATTCATTGAAGCATCTTCACGAATGGCAGTATGAGGACAACCACCTGTTTCAACCCCAATGATCCGGTCTTCATCAAGAACTGAATTTTTAGCCATATATTCGGCATCCCATTTTGTGTAAATATCATTAGTAATTACCGCAATATTATAATCATTATGAATCCGCCGGGTAAGCCGTTCGATTAATTGCGTTTTTCCTGACCCAACAGGACCACCAACACCAATTCGTACTGCACGTTTCATAAATTTTAACTTCCCTTCCAAAATAATTAAGACATGAACAATCGTGATTCTTGGGTTTCGTGATTAATCTGTGCCATCTCAAGTCCCGGAGCATTAGCACCAATGTAGGACGCATCTAATTTCATTACCCGCTTATATAATGGCTTTAATAACTTAATTAGGTCGTTTAAGATTACTTGTCCTTCACGCTGCCCTAATGGAATTGCTCGAACTGCATTCAAGACCAGCGTTGAAGCAACGCTATATCCGTACATCAAGAAAGCATCCATCAATGGAACACCTTTATAATGAGCAAACATCGAGAAGACGATTGCCGGGTTTCCATACGCTTTACCATCTTCAATCGCTTTCGCATATTCCTTTAGGTGCGGAACCTTATCGCCGTAAATTTTATCGATTAAAATAATCATTTGGTGAGCGATCAGCTTTGTCCCGTTCCGTGTTTCAGTTGCTAAAGTCGATTTCGTAATCTGGTCATCATATTCAATGAGCTTGTCAAAATCATGCTTATCAATGGCTTCATAGCACAGCTTGACGAGCAAGCCTTCACCAAATCTAAATTGCGAACGATAGTAGTTCTCAAGCCAAATTCGAAATTCAGGAGCTTTTTTAATCACATTAGTCCGCAAATAATTTTCCATTCCGAATGAGTGATTAAATGTACCGATTGGGAAGGTCGAATCACAAATTTGAAAAACTTCAAGATAGTTGAGTTTCTTTGTTAATTCATTTTCCATTATCTATCCCTACTTACTTTGTCAAATCGAGGTACTCAAGTGGTTGGTCTAGTTGAACCTTCTTTAATTCATAATTGATATCATGCTTATCAAGCATTTTAATAACAACTTTATCAAGGAGCAGTGAGATTTTACCATCCTTAATTTGGACTGGCTTGTGTAAATTGCCAAGAAAGTGAGCAACAAGGCCCATTTCATCAATGTCGCGTGGCGTTATCTCAATCATTTCATCAGCGATTACGCTCAAGACAAGCAATTGCTTATCACCAAGCTTAAAGGCAGAACCATTCTCTAAAATTTGATCTTCATTATCGAGACGAATGCCATACTCGTTGCCATGATCTGTCTTTACCCGGAGAATATTTTTCATTAAATCATCACTTTTAACCATTGCAGTTTCAATGTGATAACTACCAATATTAGGAATATCATCTACGTTACGATAAACTTCTGTTAAAACCATAAGTGTAAAACCTCTTTTTTATATATTTTTATAAAAGGAGATTGGGGCACGGCTCCCAATCCCCTGGATAAATCTAAATTAGATTAGTATAGGTAGTAACGTTGAGTTAATGGCAATGTTGGTGCAGCATCACAAGTGATCAACTCACCATCAATCGTTACATTGTAAGTTTGTGGATCAATCTCAATGGTCTTTGGAGTATAGTTATTAAGCTTCATGTTAGCCTTAGTAAGACTTCGGGTATTGTGAACAGGAAGAACACGCTTGTTTAAACCTAATTCTTCTTTAATACCGTGATCATAAGCATATTGAGATACATAAGTTACACATGTGTTATTTACAGCACGACCAGCTGCTCCCCATTCAAACCGTTCAAGAACTGGTTCAGGTGTTGGCAGACTTGAACTTGGGTCACCGGCAATACCGTAAGCAATCATTCCATTTTGAAGAACCATATATGGCTTAGTTCCAAAGTATTGTGGATTCCAAATAACTAAATCAGCATTCTTGCCAACTTCAACTGATCCAACGTAATCGGAAATACCGTTACAGATAGCTGGATTAATTGTGTATTTAGCAACGTAACGCTTAATCCGGTTGTTATCATCGTACTTGGAATCACCGTCTAGTGGTCCACGAACCTTCTTCATCTTGCTTGCTAATTGCCAAGTCCGCATTGCAACTTCACCAACACGTCCCATAGCTTGACAATCAGAAGTCATCATACTAAGGGCACCCATGTCTTGGAGGACGTCTTCAGCAGCTTCAGTTTGTTTCCGAATCCGTGATTCAGCAAAGGCAACGTCATCCGGAATCTTTGGATTAAGGTTGTGGCAAACCATTGTCATGTAGAACAATTCATCAAGGGTGTTCTTACAATATGGGTTAGTTGGCGTCGTTGACGATGGAAGAATATTGTCTTGACCACAGACAACCATAATGTCAGGAGCGTGTCCACCACCAGCACCTTCTGTATGGAATGTGTGAACTGTGTTGCCGTTAAATGCGTTAATACTGTTTTCAACAAATCCACCTTCGTTTAAGGAGTCAGTGTGGACAGCGTATTGAACATCATACTTGTTAGCAGCAGCAATTGAGTTTTCAATTCCGGCTGCAGTTGCACCCCAGTCTTCGTGGGTCTTAATAGCAGCACAACCGGCTTCGATTTGTTCACCGATTAATTCTGGACGATCACCAGAACCCTTAGCCATCAATCCATAGTTAACTGGTTCATTGTCAACTGCTTGGAGCATCCGATGAGTATACCAAGCACCTGGGTTACAAGTAGCTGAACGAGTACCGTTAGCAGTCCCTGTCCCACCACCAAAGAGGGTTGTAATACCATTATCTAAGGCAGCTTGAGATAAATCAGGTGTCATATAGTGAACGTGTAAGTCAATTCCACCAGCAGTAACAATCATCCCTTCACCAGAAATGGCTTCAGTACTTGCACCAACGATGAAGTCAACGTTATCCATGACGTCAGGGTTACCACCCTTACCAATGGCTAAGATCTTACCATCACGAATACCAATATCTGCTTTGTAAATACCGGTCCAGTCGATAATAATTGCATCAGAAATAATTAAATCAGCAACCATTGGATTACCGGCACGGGTCTCAGTAGCACTAACACCCATACCGTCACGAAGAACTTTTCCACCACCGAATAAACTTTCTTGTCCGTGAACTGTTAGGTCTTTTTCAACTTTAGCAAATAAATCAGTATCGCCAAGTCGTACACTATCGCCAGTAGTTGGCCCGTAAAATGAGGCAAACTGCTCGTGATCCATATCAAAACTCATAACTTTACCTCCTCTTTACTTTTCTTCTGGGTAACCTTTTTGATGAAGCGGATAACCTTCATAAGTATCAGCTTTCTTGTCAACATCAAGCCAGCCGTTAACCTTGTCGTTGAAACCGAATACACGGCGCTTACCACCAAAGTCAATTAGCTTAACGGTCCGCTCTTCACCAGCTTCTAGACGAATAGCAGTACCAGCTGGAAGATCAAGGTGCTTACCCCAAGCTTGACTACGGTCGAATTGGAGTCCTTCTTCATTAGCTTCATAAAAATGAAATTCTGAACCAACTTGGACAGGACGGTCACCAACGTTTTTTACTTTGAGTGAAATGTCATCGTAACCAACATTGTATGGAACTTTATCTGGTTGTAATTTGTATTCTCCAGGAACCATTTTGTTTCCTCCTTTTATCTATGCTAATAATTAACGAATTGGGTCAGTAACAGTAATTAGCTTAGTGCCATCAGGGAATGTTGCTTCAACCTGGATCATTGGGATCATTTCTGGAACACCTTCCATAACATCATCCTTTGTTAGCCAAGTAGCCCCAGCGTTCATTAAGTCACCCACGGTCTTACCATCACGGGCACCTTCCATTAAACGACTAGTAATATATGCGACTGCTTCTGGTTCATTTAGTTTTAAACCACGGTCCTTACGCTTTTCAGCAACCATTCCGGCTAAACTAATCATCATTTTTTCCTGTTCACGCTTTGTGAGCCTCATTGTATATCCTTCCTTTCTGCCTAAATTGTGTTAGTTAGGCCAGCAGTTCAGGAGCATTAAGAATCCTGGAATCCATGCTGTACAAATTCCTTCAATAATTCCTAAATATCCTGGAAACTTCCCAAGATTTATCTTTAGATTGTTGGTCAAGAATCCTGTTAACCAGAGAATTCCCCAGGCCCACCAGATGATTCCATACATCCAATTTCCACCATAGTTTTGGAAACAAAGAATCCCAGCTGGAATTGAATTGATCGCAACAAACAAACTAAACCAACCATAAAGTCGTTGGTCGAAATCACAGAGAGTGTTAAAAGCTACATAAAGATAAGTAAATGCGAATAGCAACCCGGTGGCACTGGCATAGAACCAACTTGCCGGTTTATTGTTGATAATTCCCCAAGACAACGCAACAATATTTAGCGTTAAACTGAGGCCACCGGTAAAGAAGTTCATAACTACAATCGATTTATCCTTTATGTCTTCAACCGCATAGAAACCATTACTCATCAGTACCATGCCGACATAAAGCAATATACAACCTAACAATTCATTTTCGCCTCCTTTCATTGAGACGAGTTAAAGAGTACTAATCAATGTCGTACGTCGTTTCATTAAGCAACGTATGATCAAGACCTTCTTGAATGATTTCATCAGAAGGACGAATATTAGTAATTGCACCTAAAACCTTAAGTAAGATAAAGGTAACTGCAAACGAATAAGCAGCAACTAAGATAACGCCACCAGCTTGGATCAAGAATTGATGACCACTTGCAGCAACACCATTAACGGTTTTATCTGCTAAGATACCAATTAAAATTGTTCCAGTGAATCCACCAATACCGTGAACTCCCCAAACACCAAGTGCGTCATCCCAGCCAATCTTTTCTTGAAGACTAACAGCCACATTACAGATGATCCCAGCTGCTAAACCAACTAAGACCGCGGCGGCAGGATTAATGTAACCAGCACAAGGAGTAATTGTCGCTAAACCAGCAACTGAACCAGTTAAAACATCAATAAAATTAGCCTTTCCACGAACAAACTTGGCATATAAGACCCACACAATCATTCCGCTAGCTAGTCCAATCGCAGTATTAGCAAAAGCCTTGGTAGATAGAGCACCTGCTTTTAAGGCCCCACCTGAATTAAAGCCAAACCAGCCAAACCAAAGAAGTCCGGTTCCGATTGCGGCAGCCATTAAATTACTTGGCTTCATTCCCGCTTGCTTTAATTTCCGCTTACCGAGCACAATAATACTTGCTAAGGCAGCAAAACCAGCAGTGGTATGAATAACCGTTCCACCAGCAAAGTCAACAAAGCCCCACTTTGCTAAGAAACCATTACCCCATACCCAGTGACAAACAGGGATATAAACAAGGTATGTCCAGAAAATTAATAACAGAATATATCCCTTCATATTCAGGCGTTCCGCAAATGCACCACTAATCAATGGCACAGTTATAACACAGAACATCAATTGGAATAAGAAAAATAACGCGAATGGAATTGATGCCGCGTGGACAGCATTTGGCACTAATCCCACATGTGCAAGAGCAAAGTAATCTGAAATACGACCGATTACGCCACCCTCATCCTTTCCAAATGCAAGACCAAAGCCTCCATAAACCCAAATCAAGGTAACAATTCCCATCGAAATAAATGATTGCATCATAATGTATAAGACACTTCGTTTACGAGCCAATCCACCATAGAAAAAAGCAAGTCCAGGTGTCATTAAACAGACCATTGCCGTACAAAGCATCATAAAGGCCGTATCACCGCTATTAATATGCAAATCGTTTCCTCCTCTCAGCAATAAAAATTTATTAATGAAACTTTTTAATCCACAATTAGCTTAAAAGCGTTGTTTAAATCATTTTCATTAATATTCAACCTTATGATACTACTATAATACTATTTATATAAATTATTACAAGAAATACGAATTATTTTCGCAAAATTATTGATATAGTAAAAAACTTCTAAAGGAAAAATTCTTTAGAAGTTTTTTACTTAAGTTATGATTATTTTATTACTGCAAGGAAGTTAAATATATTGTTTTACGATACTACGGTACTTCAAAAGTTCTTTTTGGTCCATCAATGAATCTGGCATTACAACTTGAACACTATCTATTCCTCTGTTTTCATTCATTTGTTGTCGACCCCATACTCCTAGAGAAGTAATTAAATGAGCTAATTCTTGGCCAACTTTTGTCAACACAAAACATCCAGCTTGTTTAATCGGACTAATCAAATACTTTTCTTGCAAATCGTCTATTATCGTTATCAATCGATCATTAGAAATATTTGCTAATAGTTCGTGTAAATCAACGAAATTTAACGACTTTATGCTAAGCCAAAAAAGCACTTCTGGATAATCAGCTTCCTGTAAAATATTTAATGAATAGGTAATACCTCGGTCAGTGTTCAGATTCATCATTTGTTTCACCTCATACAAGAATTCATATAATTATCATATTATAACATGGTAAAAAAGCATGTTCAAAGAATAACTAATATTTATTTATCACTTTATAAGTTTAATAAACATAATAAAAACAAAAGTTAATTTTAAGGATAATAAAGTACATAATATTAATTATTGATCATTAATTTTTCAGTAAGCTTTTTTGCCTCCTTTATCCCATAAAAGTGCGAATGGCCACTTGTTGTCTTATGAGCGAGGAGAATTTGAATTGCTTGTTCACACAAAATTTTTGCTGCTGAGACCTCTTCACATGTTTGAACATAGAAAGATAGTTGGCGAAGTTTTATTGCTAATTGACTTCGCGCCTTGGTTAAGGTTAGAGCTAGTAACTGTTTATAATCACTAATAAAGAACCGTGTCTTTCGTCGTTGCAAAGCATAGTTAATTGAATTACTCTTAACCCGGTGAAGGTCTTGAACGGTAAGGCCGTGTTGACGGAGGAGGTAATTAAACATTGTAATCTGCTGGTCAACTTGACGCCAATCTGTCGCAATATCGACTCGTAATTTCTTAATCTCTTTTTTGGTAAGACGGTGAGTAACTCCTTGCTTTAATTGGTGATATAAAGTTTGCAGATCTTGATAATCGCGTTGGTGGAGCGGGAGGTCAACTCGACTAAATAAGTTACATCGCTGGTAAAGGATCGTTCCTTCGTGGTTCTTAAATCCCTGCTGATCAACAACAAACTGGAATATCTTTTGTGGAAAACGCCGACCAGCTTGATAAGCCAAAAGAATACTATCCATGTACAGATTAATTTCGTTAATTCCGGCTTGAATCTCTCTTGCAACCTTTTGAGGAATACTGGCATGCTGCTGAAAATGAGAGATACCTAGAAATAATTGGCGGCCACTTGTACGAGAACGTAAGATAAATTGATTTTTTAAACGCCGACCACAATCACAATAAAGGTTGTCGCCAAGGTGGTCATGCTGCCGCTGATACCAAGGATCAATTACCATTCCCTGAAACTCCCAATCAGTCTGTTTAAGATAGTGATGAGTATGAAAACGCGATAGCATCGCATAACGTGTAAACTCACTCAAAGCCTGCACCTGATTGGCCGTTAAATGTTGTAAAATAGCTTCTCGCTGTTGGCGGGTCAACGCAATAATTTTATCCATCCTCTCATCCCTTCCTTAAAATACTGTATTACCATATCAGAACAAACGTTTGATTTCAAATTGTCAATTTAACCCTTTTCTGGTAAAATATTTAACTACAAGGAGTGATATTATTTGGATTTAGACATACAGCCCGTGAGGTTGAGTTTAAAAGAATATAAACAAGTTAAACAATTATATATGCGCGCATTTCCGAAATATGAGCGAGAACCGTGGACGTGGTTGCTCATCAAGAGTAAGTATCAACGCGCTGACTTCATGGCCTTCTATGACCAGGAACAGTTTGTTGGATTTGCTTACGTTATTCACAGTCACGGTATGCATTATATTTTGTATCTCGCAGTTAATGATCAAATCCGTTCTCAAGGATATGGGACGCGGATTATTAATGAGCTTCGTAGCCTTTACCTTGAAGATTCACTTGCCCTTGATGTTGAGCAACCGAATCCCCATGCAGCAAATAATCAGCAACGGTTACGACGACTTAAGTTTTATCGGCGTAATGGCTTTTTCCCAACGCCAAAACTTTTCAAAGAGGAAAAAGTCACATTCCAAGTTTTAGCAACTAATAAAAAAATCAACCAAGGCAAGATTGATAAGGCCTTTGAGTGGTTTTCATGGCCTCTTGGTTGGCTGATTCAATAAATATTTTAATTTCACTAGTTTAAGGCTGAGAAAAAACTTTTTTGTTTTTTCAACAGCCTTTTTTACGAATATCTTTCTTCATTGTCTGGAAAATACCTTTCACAGAAATGTTATATTTTATGTAAGCGGATACATAAAGGAGTGATAAAATTGGGAGAACCATTATTTTTAAAGCCAGTCTTTCTTGAGAAAATTTGGAGCGATCGACACTTTGCAACTGACTTCGGTTACTAAATTCCAGAGGGGAGGGACAATCGGTGAGTGTTAGGCAATTTCTGAACATCCGGATGACCCAAATATCATTATAAACGGTTAATATAAAGGGCAATTGCTGCCAAAAGTTTATCAGCAACATCCTGAGCTATTTGGCAATCCAAGTTCTTCTGTTTTTCCATTATTAACAAAGATTCTTGATGCCAATGCTAGTTTATCAATTCAAGTTCATCCCGACGACGCTTACGCCGAAAAACATGAACACGAGTTAGGTAAAACTGAGTGTTGGTATGTTATTCATGCAGAACCAGGGGCTTATTTAACATACGACCATACCGCAAAAACACGCGCTGAACTTATTAAGATGATCGATAGTCACCAATGGGCAAAACTCTTTAGTAAAAAGCCAGTAAAAACGGGGGACTTTGTCTATGTGCCGAGCGGAACTATCCATGCTTTAATTGTCTTAGAAACCCACCAAAGTTCTGATATCACTTATCGGATCTATGACTATGATCGTCAAGATAAAAAGACAGGCCAATTAAGTTAGCTTCATTTAAGGCGAGCAAAAGATGTGAGAACAGTACCATTTACTGAACCACAAATTAATTCCCACATCGTTCATAATGGTAATTCAATAATTACTACTTTAATTTCTCAACCTGATTCACCATTCTTTACCGTCTACAAGTGGGAGATCCATGATCAAACCAGTTTGACTCACGAGCATGGCCCCCTATACTCTAGTTTCAATCATTAATGGCAATGGAATTTTAACCGTTGATGATCAACAATATTCACTTCACAAAGGCGATCATTTTATCATCCTTGCAACCATTAAAAGCTGGACGATGAACGGTGAGTTTCTAGACATTGCTTCTGAACCGACAGATTAATTATTTGATAGTTGTAATATTTTAGCTACTTGTTTACTGAAAAGATATGACGCCAGCTGGGTTAGAAAATAAGGAAATTAATTAGCTGTTTTAATTTTCTATGTTCATTTGATTAAGAAGAGTTGAAAGTGGTTAATATTTGATAGCAACTAAGATAATTCTCTTCCCTATTGTCTTAAAGATCGATAATATATGTTGCAATCACCCAATATAAATTTTAATTTGAGGAGGGACTTATTATGAAATTCCAAAGTACTACTAACTCACCGATTGGCAAGCGCTTTGTTATTCTTGTTGCTTCTCTGCTGTGCGGTTTATTCTTAATCAACCACCGAGTATCAGCAGCTACTCTTGAGGCGCCTGCGAATACCACAACTGTACTATTTGAGTCGAAGGTCTCTCCCGTTAAAATTATCTCTAGCAATGAACTTTTGAAACGGGAATACGCGGATCTGCGGGCAAAACGACAACTAGAGAATGAACAAGTTATAACTAATCTCAATAGTGAAGAAAATTAATTAACTAATCATCAAAAAAGCACGACTGAAAAATTTACAGCCGTGTTTTTCTTTTTATCGGTAATGAAGGTCGTCAAACTTCTTATCAGCGTTCTGTTGCGCCATATCCTTTGATTGGTAATAAACAGCATCTACCCAGTTTTCAGCGCCACCGCCAACAACTAAGACTTTAACTTGCTTACCATCAATGGTTTCTGTCTTCACCGCATATGACTCACCATCGCCAGCACTTTGGGTCCAACCGCGGACATTTAACCAACGTTCGCCATCAATATTTAGATAGCTCACTTTTCCCCAGTTCTTGGTTGCTTTTTGAACATCTTCGTTAGTATAGTTATCTTCATCTTCACCAAATTGCGGATCCTGCTTGTAAAGCTGAGTAGTTCCGCTATCGTCATCATAACTGTATGTGTAAGAATGAGGTCCAAAAGTCATGGTTGAATCAGCATCATTATCTGCCGAATACCATGTTCCCTGCATTTCACTTGGAACATCAATAGTACCAATGCGGCCATACTTATGATCATTGCCAGAATTACTGGTGCTTACTGAGGAATTGCTATCACTACTACGCTTATCAACTACCTGCGCCTTAGCAGCTAAGTCATTAACGAGCTTCCCTTGACCCTCTTGATTAACATAATTGGCCATTTCTGACTTTGAGATCGTAGCAAGTTTGGTACTTTTTTGATTCTCCTTGACGTTTTGGTAGATATTTACATCATCGTTATTAACAGTGTAAACCAAGCCCCGCGACTTTCCACCAGCAGTCACATCGTAAGCTACTCCTTGCCCCTCATCACTCAATTGGTATTTAGAACTCGGGTAAAGATTTACCTGCAATCCCTCTCTTTGCGCTTCTTTAGCCATAGCAGCCCAATTTCCACCATAACGAAGGCCGCAATACGTACTAATCAAACTGACAGCTTCTTGGGGACTCATATTATCACTATTAACTTTCACATTACTTTTAGCCACTAATAAACTACTGCTTGATGCAGATGAAGAATTAGTCGCTTTATTGTTAGCCTGATTTCCACAACCAGCCAGCAATAGGCCCATTCCCGTGACCATTAAAAATCCTATTTTCTTATTCATATTATTTTCTCCCACAAAATGAGGCTGGAGAAAATTTTTGTTTTCTCCAGCCTCAACTGCTTTTATGAACAATAGTAAGATAACGTGGTAACCACAAGGCTCGAGTCTAAGTACGGACGATAATCAGCCCGTGCCGTGCTAAT
>BLMQ01000179.1:0-6808 GCA_011958095.1 Lactobacillaceae bacterium | reverse complement strand
AACCGCCACGAATGACGATTCTAACTAGACCAATTTAATTGGCGAAAATTCATATCTGCGTATCAACACTACTTGACGTAGAGCCTGTTTAATTACCTGTTAATAAGGCGTAAACATATGAATTTTCTTCTGGACGGTAAACCCCGTGAAGTTCACCAACTTTAGTAAAGCCATTTTTGTCGATCAAGTGTTGCATGATCTTGTTGTCTTCATGAGTATCGATCCGAATAGTCTTAATATCCTTCCGATTATTCTTAATGTAATCAATTACACTAGTGAATAATGCTGAGGCATATCCTTTTCCAGCATGATTGGAGTGAATTGCCACACGGTGAATAACAACATAACGATCAGTGTCAATTAACCAATCACCGTCAAGTTCATCATATGAGTGATCTGGTGCTTCAACAATTGATAATGCACCAACAGTTTCATCATCTTGTGATTGTACAAGGTATGCAAATCCTTTTTCAATATCTTCTTTGATATGTTCTTCGTTCGGGTAATCTCCTTGCCATTGATCGATCCCTTGTTCGGCTAATTGGTTCCGACCATCTCGCAGAATTTCCATAATTTGATTTAAATCATCCATTTTGGCTTGTTTGATTTGCATCGTATTACCTTCCCTTTTCATTACATTAATTAGATGTGTTATTCGTTAAACAACCCTAATACTGTAACATACTTTACGTTTTAAATACAACTGTTAACTATTAAAAGTTATGCCTTCAATATGCTATGATAGCACTAAAAAGAAAAAGAAGGTTTTTATATGACCAAATTTATTAAATTTACTTTAACAATATTTACTGCACTTTTTCTAACATTTATTTATGGACTAGCAACAAAGCCAATTCACGCAGACCTTTCCAATAAATATATTCATTCTACTACCCCCACTCTCTTTTTCCATGGCTACGGAAGCGGTGCCCATGCAGAAGAATATATGGTAAACGGATTTGTGAAAGCAGGCGTGTCAAAAACAGTTATCACCGCAGATGTTGCTGGCGATGGAACCGTTACTCTTAAAGGAGATATCCCTCATAACGCTGTCAATCCGCTCGTGATGGTTAATTTTAATGATAACCATAGCACAAATTATGAATTACAAGGTCAATGGGTTAAGAACGTTCTTGAAGAACTGCAAGCTAAATATCATTTTAAAAAGGTAAATATTGAAGCACACTCCATGGGAAACATGGCAGTTATGTATTTCCTCCTTGCTAATGCCGGTAACCATAACCTTCCGCAAATTCAAAAACAAGTTGCGATGGCTGGAACTTTTGATGGTGCAATCGGCTGGAATGAACCTGCTAATCTAACAGTGAATAAAAAGACGGGAAAACCTTCCGCAATGAATGATTCCTATCAAAAGCTACTCCCGTTACGTCACCGTTACCCACGACAAATTAAATTATTGAATATTTACGGTGACTTAAAAGATGGCAACGATAGCCAAGTTTCAAACGCTTCCTGTCTTTCGCTCAAGTACCTCATTAATAACCGCGCACGTTCATACCGCGAAGTTAAGATTACGGGGCCAAATGCTAAACATGAATTACTTCATCACAACCCCCAAGTCAATAAAATCTTAATTAACTTCTTCTGGGGGAAATAATAGTGCTGCACTAATAAGTTTGTTAGTCATTTGAAAGTAGTTTTTGTATAAAGCAGTGTAACGTCCACTATTTTTAGTTGGTAGCCATGGCTTGTCTCGCCCGCAATAATGGAGAATCACGGTATTACGCATTACCCAATCGGTTGTCCATTCGCCAAAGGAAATCGTTTCGTAAATACCACCCTTACGAGTATCAAAATTATATAACTGATCAGGGACAGACTTAATATAGCGTCCATATAAGGCATTCAAGACGTCTTGATCAGGGAGTAAAAGTGTATGGGTACGGATGTAGCTAAAAATGTCCGTATCCTTTACTTTTTTACGGATAGTATCAAGATTCATCAAGAGAACGCCAGAATTATAGTACCCGTCAGCATCAAAGTTTTGCAGACGAATCTTATTAATAACCTCTGTCGTATTCGTAAGGTTTGTATGGATGGCAGAAGCATATAGGTATCCCTCTAATGAAGTCTCATACAGACTTGAAAGATCATTAATACACAAAACATCAGCATCCAAGTATAAAATTTTATGCAAATCTTGAGGTAAAAGACAGTGTGCTAGTAAACGATAATAAATTGTTGTTGGATAGCGGTCTGTAACTGGTGCTTTACTAAATAATTGATCATTAACTTTGATTGGAAAATAGTTCATTCCTAATTGCTTACAAACTCTTTCCAAGTCTTCAGTTCGTTTCAATTTCTCTTTTTGTAAGACATATACGTTAAATTCTTGTGCTTGCGTATTTAGTTTAATTGATAATAAAACGGTTGCTAATTGCGTAACAAACTTGTCGTTAATTGAAAATAATAAGTTCATTTCATTCCACTCCTCACATCTTATTTTACAAAACGTTGACGTGGATTGCGATTCAGTATTTAATAATTAAAGAACCAATCAAGAATAGAGGTTTTATGATGAAACAAGCAGAACAATTAACTGCCATTAAAGAGTACACCATTCAAAAATTAGGTCAGGACAAGACTGGTCATGGGATGGACCATATTAACCGCGTAGTAAAAATGAGTAAACGGTTAGCTATGGGCGAAAAAGTTGATCCTTTTTTGCCGATTGTGGCGGCCTACCTTCACGATACAATTGATGAGAAATTAGTTGACAACGTTGAGGCAGCTAAACAAGAATTAGTTGATTACTTAAAGCAAAATGACTTTAGTGATGAACAAGTCAAAATAATTATGGATGTCATCAATAATATTTCTTTTGCCCATACATTAGATAAAAAGGAAGTCAAACTCTCCATCATTGGACAAATAGTACGTGATGCCGACTGGTTAGATGCAATCGGCGCAATTGGCATTACCCGGGCAATCTATTATGGAGGTGGGCATCATGAAAAAATATACGATCCAGCTATTAAGCCTCGTCATAATATGTCTCGGGAAGAATATCGCAATTTAGCAAATGAAACTATCATTAATCATTTTGATGAAAAGCTCTTACACCTCAAGGACATGATGAACACTGAAACTGCCAAGAAAATTGCAAATCACCGTCAACAAGTAATGCTCGACTTTCTTGACGAGTTTCATGCCGAATGGGACGCAAAGATGTAAATTGTTTATGGAAATAGTAAATGCCATGGAAGAAACACGAATGTTTTTTCATGGCATTTTGTTTACTTATCATCTTTTTTATTTTTAGCACTTCTTAAGTCGACAATAATCGAACCACCCTGCTTATCGCCTGCAGAGTTACCTGAATCATTATGATGATTATTATCAATATGCAACGCTTTTCGCGCTACCCACCGACAAATCAATGAGATCGGCGCTACTAGGAAGCCATACAATAATCCTGTCAGTAATGCGTTAGGAATAATTAGTTGAACAAATGTTAATCCACCTGTTGGCGTCCCCGTTAGGACTAATCCAATTAAGCCATAAAAGATTGAGATAAAGAATAATTGTACTAAACCGGTAAAAATAGCAAGCCATAATAATTGTGAATGATTGAGATCAATAGATAATGGAACCTGTTTGCGTAAAATCAAGCCAACCACAATCAAAATAACAATAAAATCGACTAATATTACCCAGTCGGCAGTTCCTAAGACAATCATGATTATGGCACTAACCAGCGTCACGATAAATGCAATATTAATTCCTAATGCAACTGCTATTCCCACTGCAATCACGCCAGCTAAAGGCATAAACGCCTCACCAGTCGGTAAAATGGTTTGAAAGCCAGTAAATGATATTAATATCATCAAAATACCCGCCGCAATTGCCAAAAGGGTTTTAATTAAAGTTTGTTTTTTCATGCTAAAGGCTTCTTTGCTGTATCTTGCATCCATGCTAAGGCCAGGGCTCCTTGTCCTAAGTGGGAGCCAATTACCGGACCAAAGTAACTCAACTCAAACGAAATATCAGGATGATCTGCTTGAAGTTTATCAAGCCACTTTTGACCTTCTTCTGGAACATTGGCATGAATAACCATTGCTTTAACTGGATAGTCAAGTTTGGCAATATCCTCATCAAAGATTTGTTCACAGCGAAGTTTAGCCTTTTTCATTGACCGCACCTTTTCAAACGCTTCAATGGCATGCGTTGGAGTATGCATAGTCAAGAGGGGTTTGATTTTTAAAATTGAACCTACAAATGCAGAGGCGTTTGATAAACGACCACCACGAACAAGGTTTTGCAAGTCATCTACCACAAATACATTATTAAAGGTATCACGATATTCTTTTACCTTTTTAACAATGTCATCTAAATCATCGCCTTCACTAGCTAATTTAGCTGCTTCTAAGGCTAAATATCCCATCATTTTAACTGTTAGGTGGGAATCAATTGGTACAATCTTAATTGTATCTTTCATCTGTTCAGCAAGTTGTTCAACAGTATCCAAATATCCTGTAATAGCCCGTGTTAAATGAATGCTAATCACAGCATCATACCCATCATCGGCTAATCCTTGGTAAACTTCCATCAATTGACCGATTGGCGTTTGAGAAGTCGTTGGAAAAGAGCTTGAATTTGCCATCTTTTCATAAAAATCACTGGTGGAAATATCGACACCTTCACGGTATGTTTGACCATCCAATGTCACTGGGATTGGGACAACATGAATATTATTAGCCGCCGCCTCTTCAGGAGAAAGGTAGGCAGTGCTGTCAGTAACAACAGCAATTTTCATCTTATCAACTCCATGTTCTAAATTTATATAATTAAAAATAATTGCGTTTTTACGCGGATTTCACCCACATAATACAAAAAGCATACCACATTGACGGCCCTAAACCAACTAAAAATATGTCCACTAAAGTAACATTACTTTTCATTAATGATGTAAAAATGTATAATTAATAGTGCTATTTTCGTTTGTAATTATAATATTTAGGAGGCTACACTAATGTCTTTTGACGGCTTGTTTACTCATGCAATTGTTCATGAGCTAGATCAAAAATTAACTACTGGTCGGGTAGCCAAAGTTAGTCAACCTTACCCTGCAGAATTAATCGTTACGATCCGTGCTCACCGGCACAACTGCCCATTACTCATTTCTGCTAATCCAACATACCCACGAATCCAAATTACTGAGATTCCATATAAAAATCCAGCAGTTCCAACTAATTTTACAATGACGATGCGGAAATACCTTGAAGGCGCAATCGTCAATAAAATTGAACAAGTTGATAATGATCGGATTATCAAAATTACTTTTAACACTCGTGATGAATTAGGCGATAGTCAACAACTAGTCCTTGTGAGTGAGATTATGGCCCGGCATAGTAATATCTCCCTCGTTAATCTTAAGACGGGCAAAATTATTGACACCATTAAGCATGTTGGCTCAGACCAAAATCGGGTTCGCCTGTTATTACCTGGTGCTACCTTTGTCATGCCACCAAAGCAAGATAAAGTTAACCCTTACTTACCAAACCAGGTCTACTCTGACCTTGTAAGGCAAACTAATGACGAAGCAGAATTAAGTCATCAGTTACAGGAGCATTATCAAGGATTTGGCAAAGACTCCGCGCGGGAATTAGCTGCAGAATTACTGCAAAGTGATAATTTACCAACTACCTATCAGCAATTTCTTAATCACTTTGAAAATCCAGAGCCAGTATTAATCACCCACTCTAATGGAAAGACTCAATTTGCTGTGTTCCCTCCATTAAATATTGATGGTGAGTTGCAACATTTCGACTCCCTCTCTGCCCTTCTCGATGCCTTCTATGCTAATAAAGCAGAGCAAGATCGTTCCAAAGAATTAGCTGGGCAAGTGTTAAAGGTATTGAAGAATGAGCTAAAAAAAGATCGGCGAAAAGTAAAAAAATTGCAACAACAATTACAAGATGCAGCAACTGCAGATCAGTACCGAATTTGTGGTGAGATCCTTACTACCTATCTTAGTAAATTAACTCCCGGAATGAAAGAAATCGAACTTCCTAACTTTTATGATGATAATAAGCCACTGAAAATCAAGCTTGCTCCAGAATTATCACCATCGCGTAACGCCCAAAAGTACTTCACTAAGTATAATAAGCTCAAAACCTCTGTTGAGTATGTAAAGGAACAGCTGAAACTGACAAACGATGAAATCAAATACTTTGAAAACATTGAAAATCAGATTAAATTAGCTGCTCCCGCTGATATTCAAGAGATTAAACTAGAATTACAAGAGCAAGGTTATATTAAAAAGAAGAAAAGTGGGAAAAAGCAACGAAAAGTTAAAGTAAGTGCCCCGGAAGAGTTTCATACTAGTGATGGCACTACAGTTTTAGTAGGTAAAAATAACCTACAAAATGATCGTCTTAGCTTTAAGATTGCTAATAAAAATGAAATTTGGTTACATGTTAAAGATATCCCAGGTTCCCACGTGGTAATCCGCTCAACAAGCCCATCTGAAGATACGATTCTAGAAGCTGCACAGTTAGCAGCATACTTCTCTAAAGGTCGCGATTCTGATAACGTGCCCGTTGATTATCTCCCTGTCAAGCGACTTCATAAGCCAAACGGAGCTAAACCTGGCTTTGTTATTTTTACAGGTCAGAAAACACTTTATGTAACACCACATAAGCTTTCTAACTAAAAAGAGGCTGGGAAAAAACTTTTGTTTTCTCCCAGCCTCAACTGCTTTTACGAACAATAGAAAGATAACGTGGAAAATAACCACAAGGCTCGAGTCTAAGTACGGACGATAATCAGCCCGTGCCGTGCTAAT
>BLMQ01000178.1:0-1376 GCA_011958095.1 Lactobacillaceae bacterium | reverse complement strand
TTTACTTATGATAGGTGGCAGAAAGCCCGTGACTTTAGTCATGGGATGAATGCCACATGATGGTAAAATTGTTATAAGAGGAGGTGAAAGCTATGGATCAGATTATTAAAGGGGTTAAGCTCCGCCTATACCCGAACCGGGGGCAGAAAGATAAACTCTGGCAGATGTTTGGGAACGATCGCTTTGTATGGAATCAAATGTTAAGCATGGCAAAGACACGTTATCAAAATAACCCCAGGGCGTCTTTCATTAACGGCTACGGAATGGACACTCTTCTAAAAGTGCTGAAAAATGAATACCCATTTCTAAAAGAAAGTGATTCAACCAGCTTACAGGTAGTCAATCACAAACTTAATCAATCTTTTCAAATGCTGTTCAAACACCGTGGTGGTTACCCAAGGTTTAAGTCACGTAAAGCCACCAAACAGGCTTATACCGGGAAAAGCAAAGTCAGTGTAGTAGCTAAACGGTGTCTCAAATTGCCTAAAATCGGCTATATTAAAACTAGTAAGACTAATCAGCTAGTAGACACCAAGATCAAACGCTATACGGTCAGCTACGACGCTACGGGGCGCTACTATTTATCATTGCAGGTTGAAGTTCCAGCGCCGGAGCTACTTCCCAAGACGGGCAAGGTCGTTGGCCTTGATGTGGGCTTAGCAGATTTGGCAATCAGTTCTGATGGCGTTAAATATGGCACGTTCAATGCTAAATGGCTGGATAAACAGGTCAATAAATGGCAAAGCGCTTATGCCAAGCGTAAGTACCGTGCTACCATTGCCGTTCGGCAATGGAACCATAATCACAAGACGGTTAAGGAAGAGCTCAATGACTACCAGAATTGGCAACGGGCTCGCCGGTATAAGGCTCGCTATCAAGCTAAAGTAGCTAACAAGCGTCAAGATAACTTGCAGAAATTAACAACTGAGCTAGTCAAACAATATGACGTGATTGTGATTGAAGACTTGAAAACCAAAAATCTTCAAAAGAACCACCACTTGGCTAAATCAATTGCTAATGCAAGTTGGTACCAGCTCCGAACTATGTTGGAATACAAATGTGCTTGGTATGGCAGACAGCTTATTATAGTTAAACCAAACTACACTAGCCAGATATGTTCTAGTTGTGGGTACCATAATGGACCCAAACCCTTAAAAATCCGTGAATGGACTTGTTCTAAGTGTGGAGTCCATCACGACCGGGATATTAATGCGGCAATTAATATTCTTCATAAGGGATTAAAAGCTAACGGCTAGGGACTAGCCTTGGTAAAAGAACGGAGTTCTGTAAGTTAGGTCTTCAGAATACTGATACAACATCCTAAATACTACTTCGTGTTCCCAGAAACCACTGACTTTAGTCAGTGTGTAGTTCAT
>BLMQ01000177.1:0-1577 GCA_011958095.1 Lactobacillaceae bacterium | reverse complement strand
TGATGATGTGTAATAGTTTTTCACAGTCCTGCAACACGCTTTTATTAAGGTGTTGCGAAAAATAAATGGAAGTAGTAGCTAAATGCCATCATATCAATGATTTGAGAACTTAATTCATGTTGCAACACATAAAAAAAGCTAGAAGATCCATCAATCTTCTAGCTTTTTTATTTCAACTTATTATTCAGTAAATCTTCATATAAATGGATCGTATCTAAAAAGTTTTTACTAATTAATTCGGCTGTATTTTTTTCCATAGATGTTAGCCTATTAATTAATAATTTTGAATATGGGCGAGAATCATTAATAGATAAATCTTTCTTTTCTGGGATAGATACTAATGTTGCTAAACTTATATCTAAAGCATCTGCTATCTTTTCTAGACGTTGAATACTAATATTTTGGGACTTTTTACTTTCTACCATAGAAATAAACTTCACAGAAAGATCGCTAAATTCGGCTAATTTTTCTTGAGTTAATCCTCTTAATTTTCGATAACGTCTAATGTTTTCACCAATATCAACATTGTTTGCCATAAGAAAACTCCTATTTTTATTACAACAATAAGAGTTAATCCTATTAGTAATAACCTAATATAATTACTTTTAAATATGGAAATATAATTCTAGAGAGCTTATAATAAATCTGTAATTTAAATGAAATCTTAAAAAAGTTATCCATAGTTAAATTAGCCTGGGGGTATTTATATTGGGAGAGAAAATCAAAGCAATTAAGACAGATACAAATAAGATTTTAGCCCTTGTAGCGGCGGGGACTGTTGCCGGGACCATCGGGGCTAGTCAATTGACTCAGCATGTTCAAGCTGACGTTGTTAATCCAACGACGCAACAATCTGTTCAAAATATTGATGACCAAGTTAATAATGCTAAGACGGCAAAAGATGCCGCCCAAAATGCGGCTGACCAAGCACAACAACAAGTTAATGCTAGTTCTAATGCTGCTCTTGACGCGCATCAACAACAAAAAACCGCATCCGATGCTGTTAACAATGCGCAAAACAATGTTAATTCTGCATCCAATGCGGTGGATAAAGCTAAATTATTAAATCCAACGTCTGATGACATTGCCAATGCTAATTCCGCATTGACTTCTGCTCAAGGAACCGTTGAATCAGCTAAGACACAATTACAAAACGATCAAACTAGTGCTAGTGCTGCCAAAGATGCTTTAGCTTCTGCTCAAGCAACAGCTAACAATGCCACTAGTGCTCAGCAATCAGCACAAGCCTCTGCTGCTAGTGCTAGTGATGCCTTAAATTCAGCTACAAAGGCGCTCTCTGATGCACAAACTGCGAAGAGTGCTAGTCAAGATCAATTAAATCAAACTTCTAGTGCCATCGATCAAGCACAAAAGGCTTATGACGAAGCTGCTAAGAATGCTACTGGTTTAACGGATTCACAAGCTTCTGCGGTAAAGAACCTTGCCGATGCCAATGCTAACGCTACTAGCGCAAACAAGGCGGTTGAAACTGCTTCTAATGCTGCATCATCTGCTAGTGTTGCTAACGATCAAGCTCAAACTGCTTTTGACCAAGCATCACAAGCCCAAAGTCAAGC
>BLMQ01000176.1:0-1477 GCA_011958095.1 Lactobacillaceae bacterium | reverse complement strand
GTCAGCAGCAGGCCTTGAACAACTACCGATTTCTGGGATTGGGGGAATTGAGACCTGGGAAGATGCTGCTGAGTTTATTCTTTTAGGTGCTACCACTCTTCAAGTTACAACTGCGATCATGGAATATGGTTATCGGATCATTGATGACCTTACTAATGGTTTAATGCATTACATGGAAGAACAACATGTAGATCACCTTCAAGATCTTGTCGGCTTAGCTAATAAGAATATTATTCCTACTAACCAACTTGACCGAAATTACAAGGTTTATCCTAAGATCGATTGGGATAAGTGTATCGGTTGTGGTCGTTGCTTTATCTCATGTCAAGATGGTGCTCACCAAGCATTAACTTGGGATGATGAAAAACGGCAACCAGTTTTTGATAAGAGTAAGTGTGTCGGTTGTCAACTGTGTGCACTTGTTTGTCCTGTGGGGGCTATTAAGTTAGGCCTTGTTGAGATTAAGCCAGGTCACAAGGGCAATCCAGCAGAAATCGATGTAGGATCTCAACGTCTTCATCGCTATCACCCGGTAAAGGCTAATCAAGAAAATTAATTATTAGTTTTCCTCATATATGAAAAATCGAACTGCAACTTTGTGAAATGCAAAATTGTAGTTCGATTTTTAGCTTTATTATGTCACATTGTAACTCTTAAATTACTGCGAGGGGTACTTTTTTATTTGGTGATGGAAACTCTTTTTGTAAAGCAAGTAACTCATCATCACTTAGTTCAATGTTACCAGCCGCAACATTTTCTTCAGCATGTTTTGGGCTGCTGCTCTTTGGAATAGCAAGGACATTTCCAATTCTTAAGACCCACGCAAGCATAATCTGATTGACGGTTGCATGGTGATTTGCGGCAATTTCTTTTAGTAGCGGATTCTCGGTTAACTTTCCCGATAAACTGTCTCCTTGTGCAAGGGGAGAGTAGGCTATTAATGGAAGCTGATGTTGTTTCATTAAGGGAAGGAGGTCAAATTCAATTCCGCGACTATCGAGATTATAGAGATCTTCGTTGGCAACGCAATCAGTGCCATTTTTAAGACGCCATAATTCTTCAAGATCACTGACATCGAAGTTTGAGACTCCCCATGCTTTAATCTTTCCTGCCTTTTTAACTCTCTCTAATTCGTTGACTGTTTCTGCTAACGGAATCCCACCCCGCCAGTGTAAAAGGTAAAGGTCAAAATAGTCTGTTCCTACGGCAGCTAAACTTTGGTCTAAACTATGCTCAAGTTTTGTCTTGCTGGCATTTGAAGGAAGAACTTTATCAATTAAGAATAGCTTTTCCCGACTATATGGTTTGATGGCCTCAGCGACAAGCGCTTCAGAACGACCATCGCCATACATTTCCGCAGTGTCAATAGCTTGTGCGCCAGCGTCAATTGCAGTTTGAATGGCTTTAATTTCTGTGGACCGATTGACGAGAGAATTTCCCATATTCCATGTTCCAATTCCGATTGCAGGCATTGAAA
>BLMQ01000175.1:0-15575 GCA_011958095.1 Lactobacillaceae bacterium | reverse complement strand
GTAGTGTAATGATCAAGCTCATCAACTGACACGGGGTCATTTTCGTTAACGATTGGAATCACATTTTGCTGAAGTAAAGTATTAATTGTATTAAGCGTATGCTGGCGACTGACAGGATAAGTGAGCACATCACGGGTAAGGAGAAGTTGGGCGACGTGCGTTTGGTAGTCTAAAAATCGTTGCGAATAGATTCGCATTAAAGCAGCCTGACCGATAGATGCTAAGGCTTGCTGTTGTGCTATTTCGGCGGGACGATCTGTTAATCCCAAACTTGCAAGACCAACGCCAATTGCTCCTGAGGAAACAAGAATAAGTTGGTATCCTTGATTGTTTAATGTCGCAAGGACAAATGAGAGTTGGTCGATTGTTCGTAAATTGATTTTTCCATTAGGGAGAACAAGGCTACTCGTACCAATCTTAACAACTACTTTTTGTATTTTATGAGTCATAGAAAATCCTTTCAAAAAACAAAAAGCGCCCTTAACCGAGACACCAATTATGGCGGTACCATTCTCGTTTAAAGACGCACTTTACACTTTTAAATTATTTTATTATTAGAATATATTAAAGTTGTAGCAGGGCTTCGGCACTGGCGATAGCTTGCAGTCGATGGCTATCGTTCCTGGACTGACCTACTTTTATCTACAATTAAAATTTTAATTGGAAGACTAAGCTTTTGTCAAGACTAATTATTTTTGGATATTGATTAGAAATAGATTGACAAACAATTAAAAATAAATTAGAATACGGGCAACAATTAAATATTAGTCGTTTAAGAAGAGTAAAAGCAATGTAGTATTAAGAGAGTTTTCGGGTGGTGGAAGAAAATTACAAATTGCTTTGAAGATGGTCTTAAAAAATACAACAAGCGTGAGGAAAAACTAAGCACTTGTCGGCTGATATCCGTTATCAAGTATCGAAGTTTATTATGAACTTCCTGAGGCTATTCATGTGAGTGGATAGTAAATTAAGGTGGCACCACGAAAATACTCGTCCTTATTTAAGTTAAGGACGGGTATTTTTTATGGAGGTGAAAGTGATGAGACGCAAAGTTGCATTAGCTCAACTTGATATTCAATTAGGAAATCCTGCCGAAAATTATCAAAAAGCTAAACAAGCAATTGAAGAAGCCGCTAGTCACCATGCAGATATCGTTGTCTTGCCAGAAATGTGGAATACTGGCTATGCCTTAGATCAATTATCAGACTTGCCAGATGAAAACGGTCAAAAGACACAACAATTTCTTAGTGAGTTAGCGCTAAAAAATCAAATTAACATTGTCGGCGGTTCAGTAGCAGTGAGGAATGGACAATCTTTTTTTAATACAACCTATGTTTATGATCAAAACGGGAATCTAATTAGTAGTTATGAGAAGGTGCATTTATTTGGACTAATGAATGAAGATCAATATTTAGAAGCTGGGCAAAAAGAAAATCATTTTAAGTTAGCTGGGATTCCTAGTGCAAGCTTTATTTGTTATGATTTGCGTTTCCCTGAATGGATTAGAACAGTTGCTCGTTATGGAACCGATATCTTATATTTTCCGGCAGAATGGCCAAGTAAACGGATCGAGCAGTGGAAAATAATGCTGCAGTCGCGGGCAATTGAAAATCAAGCCTTTGTAGTTGCAGTCAATCGTGTTGGGACGGATTTAGCGAATAGTTTTAATGGTCATTCATTAGTAATTGATCCGCTTGGGCAGGTCATTCATGATGCAGGAGAAGTTGAACAAGTAAGTTATGCAGAAATTGACTTAGCACAGTTAGCACAGGTTCGGGGGCCGATTCCGGTGTTTAAGGATCGCCGACCAAGTCTTTATCATTAAGGGGATGGAAAAGATGGATTTTGAACAATCTAAATTATTAGATACTTTACCAAAACAATTTTTTGCCAATTTAGTTGCCAAGGTTAATAAAAAAATAGGTGAAGGAGTTGATGTTATTAATCTTGGTCAAGGGAATCCCGATAAGCCAACGCCAGATCATATTGTTAAGAGCACGCAAAAATGGGTGACGGATCCGCAAACTCATAAGTATTCACTATTTCGGGGATTGCCAGCATTTAAAGAAGCAGCGGCAAAATTTTATTCTGAAAAATATGGAGCTGATTTTGACCCAGAAAAAGAAGTTGCAGTTTTGGGTGGTTCCAAGATTGGGCTTGTAGAATTGCCATGGGCATTGATGAATCCCGGTGATACTTTCCTGCTTCCTGATCCAGGCTATCCAGATTACTTATCAGGAGCAGCATTAGGAGAAGTTAATTTTGAAACAGTGCCATTATTAGCAGAAAATAACTTCTTGCCAGACTTAGAGGCAATTCCTGAAGAGGTGGCGCAACGTGCTAAATTCTTCTATCTTAACTATCCTAATAATCCAACGGGTGCTGTAGCTACTCCCGAGTTTTATCGAAAATTAGTTGCGTGGGCCAAAAAGTACCATGTGGGCATTATTAGTGACTTTGCCTATGGCGCAATTGGCTTTGACGGTCAAGCTCCAGTTAGCTTTATGGAAACACCAGGCGCTAAAGATGTGGGGATTGAATTTTATACCTTTTCTAAGACGTTCAACATGGCAGGGTGGCGAATCGCATTTGCGGTTGGTAATGCAGATATTATTGAAGCCTTAAACTTAATTCAAGATCACCTATTCGTTAGTCTTTTTCCTGCCTTACAGGAAGCTGCTATTGATGCTTTAACGCTGCCACAACGTGATGATGCAATTGCCGAAATCGTTGGTCGTTATGAAGAAAGACGGAATGCTTTTATTAATGCGGCGGAAAAAATTGGCTGGCATGCATTTACTCCCCAGGGGACTTTCTATGCTTGGATGCCGGTTCCAAAGGGTTATACCAGTGAAAGCTTTGCAGACTTGTTATTAGACAAAGCTGGCGTGGCAGTAGCACCCGGCAATGGCTTTGGTAAACATGGTGAAGGTTATGTACGGATAGGCCTTTTGATTGAGCCGGCACGATTAACAGAAGCCGTTGAGCGGATTGCTAAACTGAATTTATTTAATTAAGGAGGAAAAGATTATGGCTTTGAAATATACGGTTTTAGGTGCAGGGGCAATGGGTCTACGATTTGGCGTATTGCTTCAAGAACTGGCTGGCGCTAAGGTTGATTTTGTTGATAACTGGGCTCCCCAAGTTGAAACTATTAAACAACAGGGTGGGGTTTACGTTTCTCGAGACCATGAGAATCGACATCTTGTACCAATTAATATTTACTCACCAGAAGAATATGATGGTGATCCAGATGTGTTGATCGTTTTTGCCAAACAGATGACGCTTAGTGATTTGTTACAACGCAGTGCTCATTTCTTCCGTCCTGACCATCAATATGTCTTTTCCGGGATGAATGGCATGGGACATATTGAAAAAATTAACCAATATTTTCCTAAAGAACATGTCGTGGCCGGAACTTGTTTAATTGGCACGGTCCTTAATAAGGCGGGGGATGCGGACTTTATTGGTAAACCTGGTGCTGGTTCGATCAACTTAGCTCCTCAAGTCGGCGAACCTGACGAGCGGGTAAAACAAATTGTTGAGGACTTTACCACGGCGAATATTAATCCTCATCTTAATGATAATTTTTATGGTACTCTCCTAACAAAAGTAGTTTTTAATTCTGTTATTAATACGATCTGCACGCTTTTTGAGATTCAAATGGGGCAATTTATCGATTATGATGGTGCAGAAAAGCTTGGTAAACAGTTAATTAATGAAGCATTCGATGTTGCCGAACGGGCTGGTATTCAGCTCTTAAGCACCCGTGAAGAGGAGTGGCAAACGATTAAATATGTTAGTGAAGTTACCAACCCGCTTCATTATCCATCAATGTACCAAGATATGAGTAAAAATCGACCAACAGAAGTCGACTACATTAATGGATATATTTACGACTTGGGTAAGAAGTATAACTATGAAGCATCTACTCACGACTTCTTACGTAATTTAGTTCACCTTGCAGAAAATACTCGTAAATTCCGACAAAACTAAAAGAAGAAGCGGAAGGGTCCGCTTCTTCTTTTAGTTTTCTTGATCAAATTCTTCCAGTTTTTCTGCTGCTTCTGTCCATGCAAGTTCGACCTCTTCGGATTTAGCTGATAATTCATCAAGTTCTTTTTGGAGATCGGTTAACTTTCCAATATCTGTAGCGATTTCTGGTTGACTCATTTGTTCTTGAATTGCGGTTTGCTTTTCTTCTAATTCCCCCATTTGTTGTTCTAGCTCATCGACTTGTCGCTGAATTTTTCGGCGAGCACGCTGCTGTTCTTTGCTTTGCTGATAAGATTGTTTACCAGCTGGTGCTTTAGTAATGGTGGTGGAATTATGTGAAGTAGCTTCAGATGAACTTTCTTTTTCCTTAGCAATTAGGTAGTCATCATAATTGCCTTCGTAATGTTTAATTCCGTCATGTTCCATTGCTAAGATATCAGTTGCAACCTGATTAATAAAGTAACGGTCGTGAGAAATAAAGAGAACGGTTCCGCTAAATTCGTTAATTGCGTTTTCAAGCACTTCTCGACTATCGATATCTAAGTGGTTAGTCGGTTCATCAAGGATAAGAAAATTAATCGGTTTAAATGAGAGTTTAGTTAACTCCAATCGTGCCTTTTCACCACCAGATAGGTCATGAACGACTTTATAAACATCATCACCAACGAATAAGAAACTACCTAATAATGAGCGAATATCTTTTTCAGGTACTTCTGGATGGTCATCCCATACTTCTTCTAAAACGGTTTTATTTGGGTGCAATTGTTGTTGTTCCTGGTCATAGTAACCGATATCGAGGTTAGCACCGAGTTTGATTGTTCCACTAATTAACGGAATTTTATGGAGAATAGATTTAAGTAAAGTTGATTTTCCGATTCCATTTGGTCCGATAATCCCAACACGCTGCGGCTTGCGAACATTAAATGAAAGCGGCCCAGCAAGGATCTGTTCATCGTAGCCAACTTTTGCCTGCTCCACATCAAGAACTTCATTTCCACTATCTTTTTCAGAATGGAATTGGAAATGGATTGATTTATCATCAGTTTCTGGACGCTCAAGCCGCTCCATTTTTTCTAATTGCTTTCGCCGCGCCTGGGCACGTTTGGTCGTTGAGGCACGAACAATATTTCGATTAACAAAGTCTTCTAACTTAGCAATCTTTTTTTGTTGTTGGTCATAGTGTTTCCACTCTGCCTGTAATCGTTCTTGCTTGTGTTTAACAAATTGCGTGTAGTTACCAGTATAGTGGGTGAGTGTTTTATTATCGAGATCATAAACATCGCTGACAACACGATCTAAGAAGTAACGGTCGTGAGAGACGATAAGCAATGCACCTTGATAACTTTTAAGATAATCTTCTAACCATGAAAGAACGTTCATGTCGAGGTGGTTAGTCGGTTCATCTAGAATCAAAAGCCCCGGTGCTTGCAGAAGGATCTTTGCTAAGGCGAGTTTAGTTTTTTGCCCTCCTGAAAGGGAATTAATTGGCGTATCATAACTATCTTCGCCAAAACCAAATCCATGTAGAATTCCCCGCATACGTGATTCGTATTCGAAACCACCCCGTTTCTTAAAGGCAGTTTGTAAATTATCGTATGTTGAAAGAATTTGTTGATAATTGCTCTCGGAACTATCAAGGTCAGCTAGTTGCTGTTCAAGATCATGGATTTGCGTTTCCATTTTGTGGAGAGGAGCAAAAACAGTATCTAGTTCAGTCCAAATGCTATTTTGACTATCGAGTCCTTGATCCTGGGCCAAGTAACCAATTGTCAAATCTTTAACCTTCGTAATTGTTCCTTCATCTGGTTCGGTGATTCCAGCGATAATTTTTAACAAGGTCGTTTTACCAGCACCATTACGCCCAACAAGCGCAGTACGGCCATGCTCTTGAATTTGCATGTTCATATTGTGAAATAAAACGTCCGCGCCAAATCGACGCACAACGTCATTTGTCTGTAAAAGTAACATATTGAAACCTCATTTAATTCGTTGATTTAATATGGTTTTATTTTAGCAGATTTTTAATTTTAAATAAAAAGTTGAAAATATTTTTGTATTTTAGTTCACAAAAAAGGGTTTAATTGCTAGAATATACTCAGACTTAAATTTCACAAAGTAAAAATTAGTAACATTATCCTTGTCAAAAACTTAGTAATTTGTTGGCAAACTAGGTTGAGAAGGGCTTATTTTAGGAGGAACAAAAGTAGAATGGCTAATAAAAAGATTCCACGCGCGACTGCGAAACGGTTGCCAATATATTTCCGTTATTTAAATGTATTGAAAGACGCAAATAAACAACGGGTATCATCAACAGAACTTTCGGAAGCTGTACAAGTTGATTCGGCAACGATTCGTCGTGACTTTTCATATTTTGGTGAATTAGGTAAGCGGGGATACGGTTATGACGTTGAAAGTCTATTAAAGTTTTTTAAAGGAATCTTGCACCAAGACTCATTAGTTAGTGTTGCCTTAGTCGGGGTTGGTAGTTTGGGAAGTGCCTTGTTAAACTTTAACTTCCACCAAGATACTAATTTACGGATCAGTGCGGCATTTGATACTAAGCCAGAATATGCTAATACAGTCAAAAGTGGTATTCCAATTTACCCATCCGAGGATATGGTAAAGCAATTAAAAGAGCAACAGATTGATGTTGTTATTCTAACTGTTCCTGGAATTAAGGCCCAACATGTTGCGGACCAATTAGTTGAAGCTGGTGTAAAGGGGATTCTTAACTTTACTCCTGTTCGTTTGTCTGTGCCTAAAAATGTTCAAGTTCAAAACATTGACTTAACAAACGAACTTCAAACATTAATTTACTTCATTAAAAATTATACTGAAGATTCAATTGAATAAATTAGGAGAGCATTGGTGTGATGAAAGCGTTCAACCAATGCTTTTTGTTTACTAAATTATTAATAAAAGTCATTGGTTGTAGGTATGATCTCTTAAGTTTTGAAAAATGGTCAAAAAAAGTCAAAGTGTTTTTGTTGCATTTTGAAGAGAACATGTTATATTTAAACATGTGGTTAGCACTTGAAGAGTTTGAGTGCTAAAAATAAAATTTATTAACAAGATGGAGGGATTAACGTGTTAAAACCATTAGGAGATCGCGTTGTTCTAAAAGCTGAAACTGAAGAAGAAAAGACAGTTGGTGGAATTGTCCTTGCTTCCAATGTGAAGGAAAAGCCAACTACTGGAAAGGTTATTGCCGTTGGAGAAGGTCGTACTTTAGAAAACGGACAAAAGCTTGCTCCAGCTGTTAAGGAAGGCGACCGCGTATTATTTGATAAGTACGCAGGCAACGAAGTAGAATACAACGGTGAAAAGTTCTTAGTTGTTCATGCTAAAGACTTAGTAGCAATCGTTGAATAGTTAAATAAGCGAATTAAGAGCAGGAGACAGAAAGAATGAAATTCCTTCACCGTCTCTTTTAAATAATGAATTTAATTTTGAGGTGACATAAATGGCAAAAGAAATTAAGTTTTCTGAAGATGCACGGAGCGCTATGCTCAGTGGTGTTGATAAATTAGCTGATACTGTTAAGACAACGATGGGTCCAAAGGGACGGAATGTTGTTTTGGAACAAAGCTATGGCACACCAACTATTACTAATGATGGTGTAACTATTGCTAAGAGCATTGAACTTGAAAACCAATTTGAAAATATGGGTGCAAAGTTAGTAGCCGAAGTTGCTTCAAAGACCAACGATATTGCTGGTGATGGTACTACAACTGCTACTGTTTTAACTCAAGCAATTGTTAATGCTGGTATGAAGAACGTTACCTCTGGTGCAAATCCAGTTGGCATTCGTCGTGGTATTGACAAGGCTACTGAAGTTGCTGTTGAAGCTTTGAAGAAGATGTCACACGATGTAAAGACAAAGGATGATATCGAACAGATTGCTTCTATTTCAGCTGCTAATCCAGAAGTTGGTAAGTTAATTGCTGATGCAATGGAAAAGGTTGGCCATGATGGTGTAATTACTATCGAAGATTCTCGTGGTGTTGACACTAGTGTTGACGTTGTTGAAGGAATGAGCTTTGACCGTGGTTACATGTCACAATACATGGTAACCGATAACGACAAGATGGAAGCAGATCTTGACAATCCATATATTTTGATTACTGACAAGAAGATTAGTAATATTCAAGACATTTTGCCATTACTTCAATCAGTTGTTCAAGAAGGCCGTGCCCTCTTGATCATTGCTGATGACATTACTGGTGAAGCATTACCAACTCTTGTATTGAACAAGATTCGTGGTACCTTTAATGTTGTTGCTGTTAAGGCTCCAGGTTTTGGTGACCGTCGTAAGGCTCAACTTCAAGATATTGCTGTTTTGACTGGCGGTACTGTTATTTCTGATGACCTTGGGATGAGTCTTAAGGACGCTACTGTTGATCAATTAGGTCAAGCTAACAAGGTTACAGTTACAAAAGATACTACTACTATCGTTGATGGTGCTGGTTCAAAGGAAGCTATCCAAGAACGTGTTGACCAAATTAAGCAAGAAATTGCTAAGTCAACTTCTGACTTCGACAAGGAAAAGCTTCAAGAACGTCTTGCAAAGCTTTCAGGTGGGGTTGCCGTTGTTAAGGTTGGTGCCGCAACTGAAACTGAATTGAAGGAAAAGAAGTACCGGATTGAAGACGCCTTGAACGCTACTCGTGCTGCTGTTCAAGAAGGATTTGTTCCTGGTGGTGGAACTGCTTTAATTAACGTAATTCCTGCTCTTGACAAGATTGAAGCTGATGGTGATGAATTAACTGGTATCAATATTGTTAAGGCTGCCCTTGAAGCACCAGTTCGTCAAATTGCTGAAAACGCTGGTGTTGAAGGCTCAGTTATTGTTAATGAATTAAAGAACGAAAAAGAAGGTATTGGTTACAACGCTGCAGATGGCAAGTTTGAAGATATGATCAAGGCTGGTATTGTTGATCCAACAATGGTTACCCGGTCTGCTCTTCAAAACGCTGCTTCTGTATCAGCATTGCTTCTTACTACTGAAGCAGTTGTTGCTGATAAGCCAGATCCAAATGCTAATAACCAAGCTCCTGCTGCTCCACAAGGCGGCATGGGCGGTATGATGTAATATCATTTGATTAAAATTTAATTTTGTGGGCAGAAAAGATTCTAATGTTTGTTTTTCAAATGTTGGGATCTTTTTTTATTGGAGGAAAATTAATGACGAAAAATGCGACCAGTATCTATAAATATTTAGATGACGAAAAAATAAACTATCAAATTGTTATGCATCCCCCGGTTTATACAGCAGAGCAAGCAGACAAGTATGTTCAAAAATATCAATTTGCCCGCACTAAAAACCTTTTTCTAAAAAATAAAGCTGGCTATTATTTAGTTACGATCTTAGAAAATAAGCGTCTTGATATGAAAAAATTGAAAGAAAATTTATTGACTAGTCGATTTTCATTTGCTCACCCAGAAGAATTGATTACGAAGCTAGGAATAACGAGTGGGGCTGTTTCACCCTTTAACTTGTTTAATGATAAACAACACGAAGTTACTTTTATTATTGATGCTGATATTTTTAAGAACGAGGAGTTAATAGGTTGTCACCCCAACGATAATACTGCTACTGTTATTTTAGAAATAAAAGATTTGCTTCAAATAATAAAGCAGAATGGTAATCCAGTTAAGGTGGTTCAACTATAAAGTTAATCTAAAAATCTTAAATTGTGGTAAAGTAAATTAGTATTAATTTTTAACCAAACTATAACTGAAAGGAACTAAGAAATGGAAAAAATGAAGTTCCAGAAGATAACGCTATTTTCTGGTGTAATGCTTGCCTTAAATTCCTTAATTGGTTCAGGGTGGTTGTTTGGTGCCGGAACTGCTGCCAAGGTTGCGGGACCAGCTGCTATTTTGTCATGGATTTTAGGAGCGATAATCATTATTAGCATTGCCCTTACTTATGTTGAATTAGGAGCAATGTTTCCAGAAAGTGGAGGAATGAGTCGTTATGCTCAGTATAGCCACGGTCCGTTTTTAGGCTTTATTGCTGCATGGGCAAATTGGATTTCATTAATCACGTTAGTCCCAATGGAAGCAGTCGCCTCAGTTCAATATATGAGTTCGTGGCCATGGGCATGGGCAAATTGGACCCACCACTTTATGAAAAACGGTAATATTACGACTCCTGGATTGTTAGTTGTATTTGGCTTCATGCTTGTTTTTACTTTGATCAATTTCTGGTCGGTAAAATTGATGACTCGCTTTACTAATTTAATATCAATTTTTAAGATTTTATTACCAACATTAACAATTGTGATGCTTATTGCAGCGGGTTTTCATCCTAGCAATTTTGGTCATAGCGTAACTACTTTTATGCCATATGGTAGCCGGTCAATCTTTGAAGCAGCTGCTATTTCTGGAATTATTATGTCTTATGATGCCTTTCAAACGGTAATCAACATGGGAGGAGAAATGATTAATCCTCATAAAAATATCGTGCGAGGCGTATTGATTTCAATGATTATTACCGCTGTGATCTATGTCATGTTACAAGTTGCTTTTATTGGAGCGATTGATCCGAGTTTATTAGCGCAAAAAGGATGGCATGGGATTAACTATACGTCTCCATTTGCTGATATTGCGATCCTGCTGGGGATGAATTGGCTTGCAATTTTATTGTATATGGATGCTTTCGTTTCACCATTTGGGACAGGGGTTGCGTTCGTAGCGACTGCCTCACGAGCATTAGCAGCAATGACTCATACTGGACATTTGCCCCAATGGTTGGGACGGCTAGAACGGCGCTACATGATTCCGCGGTTCGCAATGGTTGTGGATCTGATTTTAGCGGTGGTAATGGTTAGTCTCTTTAGAAATTGGAGTTTGTTAGCTACTGTAATTACCGGTTCAACCTTAATTGCTTATCTTACCGGGCCAGTTACTGTAATGTCGCTTCGCAAAATGGATGCTAATTTAAAGCGGCCGTTTCATCCACATTTTATGTCCTGGTTAGCGCCATTTGCATTTGTCTTGACGAGCCTTTCAATTTATTGGACAATGTGGCCAACAACTGTTCAGGTAATTGGGGTTATCTTATTAGGCTTACCAATTTATCTTTATTATGAAGTTAAATATCGTCACGCATCAGGGCTACGTGACTTACGCAATAGTTATTGGATGCTGGCTTATCTTGTTTTTATCTCAATAGTTTCTTACATTGGGAGTGAAGGATTTGGCGGCAAGGACTGGTTGAAGTACCCATGGGATTTTGTTGTTATTATCATCTGCTCGCTAGGATTTTATCGGTGGGCTGTGGCTAGTCGGATGAAAAAAATCGATCCTGCGGCAGAAAAGGTTAATGCCAAGGTAAAGATGCCAGAAAAAGATCAATAGATAGATTTGTAGGTTGCAAAATTAAAGAATAAATTGTAATATTGTCACCTACTTAAAAAGTGTAAAAATCAAAGGAGAAATAGTATGTGGCGCTATTTGAAACGTGTTTTAATCGGGAAACCGTTAAAAACCCTTGATGAAGGGCAAACACACTTAACTAAATTTAAAGCATTAGCCATGCTTTCTTCTGACGCAATATCGTCAGTAGCATATGGACCAGAACAAATTACAACTGTTCTGGTAACTTTATCCGCAGCAGCAATCTGGTATTCAATTCCGATTGCGGCAGTTGTGTTGGTCCTTTTGTTAGCTATCACGTTATCATACCAACAAATCATTCATGCCTATCCTAGTGGTGGTGGTGCTTATGTCGTTGCCACACGGAATTGGGGAAGTAATGGGGGATTATTTGCTGGAGGATCATTACTAGTTGACTACATGTTAACGGTGGCCGTTTCAACAACATCTGGAGTTGAAGCGATTACTTCAGCGGTCCCTGCTTTATATAAATTTTCAATTCCAATCGGGATCGTTATTGTCCTGTTAATCATGTTTATGAATTTACGGGGAATGAGTGAAAGTGCAAACTTCCTCACAATTCCGGTATATTTCTTTGTTATTATGATGATTGTGATGGTAGTGTGGGGTGGCTATAATATTGCCACTGGTCATATTCATTACCGGGCAATTGTCGATTATGGAACACCGGTATCGGGAATGTCATTTGTTTTGCTTATTCGGGCATTCTCGGCAGGTTCATCATCCTTAACTGGGGTGGAAGCTGTAAGTAATGCTGTTCCTAACTTTAATAAGCCTAAAGAAAAGAATGCATCAACTACTCTGGCAATTATGAGTGCTATTTTAGCGTTCTTCTTTATTGCCGTTATCTTCTTTAGTTTTTATCTGGGGGTAGTTCCTAATTCACGGACAACAATCCTCTCCCAAATGGCCGCACAAATCTTTGGTGGGCATGGGTTAGGTTTTTACCTATTGCAACTTTCAACTGCAATGATTTTAGCGGTTGCTGCTAATACTGGTTTCTCAGCCTTTCCAATTCTTGCCTTTAATATGGCTAAAGATAAATATATGCCGCACGCGTTCATGGATCGTGGTGATCGGTTAGGCTACTCCAACGGAATTATTTCCTTAGCGATTGGAGCAATTATTTTGATCTTAATCTTCCATGGTCAGACTAATATGTTAATTCCACTTTATGCAGTGGGTGTATTTGTTCCATTTACTTTATCGCAATCTGGGATGATTATTCACTGGTTTAGAGAACGGGAAGGCTTCTGGCTAGGAAAAGCCTTTATTAACTTAGTAGGGGCTTTGATCTCATTTATCCTTGTTATTTGCTTGTTCTGGCAACACTTTGCAAATGTTTGGCCATACTTGATTATCATGCCGCTGCTTTTATGGATGTTCCATTCGATTCACCGGCACTATGTAAAAGTAGCAGCTCAGTTGCGGGTTGCTGAAAAGACGAAAGTCCAATTACATGATTATGATGGCGCAACGGTGATTGTTTTAGTTGGTAATGTAACACGGGTGACTCGTGGTGCAATTAACTATGCTCGGTCGATTGGTGATTATGTTATTGCCATGCATGTTTCATTTGATGAAAATCCAGGCAAAGAGCATAAAACAGCAAATGAATTTAAAGCTGAATATCCAGATGTCCGTTTTGTTGATATTCATTCTTCATACCGTTCAATCGCTAAACCAACGTTGCGTTTCGTTGATGTGATTGCAAAACGAGCAGAAGCAAGAAATTATTCGACGACTGTTCTTGTTCCGCAATTTATTCCTAAACATCCATGGCAATTGGCCTTACATAATCAGACCAGTATTCGTTTACGGGCGTTATTGAATTCCCGAGAGAATATTATTGTTGCTAGTTATAACTATCATCTTCAAGAATAGTTTATTTAGAGAGAAAGTATTGATTTAATGAATAAAAAGCAACTATTATGGGGACTTTTGTTTGCAGTTGGCCTTTTCATGGCGGCAAGTTATACCATTGATAACCGTGGCTTTCATTCTGGAATATACGGTATCATTGGCTGTGCTTTGATCTTAATCGCGTATGCAGGAATGAATTGGGAAAAACTGCAATCAAAAGATCAACATACGAGAAAAATTTTAGTGCTTTTGAGCAGTATTTTAGGGATTATCATTGTCCTTGATATTGCTGAAATGATTTTAGGATAATTAAATAAAGCTTATTGAGGGAGCGAGACAGAAGTCACTTGTCGAGCCCCCGCAAGCAACAGTAGGCCTCCAATGTTCGGCTTTGTCGGACGTTGGAGGCCATTGTTGTACTACGTATTTGCTTTTTATGAAAGTAACTTAACTTATGTCACAGTCCTTTTTATATTGACTAATAAGCTAAATCATATTGTCCTTTTTGTTAGTCGGCTAACAAAAAGGAGAGATAAAAATTGCTAATAGGTCATCTAGTAAAACAAGCTAACAATGCGATGAATCAAGAAATGAATGCATTTGCGCAGCAGTATGGATTGACAGGGACGCAAATGTCGATTATTGATTTTTTAACGCATTTCCCGGGAAATAGTTGTGATCAACACCAGATTGAAAATGAATTTGGGATAAAGAGATCAACCACTACTGTATTGCTTCAACGAATGGCAAAGAAAAATTTGATTGAACGTTACCCGTCACCAGAAGATCGTCGTCAAAAAATCGTTACGCTTACTGCAGAAGGTCAAAAATTATCTTCAGATGTAAGTGCGTATATTACACAATACGAAGAGAAATTAAAAGCAGACTTTAGTGAACAAGACATTTCGAAAATAAAACGATTCTTATCAACGATGATCGAGGAGAAATAATGAGTACGAATACTGAAAAAATTCCAGCAAAAGTTGTTGCAGCGATTGTGGCAACCGGATTGATGTCATTTTGTGGGGTAATTGTAGAGACAGCGATGAATGTAACTTTTCCGATCCTAATGCGTGAATTTTCAATTACTACTAATCAGGTTCAATGGATGACTTCCATTTATTTGCTCTTGGTTGCAATCATTGTTCCCTTATCGGCAATTTTAAAAAGCTCTTACCGAACAAAGACACTTTTTACAGTTGCAAGCTTATTTTTTATGGGTGGAATAATTATTGATGCACTGGTACCGTCATTTTGGTTGTTTTTAGTTGGTCGTGCAATTCAGGGGATAGGGACTGGAATTGCATTACCATTGATGTTTAATATTATTATGGAGCAAGTTTCAACAAGCAGAATTGGCTTTATGATGGGGATTGGAAATCTTATTACTGGAGTTGCCCCAGCGATTGGTCCTACTTTTGGTGGAATCGTTGCCAGCAAGCTTAATTGGCGGTGGGGATTTTATTCATTAATTCCGCTTTTAATTATTTCGTTTGTGCTTGGTGAATGGGGAATTACCCAAAAATCACCGATTAAAAAGCAACAAATTGATCTGTTTAGTATGTTAATGATTGTATTCATGTTCTGTGGTTTTGTAACAGGATTTAGTAACCTGGGAAGCCAAGCCTTCATGACCTTTTCAGTTGGTGGTGCATTGTTAATCGGAATCTTAGGAATGGGACTTTTTGCTTGGCGTTCATTAACCCTAAAAGAACCAATTTTACAATTACGATTATTTAGAAATAAAAAAATTTTCTGGGCATGTTCTTGGCTTCTTTTTAACCCAACTTATTTCGTTAGGTTTTGCGGGTGCGATATTTGCCCCATTGGGAGGACGGATTTTAGATAAATTTGGCGCTCGCAAGCCTATTTTGATTGGTACTTCATTATGTCTAATTACGCTGATTGCTTTTACAGTTTCTGGACGGCATTTAACAAATATATTTATTGCGTTTGTTTATATTCTCTATATGGGTGGAATGTGCATGGGTTGCGTAATGACAAGTGCATTAACTGTTGTTGGTAAAGCAATCACAAGGAAATGCAATCCTTAATACTTTGCAGCAATTTGCAGGGGCAATTGGGACATCATTAGTAGCGATGGTTGTTGCAGCTAGTCAGAGTCATCTCCACACGACTAGACGTATCTCTACGGCAATTGGTACTCAAGAAGCATTTGGTATGTTAACGGTTTTTTGTATTATAATTTGGATAAGTTACTATCGAAGTGTGAAAAGATAAAATATTAAAAAGGAGTTGTGACATAAGTTAGGTCACTTCCATAAAATACGAACAGCGCAGTACAACAATGG
>BLMQ01000174.1:0-17500 GCA_011958095.1 Lactobacillaceae bacterium | reverse complement strand
TATTGTTCGTGAAAACAGTTGAGGCTGAGAGAAAACTTTGTTTTCTCTCAGCCTCCATTTTCATTTGATTATGGTTTAGGGAAGTTTAATTTCGGATAATCCTTTAATTCGGGTGCATCGGTTGTATAATCATCGAAAGTACTCTGGTTATTATTTTCCGACTTCAAACTTGTCTTCTGTTTCTTTTGCTGCTTCTGTAAATTCTTCAAACTCTTCTTAAGGTTATAAGTATATTGTTTTTTATCAACTTTCTTAAACCCTGGGAGTTTGTAGAACCGAAGCAAGTCACCATTCACGACTTTATCTGATAATCCAAGATCAGTTGTAACGTATTTTTGAATCTTACCAATTTCTTTACGTTGCGCCGCGGTTTGGTGGGTAATCTGCTTACCATTCTTAGTGTAATAGTAGTCACCATTATACTTAGTGTATTTTGGCGTTACCCAATCACCATTTCTAAACGGTACAATTTGCTTATTTTCTGGTGAAAGCAAGTCTTGTCCGAATTGAATATAATTCTTTGAGCTAATTCCTAACAAGTCCTCAAGAGTAGGTAAAACATCAATTTCACCACCATAAGTATGGTTAATCCCACCTTTTAGGCCAGGCATATTAATCATAAATGGTACTTTTTGGAACATTGCTAGATCATAATTAGTTACTTTCTTCTTACCTAAGATTTGCGCAATGGCTGGTTGGTGGTTGTTAGAGATTCCATAGTGGTCACCATAAAGGACTAACACACTGTTTTGCCGTAACCCGCTCTTATCAAGGTAATCAAGAAATTCGCCAAGTGATTCATCTAAGTATCGTGCAGTTTGAATATAAGGGTCGACCGTGTCATCACCAGTCTTCCACGCTTCGATATCCTTATTCTTTTTATCAAGAATATATGGATAGTGGTTAGTAACTGTGATGAGTTTTGCATAGAATGGTTGTGGAAGCTGCTCAATATAGTGAGCTGATTCTTTCATGAAAATCTTATCCTTCATTCCATATCCAGCATCATAATCCTTAGTCTTTGGGTAATACTCTTTACTAAAGAAGTATTGGTAGCCAAAAGACTTATAAGCATTATCACGGTTCCAGAAACTAGGCACATCCCCGTGGAATGATGCCGTCGTATAACCTAATTTTTGATGCAGAAGCGCTGGCGCAGATTGGAAGGTATTAGTTGTCCCATCAGTAACCATTGCTGATCCTTCTGGAAGACCAAATAGCGAGTTTTCGAGCATTGTTTCAGCATCCGCCGTCTTTCCTTGACCAACTTGGTGGAAGAAGTTATCAAATGCCAAAGTATCATTGGCATGGTACAGCTTATTTAGGTTTGGCATAACTTCTTGACCATCTTGCTTATAGTCGATCATGAATTGCTGGAGACTTTCAAGGTGAATGATAAAAATATTCTTTCCCTTAGCCTTACCGTAATATTCAACATTTGGCGCAGCATAATTACTATGGATGAAATGCAAAACTGGCTTTAATTCGTCGCGATTAGCACGCGCTTTTACTACACTGTTATTAGTTGTCTTAACCCCATCATAAATTGTATATGCTTCGAGCCCTAGATACTTAACAATATAGTTGTTATCAAAAGTTCGCGTAAGTAATTGTGAACGGTCACTTTCTGCCATTCCTAAGTTAACTCCAAATAGCACAAAGCCAAGGGCAGTAATCGTCATCGCGTATCTAACTTTAAAGCGCCGCATATCAACACGGACAAAATGGAAAAGTAAGATGAGTGCTAAAATTACAACATCCAAGTAAACTAAAAAGTCTTCGGGACGTAATATCCCCATTAAACTTTTACCAAGATTATTTGAAGCCGCTCCAGATCCCTTTATTACGTTAAAGGTAATGAAATCTGAAAATTCTCGATAGTACAAAATATTTGCAAAAAGCCATGTCGATAATGCCGCATTAATTATCAACATCATCCAATAGGACAAGCGCCCACGGAAATATAATGCAATTCCCAAAAATACAAGGGCACTTGGAATCGTATTAAATGCTAAAAGGAATTGTTGCATGCTTCCTTTTACACCTAAATTAAATTCATTTTGATAAGCCCAGTAGCTCTTTAAACAAAATAAAAGTACAACAAGCAGAAAAAAACCGAGCTTGGTATTCAAGACACGGCGGAGCTTCTGCAACGCTGTTTTCATAGTCGTTCCTCCATAAAAAAATATCATTATTAACAATAATACACTAACTAGCTAACCGCAACCGTACAATTTTATTTTTCCAAAAAGTTAAAAATTCCGTCACTTTTCTGTCGTAGTTAACCTTTTGAAAATAGATCTTAAATGTTATGATTGAGTGTCGTTAATTAACAGAAGGGACTGAGCACCATTTCAAAGAAAAAAGCGAACTTAATGTTACTGCTAGTTGCTATTTTATGGGGAAGCAGCTACGTATTTGCCAAACTAACAATTCAAGCTGGAATGCATTCTGGAGTCATCAATGCTTGCCGGGGAACAATGTGTGTAATTGCTGGCTATATTATCTTCCATAAACAAATCAACCAAATGACTTGGCTGGATTTTAAGCTAGGACTCCTTATGGGAACAATCAATTTCCTAGGTTATTTTTTGCAGACTGATGCCCTCCGTTATACTACGCCAGCTAAAAATGCCTTCTTGACAACCTTATACGTTGCAATTGCTCCCTTGATTTTGTGGCTATTTTGGCATGAACGTCCACAGCGGAAGACATATTTTGCGGTTGCCCTCGCGATTATTGGGATGGCCGTCATCACTAATGTTGCTAATACCGGTCTTCAATTAAATTTTGGTGACTTTCTAACTGTTGTCTCTGCTATTTTTTGGGCCTTACAATTAATCTTCTTTGGAAAGTACGCCCCGAAAGTTTCCAGTCCCTGGATGGTAATCTTCATGATTGGTTTATGTCAAGGCACGTTTGGCTGGATTACGACTGGATTATTTGAACGTACCAATCTTCCACAAATCCATTGGGTTCAAGCCTTAATTCCCCTAGCTATCTTAGCGATTGTCGTAACCTTCTTAGCGCAAGGGATGCAAATTACAGCCCAGCAATATACTGATGCCACATCTGCTGGATTATTATTGATGTTAGAATCATTTTTTGCCAGCACTATGTCAGTTATCATGGGCTATGATCCCCTTACACCACAACTAATTTGGGGTGGTTTAATCTTACTTTTAGCCAATGCAATTATGCAAATTAATTTCCAAGATGTACCATTTTTAAGAAAACAGCATTAAAAATAACGAGGATGGAAAAGTTTTTTCATCCTCGTTATTTTTATTTACTTACTTTCTTATCTTCCTTGGCAACCGCTGCTTGAGCTAGCAAGTTGACATAGTTAAATAGTCGATCAAAGTTTGGTTGGAACAATGTATCAACATAAGCAAGGAAATCAATTGAATTACGATTTTGAATACATACAGATACAAGGTTCGCAGATTGAGAAACATCATGTTTACTCATAAATTGTGCTCCAAGAATCCGTCGCGTCCCTTTTTCCCATACCAATGTCATAAAGACTGGCGTAGTAGTTGGCATAAATTCTGGACGGTAGTTATCCTCAATTGTAACTGAATCGGCATCAATTCCCATTTCTTTTGCTCGCCGTAATGTTAAACCAGTACATACCATTGTATTGCCAAACAAGTGGAGCCCTGTTGTTGACTGTGTTCCCATATACTTCATGGTATTACCAAAAACATTAACACCAGCAATCGTTCCTTGACGAACAGCATTAGTAGCTAATGGAACGTAACGGTCGGTATTAGTAGGATTAAAGTGGACGGAAGTTACATCCCCACCGGCATAGATATCTGGATTAGATGTTTGCATATAAGCGTTGGTCTTAATTGTCCCATCAGGGTGAAGGTCAATTTTTCCACGAACCAAGTCACTGTTTGGTCGGAACCCAACACAAAGAACAGCCATGTCCGCATCGTAAACTTTACCTTTATTGGTAAGAACTTTAACACCGCCATTGCCATCGTCTTCAAATCCAGTAACCCGCTGTTGTAATTCAAGATGGGCATTGTGGTCTTTGAAAATCCGGCCAATTCGATCAGAATACTGTTTATCAAAATACTTAATCAACATTTGATCTGAGCTATCGATTAATGTTACTTCACGTCCCTGACGAAGATATGCTTCGACTAATTCAACACCGATATATCCTCCACCAACGACAACAATCTTTTTCGAATCCTTGGCAACATTGAAAAGTTTCTTAGCGTGGTAATAAGTTTTACACAAGTATAGATTCTTATTTTCCAGTCCAGAAACTGGTGGAATAACTGGCCATGATCCGGTGGTAATAATCAACTTATCGTAAAAATCCGCAGTCAATTCGCCAGTTTCCTGGTTCTCAACTTCAAGGGTCTTTGTATCAGGGTCAACGCTTAAGACATTATGCTTAACTTTAACAGTGGCTCCCATTTCTTCTAGTTGCTTAGGGCTAGAGTAGAACATCGCGTCTGGATCCCCAATTTCACCACTCAAATAAACGGCAATTCCACAAGAAAGGAAGGAAACACTATCATTCCGTTCATAAATTACTACCTCAGTGTCTGGATGTGCATTTAAAATCTGGGTTGCTGCTATCGTGCCCGCGTGCGTACAGCCAACAATAACTACTTTCATATCTACACCTCATTTTATTTGCTTACTATTTATAATAGGTAAGCTTTTTTACTCCCATAATCAATCGACTAATTGCCTACCTATTATTTTAACAGATTATTCAGTCCCTGCTTTAGCCATTGCTGCTTGTCCCAAAATATTAACGTAATTAAAGGGGCGATCAAAGTTTGGCTGGAACATCGTATCATACATTCCGAGAAACTCAATTGTATTTTGGTTCTGAATGCATAACGAAATCAGACTTAAAGTTTCTGAAATATCGTGCTTACTCATCATCTGCGCTCCCAAGATCTGTTGAGTATCCTTATCCCAAACCAATGACATCAGGACCGGCGTGGTAGTTGGCATAAATTCCGGACGATAGTTATCCTCAATTGTCACTACATCAGCATCAAAGCCAGCTGCCTTAGCTCTTTCAAAGGTTAATCCTAAAGAAGCCATATATGTTCCATCAAGGTTTAGACTCATACTAAGTTGCGTTCCCGAATCTTTAATCTGCTCTCCATGGATATTATGGGCAACAATTGCTGCTTGACGAACGCTTTCAGTCGGCTGAGGTTTATAAACGTCCTTATCGATTGGGTTATAGTGAATCGTCGTTGATCCTCCAATTGCATATATATCCGGATCAGATGTTTGGATAAATTCATTAACAGCAATTACCCCATTTTCATCCATCTCTACTACACCCTCAAAAATAGAGGTATCTGGCTTTTGACCCGCAGCAACAATTGCCCGACTAACACTGTACGAGCCCTTATCAGTAGCAACCGTAATGCCAATTCCATTATCATCCAATTCGGTGACATGTTCATCAGTAACCACTTTAATATTATCTGCCGTTAAAATATCAAGGGCACGTTTAGAATACTCTTCTTCAAAATTGTGGTGCAAAATTGGCTCACCGTTTGTAAAAAGAGTCACTTCTTTCCCTTTTTGCCGATATGCATCGACTAGTCCCAAGCTAAGAGGATCATTACCAATTACAGCAATTTGCCGGTCAATGGCAGATAATAAAAGAGCAGCCTTAGCATCTTGCTGGTCCTTGATTAAAGTTACATTGCTACTGTCAATTCCTTTTAAAGCGGGTGCTTCAGTTCTTGAATCGGTAGCAATAATCAGCTTATCATAATGCTCTTCGGAAGTAGCATCATCCAATATTCCCATAACTTTAATCGTTTTTTGTGCTGGATCGACCTTCATTACAAGGGAACCCATTTTTATGTCAGCCCCCTTAATTGATAATTGATCCGAGCTTAATTCAGTTCGTAAACGAGGCTGTTCCGCATCTTGGTCATCGTAGTCATTGATGTCATACGTTATTGAGGGAACGACTGCATTGCGGTCATAAATTGTAACCTCTGTCTCCGGATGACTTCTTAAAATTTGCGACGCGGCTGTCATCCCCGCAAAGGTACAACCGATAATAATAACCCTCATATGAACTACTCCTCATCGAACTCATTCTTCACTTTTTTATACACAATTAAATTATAAATCTAATATGATAAAGTGCAATATTACTCTTGCCATTTATTTATCAACATTAACTTTTTCATATTCATCTGTCGGCACTTGGTTCAGCAAACTAGTTGCCCTGCCAATTGATACTAAACTTAACTCATGCATTGCTCGAGAACAAATTGTATATAGCAATTGTCGCTCATCGTTACCATGGTATTGCTGATCATTCGCATTCCAGACAATAACCGCATCAAATTCCAACCCTTTTGCTAGATATGACGGCACAACAATTGGGCCCTTTACTAACCGTTGATTCTCTGTCCGAATAAGGGTGGTCTTGATATTATTGGCATTTAACTTTTGATACAACTCTTCACTGTCTTTGAGATCTTTACCAATAATTGCGACGGCATCATGGTCATTCTGATACTTATTAAGAATATCAATAACTGCCGCTACCCCTTCTTGCTCATCCTTAGCTTGAATAACTTGTGGCTTATTACCTTCACGTTCAAAGGCTTCAATCGCTTCACCATCAATTAAAATATGTTTAGTAAAGTCGGTAATTTGTTTCGTGGAACGGTAAGACTTAGTTAATTGGACAACCTTCGTCTTTTCTGGATCAAACATCGTCCCTAACTGTTTTAATAGTGACCGACTATTCTCATGAGTGAAAATTGCCTGGTTAAGGTCTCCTAACAATGTGAATTTAGCACGGGGAAAACGATATTTAAGGTAAGCTAACTGGTAAGCATCATAATCTTGAACTTCATCAACAAAAACGTAACGGATATCACGTTGACCATGCTTTCCAGTAATCAAATCATACAGGTACAGGTAAATAGTAATTCCGTTGGCACTGATGTTACCCTTCTTTAGGTCTTCTTTTACCCCATCAACGTAATCCTTCCACTGTTCTGCAGAGATTCCATACTCAGCAATATTAATAAGTTTTGGAGTTACCCGGAGAAGGTGTAAAAATTGTCCATTGATGTTAAGCCACTGATTATGATCGATGGCCTTTTTTATTGGCATAAATGCCCGCATAACGATTTGACGCGCAAGGAACTTGTATTCTTTATCTTCATCCTCAAATTCACGTGGCTGGTTATCAAATAGGTTGTCGATTTCTTCTTTACTCAAGCTTTGAATTTCATCCTCTACCCATTTGTTGCGCATTTCAGATCCAACACGGTGATTAAGGTATTTAATAAGAGCTTCTTTCGTTCCATCCAACCTATTTCCCAGGTTATAGTTATTGTTAAATGAGTAGTAAATCTCCTTAATCTTCTCTTTGCTCAAAAAGACTTTACCATTAAACATAAGGTTGCGGAAACGCATATTAGCATGACCAAGATGGTTAGCATAACGCTCTGTTGCTTTGAAATATTGTAAGCTAGTTAATAGTTGTTGCGCATTCTTAGCCGTTTCATCTTGGTGACTTTCAAACCGTTGTTCTAAGTTCTGAACATGAAGCTTTGGCACCCGGCGATTAGCAAACTGGAAGTAAGTCATCTGGACCATGTTATGCTCACCCAATTCTGGCAAGACTTGATCAATATAGTCATTAAATAATTGGTTAGGTGAAAAAAGAACAACTTGCGAAGAGGTCAAATTACCCCGGTAACGGTAAAGAAGCCAGGCAACCCGTTGAAGAACTGCCGCTGTCTTCCCCGAGCCAGCAGCCCCTTGAACAAACAACAATTCATTTTTAGTGTCACGAATAATTTCATTTTGTTTCCGTTGGATCGTCGTGACAATGCTCTTCATCTTGGTACTGGAATGATTGCCAAGAGCATCAAGGAGCATCTGGTCGCCTACTTGTTCGTCGGTATCAAAGATGGTTACAATCACGCCATCTTTAATTTGGAATTGGCGCTTAAGAGTAAGATCAACCTCTTGTTCACCTACCGGAGTCTGGTACTTAACTTTCCCGAGCTTTCCTTCATAGTAAACAGACGAAATCGGTGCTCGCCAGTCATAAACAAGAAAGTGATCTGGCTTATCGGTAAAGGATGCAAGCCCGATATATACCTTTTCGGATTCATTGGCACCCTTTTCACGAAAATCAATGCGAGCAAAGTAAGGTTTCTTTTCAAGTCGTTGTAAAGTTGCTAGCCGATCTGCTGCATGTTGCCAACTATTTTGACGTTCATCTAACATCTGCTGTTGAGCACGAAAAGACATGGCCGTATCCATCATGCCTGAATAAGTAGTGGTATTTAAGTGGATATCATCAATTTGCTTATTGATGCCCTTAATATCATGTTGCGCCGTTTTAATCTTTTCTTCTGCTTTTTGTTCGGCCTGTTTTACTTTATCAATCACATTATCAAGGTACTTTTGCTCTAGTTCTTTTTCAGTTTTTGTAGACATTCCATACTCCCTACCTTTCATCTTCAGGTCGACTTACTTAATAATTTATCTTAAAATCATCCAATTATTATATCATTTTCGCCAATTAGTCTGTTAACTTTCCGCCTTCTATTTTTCCAATTATTAAATGTCGTTTAATTTTAATCCTAAGGTCATCAAAATAACTAATAATAACGCTACAATATATTGAAACCATGATCCAGGAGGAGGAAAACAACAATGAGCCATCTTTTTTATCTTCTAACTCATATTGCGGAAACAATTATTCCCATGTTTGAGTGGATGGGCGCTTGGAGCTATGTTCTCCTTTTTATCCTAATTTTTATGGAAACTGGATTAGTGATTTTCCCATGGCTTCCTGGTGAATCGCTTGTCTTTTTAACTTGTTCTTTTATCGCTTTTAACCCGATCTTAAAAATGGAAATCGTCATCCCCGTCTTCTTTTTCGCGGCGCTAATTGGTGACACAGTTAATTATTATATTGGTCATTCCCTTTCTCATTGGCAATGGCTCAAAAAAAGAATGGCCGGCCCCCGCTTTGAGAAAGCACAAGAATTTTTAGCCCGTCATGGGATCAAAGCTGTAGCATTAGGGCGATTTGTACCGCTCATTCGTACCTTTGTCCCCTTAATTGCTGGAACAATGCAATTTCCATTTCACCGTTTCACAATTGGTAATATTATTGGCGTTACATTATGGGTAGCGATTGGTGCTGGATGTGGATATTACTTTGGAACAATTCCGTTTGTCCGTCAGCACTTCTCACTTATCATCTTAGCATTTGTTGTGGGTTCACTGTTAGGAGTTGGATTGTTAGCACTTATTAAAGCGATTCGTCAACGAATTATTAAGCGAAACCGAATGCTATAATTGCTTTTTCTTCAGCGAAATCATGTTAAAATGTAATAAGTATTTTTATTTCGCTTAAAGGAGTGCTGTAACTATGGCAATCAACGTTTATTTTGTACGCCACGGACAAACCTATCTTAATCTCTACAATCGGATGCAAGGTTGGGCCGATGGTCCGCTAACGCCAAAGGGTGAAGAAGACGCTAAACGAGTAGGGCGGGCGCTTGCTCCTATTCAATTTGATTATGTATTTTGCAGCGACCTCGCACGAACAGTTTCAACTACCCGTTTCTTGCTTGCTGAACATCCTGGCAATAATCCAACGCCAATTCCAGAGCCAGCGTTTCGGGAAGAATTCTTTGGCTACTTTGAAGGAGAAGATGGCCAACATTTTGCTGACTTTCTTGGCGGCCCAGATGGTTATCATAGCTTTGCAGAAATGGTTGCCGGTTGGGGCCCAGACAAATTAAAAGATAAGATTGCAGCCGCGGACAATTATGGTACTGCTGAAGACCATGTTGCTTTCTGGAAGCGGGTAGATAAAGGTTTTGATCGCTTACGAGCATTGCCAGACGGATCAGAAGTATTAGTAGTTTCACATGGAGCTACTATTCGCTCAATTGTCCAACGCTATTCTGACGCTTACGATCCAGGTGACTCACCACGTAACGGAAGCATCACTAAGCTAGCTTTAGATAAGAATAATACTACTGTTGATTTTTATAACAAACTTGAATTACCAGAATAATATCCATAAAGGAGGAACATTATTCTTCAATGGAGACTAACATACAAACTCTAGAACCAGTAATTATTACTGGATTAAATACTGGTCAAGAAGACTTTGACTACTCAATGGTTGAACTCGCTGAATTAGCACAAGCAAATCACATGGAAGTTATCGATCGAATTGATCAAGTCATTGATCGCCCTAATCCCGCTACCTACTTTGGAAAAGGCAAAGTAGACGAAATTCGCGATGTGGCTGATGCTAATCACGTTCCTACTATTATTACTAATGATGAATTATCACCAAGTCAATTACGTAATCTTGAAGAAGGAACCGGATGTCGTATTCTAGACCGAACCGCTCTTATTTTAGAGATTTTCGCAACCCGCGCTCAAACCAAAGAAGCTAAACTCCAAGTACAAATTGCAGAACTTCAATACCGCTTACCACGATTGCAAACTAGCGCAAGTGAACGGCTAGACCAGCAGACTGGTGGAGGAAGCGGCTTTACTAACCGGGGGGCTGGGGAAACCAAACTTGAAATGGATCGGCGAACTATCCAACATCAGATTGCCCACCTTCGTCAAGAACTGGCAGCTATTGCTAAATCTGAACAAACCAAGCGAAAGCAACGAGTAAAGAGTGCAATTCCCACAGCTGCTCTTGTCGGCTATACCAATGCCGGTAAATCAACCATTATGAATGGCCTCGTAAGAAAATATGGAGCTGCTGAAGAAAAAACTGTTTTTGAAAAGAATATGTTATTTGCCACCCTTGATACAAGTGTCCGGCAACTAACACTTCCAGATCAAAAACGCTTCTTACTCAGTGACACGGTCGGTTTTGTCAGCAAGCTGCCTACTCACCTTGTTGAATCGTTTAAATCGACGCTTGCAGAAGCCGCTAACGCCGACTTATTAATCCAAGTTATTGATTATTCTGATCCACATTACAAGGAAATGATGGAAACAACTAACGAAACTTTAAAACAAATTGGGATCACTGATATTCCAATGATCAATGTATTTAATAAAGCAGATAGAACAGAGATTGAATTTCCTATTCTTGAAGGTGACGATCAAGTTGTGATTTCAGCTAAACAAGATGCTTCATTAGACCTTCTTGTTGATGTTATTAAGAAACACTTATTTAAAGATTATGTCACCACTACTCTTTTAATTCCATTTACGGATGGTCATGTCGTTTCCTACCTTAATGAACATACGAATATTTTAGACACTAAATACGAAAGTACTGGAACATTATTAACGGTAGAAATGGCAGTTCAAGATTATCAACGCTTTAACAAGTACGAAAAAGCATGATGACGTAATTATAGGTAAAAATCCCCTCCTAAGAAATGAGATATGAACATTTCTTAGGGGGAATTTTCTTATATTTGTTTTTGCTGAACCTTGTAAATAACAATTGCGATCCACGTCGAAATTAATGCGGGAAATAATGCCATGATTATGTAATCGGGATTAATAATTCTACTCTCAGCCACAATCTTAAGCATATATTTTGAAGACTTTGAAAGATCGTTAAAGATAACTTGATAAATCGTCGTATAAATTAGTGACCACTGAATATAATATTCCATGATTGTTAGACTTGTCATATTATAATGATAATGGTGCTGAAACCAGCCTAAAAAATTTGACAACATAATTCCCACTAATACAGCAATTAATAATATCAAACTAAAAACGGAGCTAACATGAAAAATTCGTAAGTCAAAAATAAATGCCATTACACAATACAAAATTGCGATAAAACTAACCATACTAATTACTACCATAATTGTGATCAAAATTAATGAATGGATATATACCATGTTATGAGTATGGTGGGCATTTATTCCCATTGTTATAACTATTAGAGCAATCAATAAAACCCAATAAATAATCTTCCCCATCCCCTCAATTCAAGTCCATTGATTATAGTTTATGCCTTTAATTTACGCGGCGTCAAAGATAATGTCGTAAGAGGCAAAAAGCGCAGTACAACAATGGCCTCTAATGTTCAGATCAACCGAACGTTAGAGGCCATTATTGCTTGCAGGGAATCGAGTTGCTCTCGCTCTCTTACTTCAAATTATTAATCAATCGGTTCGAATTCCGAAAATCAAGGAGACGATCATTACTAAGATTACTGCTCCAATAATTGATGGAACAATTGCCATCCCAGCTACTTGCGGTCCCCATGCACCTAATACTGCTTCACCGATTGCTGATCCTACTAGTCCAGCAACAATATTACTGATCACTCCCATCGATCCGCCACGACGGGTTAACGCACCAGCAGCTAAACCAATTAATCCACCAACAATTAAAACCCAAATCCAGTACATAATCAGCCCTCCTTTTTATTTCCTTTTATTGACTCTTTAAGATCATTAACCTCATCTTTTACTTTTCCTTTAAGTTTCTGAAGTTTTCCTTCTCCTTCACGAGTCTTATCATTAGTTACTTTTCCTTCAGTTTCTTTTAGTTTCCCTGCTATCTTATCTTTTATTCCGTGCTTATCGCTAGACATTATTATCAGTCCTTTCCTTATGTATATGGCTATTAGTGGCTGACAACATTAGGGGGGGGGATGTTCCGTTCCTCCTTTCTAAATTGACTAGTGGTATTTGATAGTTCTAAGTTTAACAGCTATCTCGCGAGAAAGCGATGTCTTTTTGGTTTACTTACGTCTTCTTTAATAACTTTATTTATATCTTAATTAAAAAGAAACTCTACCGTCAAAAATTGGTAGAGTTTTTTAATTAATTACATTCTAATTTCATTACGTGAATGCTTGCCTTCTAGAATCGTTACAGCATCATTCAAGCTAATCTCGACCATATTACGAATAGATGTTTCGGTGAGAAACGCAACGTGGGGTGTAATAAGAACATTTGGCATCGCTGCTAATTTCTTGTAATCATCGGGAATTTGATCTGGCGAAACTTGCTTCCCAAAGAAAGAAGTTTCGTCAGCTAATGTATCTAGGCCAGCACCCGCAATTTCTTTATTTTCCAATGCTGAAATTAAGTCCGCGGTATTTACCAGTTTTCCACGAGCCATATTAATCAAGTAAGCATTGTCTTTCATCATCTTAAATTGTGGTGCTGCAATCATGTTTTCGGTACTTGGTAACAACGGTGTATGTAATGACAAAATATCCGCATTCTTAACAACAGTATCGAAATCGGTATATTCAACGTATGGTTCATATTCGACATTGTACGATGGATCATATGCAAGAACTTTTGCGCCTAATGCTTTATAAATCTGAGCAGTGGCCCCACCAATATTACCAAGGCCAACAATTCCCACGGTTAAATTGTAAATTTCATTACTGATTAAATCATCGCTCCACCGAAAGTCGCCATGACTCATGCGTTGTTCGAATTCACCAATCCGTCGTAATAAGTACATCGCCTGGGTAACGCCCATTTCTGCGATTGCCCGTGGTGAATAAATAGGGACATTCGTTACAATGATGCCATTTGCTTTACATGCATCTAAATCAAAAATATCAACACCAACCATTCGAGCAGCTAATTGCTTTATTCCCATGGCTGCTAATTGTTCATACAGTTGTTCATCCCCAAGTTTTGTTGTTTGCTGTAAGGAAATTCCATCATATCCCTCTGCAAGCTTAACTGTATCAGCATTTAATGGTTCAGTAACCATCTTGACGTCATTGCCTGTCTTCTTTGCCCATGCTTCAATATAAGGCTTTTCAGCGTCACGAACGCTATACATAATTAATTTCATCAGTTTTCCCATTCCTTTCATAAAAACTGCTTACATTAATAGCTTAGCACTCCTTTACTTAATCATCAGTATTTTAGCAACAAAAAAGGGTCTGTGACTTAAGCCAAGTTACTTTCATAAAAGACAAATGGCGCAGTACAACAATGGCCTCCAACGCCCGGTAAAACCGAACGTTGGAGGCCTACTGTTGCTTGCGGGGGCTCCCAGAGGCTAGCTTCGCGTCGAAAAACGAAGTCACGAGTGACTTCTGTCTCGCTCCCTCTGTTATCTTTAATTATTGTTCACCGTTGTCTCCTTGGTTTGGGCGACGTTGTTGAAGGTGCATTCCGTCATAATCGCCTTCTGGTCCAAGCAGTTCTTGGTTATTATCCAATTCTGAGCGACCAGCATAGTGATGGTGTTGTAACCAGATCATACCAACTAATAACAATGCATAGAAGACAATCGCAATTACGATCAGAACAGTGTTACAGAACATCGTGTAATGTGCTCCTAAACCACCAGAAATTGAATCACGGAGTCCTAAGATTGAGTAAGTCATCGGTAAGTACCAGTGAATTACATTATAGAACTTCATCGTAATTTCCATTGGGAAGGTACCACCAGATCCACCTAATTGGAGCATTAAAAGAACCATGGCGAAGAATCGACCTGGGTTATCAAAGAGCATTGAAAGGAACATAACAATTGCCATTGAAGCTAACCCGAAGCATATGGTTGTCGCAAAGAATGCAACTGGGTGAATAACTGTAAGTCCACAAGCCATCATAATTGCATCTTCCGCGATTGCCATTGCAGTTACTACCAGTGATCCAACTGTTACCTTACTTGCCCACCAAGCGATTGGAGCTTTACCAAATTCAGCAACCCGGCGAATTGGGTAAACAAAGTTAAATACAAGTGCCCCAACATAGATTGCTAATGATAGAACGTATGGTGCTAAGGCGTGACCATAATTTGGTACATAACTGTAATCCGTGTGCTTAAGAGCAGTTGGTTCTGCAAACATCTTGGCAGTCCGTGGTGAAGTCTTAATACCGTTGATTTGCTTTGCACCACCTGCAAGCGATGTAGCCAGTTGAGAAGCACCAGCATTCAACCGCGCAATTCCTGAAATAAGAGCTGGAGAATTATCTTGAAGTTGTTGAGTTCCGGCAGCTAATTGGTTTACACCGGCAACAAGAGCAGGAACTTGACCGTTTAGTTGACCAAGCGCACCAGCTAATTGAGCTGCACCAGAGTTTAAGGCCCCGCTATTAGCGTTAAGCTGGGCAATTCCGTTACCTAATTGACCAACACCGGCTGTATATTGACCGATTCCGCTAGCCAATTGATCAGCTCCGGCCCCAGCTTGGGCAACACCAGCTGTGTATTGACCGATTCCGCTAGCTAGTTGATTAGCACCGGCTGCAGCGCTCCGAACACCAGTAGTATAAGCACCAATTCCAGCTTGCGCAGTTTGTGCACCGGTAGCTAATGCATTTGCACCATTGTTTAAAGTAGCAACCCCTGCATTAACTGTATTTGCACCATCAGCTAATCGTTGAGTTACTGAAGTTAGCTGCCCACTAATATTACTAATTGCGGCATTACTATTTCCTTGCAATGAGTTAAGACTATTCTCAAGGCCTTGTGCAGCTGTCATAACTTGTTGAGTATTCTGCTCTGCCATTGCAGCTGACTTAGAAACTGCTGATTGCAATTGGTCTACTGCACCTTTAAGTTGACCAATTTGACCAGCTAATTCCTTATTACCATTATTGGTAGTAGTCGTTGAGTTACTACTATTTGCACCATTAAGAGCATTCTCAGCCTCTGCCAATTTTGCCTTTGATGCATCATCCAGTTTAGAAGTATCAATTCCGCTCAGAGCATTCTTAGCAGCATCGATATTGCTATTACTATTAGATGATGTCGTTGTTTGAGTACTACTTGATTGAGCAGCTTGTTGTAATTTTCCTAATTGACTAGAAATACCACCTAATTGGCTAGCTAATTCATTCAATGAACTGCTAGTACCAGCTAGCGGTGCTAATGAGTTTCGTAAGGCCGTTGCATTTTGCTGAACATCACCAGACATAGCAGTCATCGAATTCTGAAGGGTAGGAATCATATTGGTAATCCGAGCATTTAACTCCTTACTACCATTAGCCAAAGCACTAGTACCACTAGCTAATCTATTTGTTCCATTAGCTAATGCCTGACTTCCACTTGCCAATTGGTTGGCACCTGATTGTAATTCACCACTTCTGCTATCAAGAGTTCCTAACCCAGCATTCAACTGACTAGCTCCTGAATTTAACGCACCAGAGTTAGCCATCAAAGTGTTTAAGCCACTGCTCAACTGGTTAGCACCAGAATTTAGTGCACCGGAATTAGCCATTAATTGACCAACACCATTGCCGAGAAGACTAACCCCACCAGTATATTGCATGATACCATTTGCTAAGGTTTGGCTCCCGGTAGCAAGTTGTTGAGCCCCAGAAGCTAATGGTGCAACACTAACACGCAAGGTTTGAACCCCGTTATTTACTTGGGAAACTCCGGCAACATAACGATTTACACCATCACTTAAGGTCACCATTCCAGTACCAATTTGTTGGGCACCATCAGCGGCCTTGTTCATCCCTTTACCTACAACATGCAATTGCTTAAACATTACCGTTGCGTAAGCGTTAGTAACTTGGGCACGAATTTTTTCATTTAGCCGTGTCATTCCAGTTTGAGCAATTACCTGTCCAATGTAGTTTAAAGAACCATTAGTTTGATAATGTAATTTCATCGTCTTGGGATGTTTTTGTAAAACAGTCGTTGCATTTTCAGAGAAATCTTTAGGAATCGTAACAACAGCATAGTACTTACGATGGCTCATACCATACTTTGCTTCTTTAGCGGATACGAATTCCCACTTTAATTGATGATTTTTCTTCAATTCATCAACGGTCTGTTTCCCGACATCCATTTTTCGGCCTTGGTACTCAACCGGAATGTCCTTATTTACCACCGCAACCGGTAAGTTTCGTGTACTTCCATACGGGTCCCATACTGATTTTAAGAAGAAAATACTATATAGGAAAGGTATGAAGCAAATAACCGTTACTGATAGAAGCAGTAAACGGTTATGAATAATATGACGAAATTCGCCTTTAATCATGCTCCACATTTAATACTTCACCTCAAAATTTATCCTTTCATAATTTTAGTTTGTTAATGACTTGGTAGCTGCTCTCGCAAACTTAATAACGTCCTCAGTTGGTACATCATAATTATTGCCTTGCCACCAGTAAAAAGTCCCGATAATAGCGCCACTTAATACGTAAGCAAGCATCTCGGGATTATCAGACTTTTGCAGCGCCGTTACAATTGGATCATTAGTCTCAAGATTGCGTCGCTCTAAAAGAACCTGACTTAAAATATTTAAAATTTCGGTATACAAAGAGCTCCGTGCACTATTAGGTGCTAAATGACGGATAACATCTTTATTTTTATCAATGTATGATAATAATTGCTTAATAATGTCATCTTCAGAATCCGTATTCTCCGTCAATTTATTAATTTGTGCATTTAACGTTTGCTCTAAGAGGTCGTACTTATCACTAAAATAGCGATAAAAACTGCTCCGGTGCATCAATGCTTCTTTACAAATTTGATTAACGGTTAAACTTTCAAA
>BLMQ01000173.1:0-1543 GCA_011958095.1 Lactobacillaceae bacterium | reverse complement strand
AGTCGTTTGGCAATCGAAAGGCCTAGTCCATTACCGCCCTTCTTACGACTACGCGCCTTATCTACTCGATAGAAGCGATCAAAGACCCGTTTTACATTTTCTGGTGAGATCCCTTCACCAAAGTCTTGAATACCAATCTCAACAGTATTCATTCCCCGTGAAAGAATAATATGGATCTCTTTATGATCATCAGTGGAATATTTGACGGCATTGTCACATAAAATCACAAGGACCTGTTCAAGATGATCGCGATAAATATCAACCATGATTGGTTCTTTCAGATCGTCGTCTAAGCGGAAAGTAAAGTCTGGATATAGCATCTTAAAGTTATTGTAGACCTGGTGAACCACATCATTAACAATCGTATGCTGGTTGCGGAAATTAATCTCTACTTGCTCTGCTCGGCTCAAATCAAGCATTTCTTGAACCAAGTTTTTCATCCGGCGCGTCTCAATTAATGTTGCTTTAATTGAATCATCCAGCACTTTGGGATCATCCTTGCCCCAACGTTGCAGCATCTCTAAGTGTCCTTGAATGATCGCAACGGGTGTCCGCAGTTCATGGCTAACATCACTGACAAATTGCGACTGCTGGTCGATATACCGCTGCATCCGATCAAGCATCTCATTAAACATCGTTATCAGTTCTGCTAATTCATCATTACGATTAGTGGTTGGTACTCGGACATCTTTAGTCGGATCTGCACTAATCTCCTTAACCGTGTCATGAATCCCATCCAATGGGCGGAGAAGAAACAGTGACAGAAAGTATCCCAAGAGGCCACTCGCAATCACAACAAGGCAGAGTGCCAAGACACATACCAGTGCTAACTGATGATAGCTTTGCATATAAGCATCGAGATTATTTTCAACTTGTAAGTACCCAATCAACTGCCGATTATTCTGGCCATAGATTGGCATCTGCCCAACTAATACATCATGATCAGGACCAGCAGCAATATGGATATTACGGTTAGTCGTAAACTGTGGCTTTTTAATATAGCGGCCCGTACTCAAAATATTCTTTCCATCAGGATTATAAATGTTAATAACCAAGTGACCATCACTTAATTCCTTGATTACCGGTCGTTTATATTCCTCTCCGGAAATAATATTTGACCGGTTTCTGTCTGGATCAATAAGGTGACTAACATTCTTTTTGGTTAAGGGCTTATCAATAGTACCTAATTGTGTACTAATATTGGTCATCCCTTGATTCAATAATTGTCTTTCTTGATGAAATAAATTTTGCGTAAACGCGCTAAACAATGCCATCGCAACGATACAAAAGATGATTAATGACCCTAATGCCGTCCCAGCTGCCCACTTAATTTTTAGTGAAACAAACCGTCTTTCATCTTTTTGCTTCATAATTGATCATTCCTAGGAGCGAATTACATACCCAGTACCACGAACCGTTTGGATGTAGCTCTTTTCACCAGGCCGGTCGATCTTATTCCGTAAGTACCGAATATAAACATCAACAACATTGGTTTCAACTTTGGAGTCATAACCCCACACCTTACTCAAAAGGTCTTTTCGTG
>BLMQ01000172.1:0-4945 GCA_011958095.1 Lactobacillaceae bacterium | reverse complement strand
TGTTGTACTGCGTATTTGCTTTTTATGAAAGTAACTTAACTTATGTCACAGTCCCCTCTCGCTTTTTATTCATCATCTTCTGGATATTCAATTTGAATGTAGTTACTAGTAATATATTTCTTGCGACCCACTTGGTACCAGATAATCTCATCATTATCGTTTAATTTTCCAATTAGGGTAATTGTTTCGCCGTTTGGAATCTCTGCCACTTTATTTCCATAAGGCGCATCATAAACATTGATTGACTTATTATGGAGATAATCGACTTTGGCCTGAACATTCTTCAAGGGAATTACCGTTAAATTATTAATGAGTTTTGACTTTTCTTTCCGGATATCCTGGTTGAATGGATTGTCAACAACGTGCATTTGATCATACTTAATCCATTGGTCAGCGCCAATTTCATACCAAAACTGACCATTCTTAGTCGCAACCCGGTGGAAGGATTTAACCGTAATATCAGCAGGGAGAGGGGCACCGACTGGCATGCCACCAGCTGTATCAAATACCTGTGTAGGGGCATCGAGGTGGAGGTACATTTCAATTGATTGAAACTCACCCCAATTCTGCTTCCGATAAAAAAGGTGAACAATGCGTTGTCGCATATCAAAGGTTCCTTTAGTCTCGCCTTCAGTTTTTACATAGCGGTAATTAGGAAATTGTTTTTGTTCAATTTGATATTCTTGACCGATGAATCCGCGCAGTAATTGCGGAACGGTAAGGTTTGCTCCTGAATCAATATCATTATAGTAAACCCAGATAGGATTTCCTGTTTTAAACTTGTCAATCATTATTAACACTCCGTAACCTTAATTCTCTATTATTATAGCGCTTTTTAGTAGCTGACACGATAAAGAACGACCATATTTCTCTTGAGAATTGCGAATAGGTGATTTTTTTATTACAATAAGCCTATTCAAATTTATTTAGGAGAAGAAAAATGGCAAAAACTCGGCACCAACAAATTAGGCACAATACGACATTAGCAATCTTTATCGCAATTATTCTCTTACAAGATTTTGTCCCATTTTTTGGCAACATTCCGCTGGGGCCGCTTAGTATTACGACCCTTCATGTAACAGTCATTATTGCGGCAATTGTGTTGGGTCCCGTTGATGGCGCAATTATTGGTGGTATTTGGGGGCTCCTGACTTGGGTGCGAGCATTTGTGGCACCAAGTAGTCCGCTGGCTCCCTTAGTTTTTGTTAACCCGCTTGTTTCCGTTGTCCCGCGCATTATGATTGGGATTTTAGCAGGATATACTTTTATTCTTATGTGTCGTTTGATCAAAGCAAAATATATCGCCGCGGTAAGTGCTGCGATAGTAGGAGCCCTTACTAATACTGGTTTAGTATTAGGCTTTATTTATCTATTTTATCGTACTCCAGCAGTTGCGCAAACTTATGGGGTAAATGTTAATCATTTATTAATTGCTTTAGAAACAGTCATGGCGACTAATGGGCTCGCAGAATTGATATTGGCAATTATTATTGTCCCAATGGTTGCTCTTCCGGTATTGGAAGTCCGCCGTCGCTTAGAAGTAAATTGAGTGTAATAAAAAAACGAGGTTGAAAAATTCAGCCTCGTTTTTTATACTCAATTATTTTTTAGCAATTGTTGGTACTTCTTCAGTTTCTTCGACAACGATGTCACCATTATCATTAAGTTTAGCAACTAACTTATGAACGTCACTGTGATCAAGAACGTAATCAGCAATCCGGTCTTCGATTTGTTCTTGGATTACCCGACGAAGAGGACGAGCACCCATCTTTGGATCAAATCCCATGTCAACTAATTTTTCTTCAACATTGTTAGTGACTTCGATGTGCAAGTTCTTATCAGCAAGCATGTTATTAACATCATCAATCATTAGACTAACAATCTTCATCAAGTCATCTTTAGAGAGGGCATTGAATTGAACAATGTCATCAAACCGGTTTAAGAATTCTGGCTTGAAGTAGTTTGTCAACTTGTCAATGATGGAATGAGTACTACCATTAGACTCAGCACCAAAACCAACACTTGCTTCTGAATCACCAGTTCCGGCATTAGATGTCATGATAATGATTGTATCCTTGAAGCTAACAGTGCGTCCTTGAGAATCAGTTAAACGACCATCATCAAGAATTTGTAAGAACATGTGCATAACATCTGGGTGCGCCTTTTCAACTTCATCAAGTAAGATTAAGCTGTAAGGGTGTCGCCGTACTTGTTCAGTCAACTGACCAGCTTCTTCATAACCAACATAACCAGGAGCAGCTCCGATTAATTTAGAAGTAGAAGTCTTGTCCATGTATTCAGACATATCAAACCGAATCATGGCATCCTTAGAACCAAATAATTGGAGGGCAAGTTGCTTAGCGGTTTCAGTCTTCCCAACCCCCGTAGGACCAACAAAGAGGAAACTACCAATTGGCCGACCAGACTTGTTCAAACCAATCCGGTTACGACGAATGGCACGGGCAACCTTATCCACTGCTTGGGTTTGACCAATAACATGTTCATCAAGCTTCTTATCAAGGTCGCGAAGTTGATTTTCTTCTTGCTTTTGCAGGTCACCAACTGGAATATTTGTCCGTTCTTCAACGATTCTCTGCATATCCTTAACGGTAACAGTTGCAGAATCTTCAGTATGGTTTTCTTCAGCTTCCTTCTTTGCCTTTTCAAGCTTAGCAACTTGATCGCGGTAGAAAGCTGCTTTTTCATAGTCTTGGTTATCAGCTGCTTGTTGCTTGTGTGCTTCAGCTGTGTGGATTTCATTTTCGATTGCGTTTGGATCCACATTTTTAAGCGTTAAGTTCTTCTTTGATCCCGCTTCATCAAGTAAATCGATGGCCTTGTCAGGCAAGTAACGATCTTGAATGTAACGATCAGAAAGTTTAGCAGCTGCTACAATTGCGTCATCTGTGTATTTAACGTGATGGTAATCTTGATAACGATTTTTGATTCCGTTTAAGATGCGGATTGTTTCTTCAACGGATGGTTCATCAACTTCAACTGGTTGGAACCGTCGTGCAAGAGCTGCATCCTTTTCGATCTTTCGATATTCATTAAGAGTAGTGGCACCAACTAATTGGAAGTCACCACGGGCAAGGGCGGGCTTAAGAACATTTCCAGCGTCCATGCCGCCTTCAGCATTTCCCGCACCCATGATTTCGTGGATTTCATCAATAAATAGAATGATGTTCTTATTCTTACGAACTTCTTCCATTAATTGTTGCATCCGCTTTTCAAATTGGCCCCGAATTCCCGTACCTTGAACTAAGGAAACAACATCGAGCCGGATGATTTCCTTGTTAGCAAGCTTTTCAGGAACTTGACCGCTAACGATTGCTTGGGCTAAGCCTTCAACAACCGCGGTCTTACCAACCCCAGCTTCACCAATCAAGACTGGGTTATTCTTGGTTCGACGATTTAAAATTTCAATTACTCGTTTAATTTCATTGTCGCGCCCGATGACTGGGTCAATTTTACCTTGGCGGGCAAGATCAGTAAGGTTGATCCCATATTGATCAAGGATTCCTTTTCCATTTCGTCCGCCACCTTGTCGTTGGGATTGGCCGTTCATGTTTTGACCATTAGCACCGGCAGCTTGACTTTGCATATTGTTCATTGCATTCATGAAGTCTTCGAGGCTTCCAAAACCGAAATTATTCATTCCGTTACCTCCATTCATCATATCTGTTTGTAGATTTTGTAATTTTTGATAACAATTTTGGCAGAGGTCTATTTGAATCCGTTGGCCATTAAAATTCATTTGAAGATGAATTGTGGCTGGATTTTGATGACAGTATTGACATTGCATCTAAATTTAATACCTCCTAAGTAGTTTCATCAAGAATTTTTTGACCTTTCTTGACCATTGATTAATATTATACTTACTTTTTATCGCAAAGCAAGCTATAAAACTTAAATATTTTCTTAAATAAAGAGCGATCTTTCCCGTATAGCTAAGTTACTTAGGAATACCGAAAACAGCTCACTTTGATTTTAGCACTCTTTAGCCATGAATGCTAAAATAGAAGGGTGACCATAATTTCGTGTATAATAAGAAGATAGAATTTTATGTTGAGGTGATTGAATGGCAGAAGAAAATTTTGAACAATTATTGGATGATTTACGAAATAAAAAGATTGATCATTTTGTAATTACCCCCGAGAATTTTCAGCAATTTCAACCGATTTTTCACTCGTATGCATATCGCTCTCAAATTGAAGGCGAAGCGCAGCGAGGCGGTAAAATTATTTATCAATTAAGAGAGCGATAAATCGCAAGATGTAGCCTTGTATTTAACGCTTACAATTGCTAAAATGTAATTATCGAGGTGTATCAGTGGTAAAGCTACTGATAATAAATTAATTATATCTGCTCGAAGGAGACTGATTAATATGGAAAAACGTGAATTTACAATTACTTCTGAAACTGGTATTCATGCTCGTCCAGCTACTATTTTGGTACAAGCTGCTTCAAAGTTTTCATCTGACATTACTCTTTCATACGAAGGTAAGAGTGTAAACTTGAAGTCAATCATGGGTGTAATGTCCCTTGGTGTTGGTCAAAATGCTAAGGTTACTATTACTGCTAATGGTGACGACGAAAAAGAAGCTTTGGACACCGTTGCTGAAACTATGAAGAAGGAAGGATTGACTGACTAATGTCTATACTACTAACCGGACTTGCCGCTAGTAGTGGTATTACGATTGCTCCGGCACACCTGTTAGTAGAGTCAGATCTATCTATAAAAAAACAGCATACAGCTGATGAGAATCATGAGGTCGCCCGGCTTCATGATTCTTTTGCGTTAAGCAAGACCGAACTTCAGCATTTATCTAAGCATGCCCATGAGTTGCTAGGTCAGCGGGCAGTGACGATTATTGATACCCAGATTGCGATTTTAGACGATCCGACTTTACAAGAAAAGATTATTGACCGTATTAATAGCCAT
>BLMQ01000171.1:0-5253 GCA_011958095.1 Lactobacillaceae bacterium | reverse complement strand
TAAATACTACTTCGTGTTCCCAGAAACCACTGACTTTAGTCAGTGTGTAGTTCATTAGTTGATCCGCTGAGTTTTCTAGGTAAAGAAATTTTTCCGCTACGGCTGATTGAACATGTCTTTACTAACCTTGACGATGTTGAAGTCATTTCCGAGATCCTAGTTAAAGCTGCAGATACTTATTTCTCAATTCCTGGAGCTAAGTGGAATTATTCGGTGGCTGGGCGTTTTAAACAATATTACTTTTCAGTGCTAGTTGCTTTTAATCGAAAAACAATTGTGGACGTCCAGGTAGACGTTGTAGAGACGAGAGAAGGACAACAGATCGCTGAAATGGTTGCTCTTTATTACTTATTAAAGTACCTTGACCAACATAATATTGAAGAGAATACTAATGAAGCGGCCCGGCAAATGTTAGCTAATCTCCTTGATCGCGATCCTAATAGTCAGACGATCATTACTGCTAATATCGGTGAATACTACGGTGGTGGTCAATATCTTTACTTCCGGGCGGGTGTCCCAGACCATCTGTATAAGTTTCCAAACTTGACAACTTTAACAAATGGGATTGCCCGTGGTGAGCGGCTTCGTTTAGGAAAGTTTTTTGATCAGCAAATTATCCCCGAAAACCTTGATAAAGATAGTAAACAGTGGTTAGGATTGATCAACAAACTATCATCAACCGCTGATTTAACGCGGGATAGTTATTACGAAGCCTCCGTGAAAAATGAACTTCCTCTGACTGGCGTGATTATGGATGAAGTCGACCAAATATTAAAGGCCGGTAATACGCTTTATAATCAGTGGAAAATGCCTATTAAGCGGGAAGAGCGGGCATTAAAAGCGGCAGTTTCAATTAAAGCAAATGGTGCCGATGATGATCCAAGTCGTTACCTTGATGTTAGTGTTGACCTTCCTGTTGACCTTATTCATGGACAGGCAGCCTATTATTGCCTTGATGACCATACCTGGACTGCTTTTACAGGAATAGCTCCTGATAAGTTAGACCCTGTTTTCCCAGCAACCAGTAATCTTAGCTTTGGTGTCGATACTATGGCTGAATTTTACCGCTATGTGTTACCCAAGATTCAGTCGATGTTTTCAGTCAAGATGCCCCAAGGTCGCGATTTATCAAAGTTTTTGCCTTCATTACCAACAGTCGTTTTCTTATTGGATTATCATGATGAACAGATTTATTGTGACTTGGCAACTGAAACTGATGGCAAAACACAAAAAATTAAGAAAATTGATGATCTACCGCAATTTTTGATGCAAAGAGTTGAACGAGTACTAGCTAAATATTTCACTAAGTTTAATCAAACCGGAACAAGGGCAGTTCTGTTAGTTAATGAGGCGACGAATTTGCTAGCAACTGGTGTCAATGAATTGCAAGAAATAGGAATTACTAAGGCTACTCCTGCATTTAATGGGTTATACAAACAGCCGTTTACTAAGGTGAGTGTCGGTATCTCCATCGATTCTGGCCTTTTAAAACTTGATTTTGGTGATGATCAACTAACCGCTAAAGAAATCAAGCAAATTCTAAGAGATTTTCGACCGCATAAACAGTATTATCAATTGGGCAAGAAAACCTTGAAGATGGACGAACCTTCGCTAGCTGAATTAGTTGAGACATTGCGCAAAATGGGAATCTCATCACATGATTTTACAGCGGAAGAACTTAAAGTGCCGGTGTATCGTGCTCTTTATCTTGATGATCTTTTATCCCACCAAGAAGCATTGAATTATCGTACTACTTCAGAATTGCGCCAACTAGTTACTGATGTTAAAACTCCTCAGAAAGATTTTAAGGTGCCGGCAAATCTTCATGCAACATTGCCTCCCTATCAATATGATGGTGTCCAGTGGTTAATGGCCTTAATGAAGTATCATTTTGGTGGACTGCTAGCGGATGAGATGGGACTAGGCAAGACCCTGCAGATTATTACTGTTCTATTAAGCGAACAAGGAAACGGACAGAATTTAATTGTTGCCCCAGCAGCAGTTATCTATAATTGGCAAGATGAGATTAAAAAGTTTGCGCCAGACCTTAAAGTAACTGTTCTTGATGGTAGTAAAGCTGAACGACGGAAACAGTTTGCGCAAAGTACAGAAAGGGATATCATTATTACTTCCTATGATGCCGCCAAACGAGATATTGATTTTTATGAAGGGCATGTCTTTAATATTGAAGTTATTGATGAGGCTCAGTACATTAAAAATCCCCAAACTGCTGCCGCTAAAACAGTCAAAGCGATCAATGCTAAGCAGCGTTTTGCTTTAACTGGAACTCCGATTGAGAATCGGTTAAGCGAACTTTGGAGTATTTTTGACTACTTGATGCCTGGTTTTCTCGGTTCTTATCAGCAGTTCCGCAAACAATATGAAGGACCGATTATTAAAAATCAGGATGACCAAGCTCAGGACGACTTAAAACGTTTGGTACAACCGTTCATGCTCCGTCGTTTGAAGAAAGATGTCCTTAATGATTTACCGATGAAAAATGAACAGGTATTTTTAACACCCATGGTTGGTAAACAAGAAAGTCTATATCAGGCACGGGCTCAAAGATTGATAAGACAGATTCAAAAACAGAATGATGAAGAATTTCAGCAGAATAAATTAGCAGTCTTGGCAGAAATTACTCGTCTTCGTGAACTATGCTGCAGTCCTCAATTGTTAGATAGAGGGTACAGTAGTCCTTCGGGAAAAATTAAGGCAACTATGAACTTAATTAAGGGTGAAGTGGCGGATAATCATAAAATTTTACTCTTCTCGCAGTTCACATCGGCATTAGCAATCTTAAAAGAAAAATTGGCTAAAGTGGGAATTAAGTACTTTGTGATTGAAGGAAAGACAAAGAAAGCAGATCGGTTACAATTTGTTGATGAATTTAATTCCTATGATCAGCCAGCTGTCTTTTTAATTTCTCTGAAAGCAGGAGGAACGGGGTTAAATCTTACGAGTGCTGATGTTGTCATTCATTTTGACCCGTGGTGGAATATTGCGGCTGAAAATCAGGCGACTGACCGTGCTCATCGTATTGGTCAAAAGAATAACGTAACGATTTACAAAATGATTGCACAAAACACAATTGAAGAGAAGATCATTGAAATGCAACAGAAGAAAGCAGCTCTTGCCAATTCTATTCTTTCAGGAAATGAGCTAGCAAATGCCGTCATCAACAAGGAGACACTTCTCAACATTCTCAAATAATATAGGCTTTGTGAAGTTTTATCTTAAGTCCCTATAAAATCCCGCTATAACTTGCTATACTTAAAATATTAATATGTGAAAAAAGGGATGAGAAGAATGGTAATGGTTGATTTGCATTGTCACCTTTTGCCGGGGATTGATGATGGTTCAAAAAGTATGGAGATTTCATTGCGACTTGCAAAAGAAGCAACAGAAAACGGGGTTACCCATGCACTTTTGACCCCTCATCATATGAACGGGCACTATGTAAACCATAAACAAGATGTTTTAGCGCGAACAAAAGACTTTCAAGAAGAACTAGAGAAAAATAATATTCCATTAACTGTCTTTCCTGGACAAGAAGTGCGAATTAATGGTCAGCTAATTGAAGCCCTTGATAATGATGATATTTTATTCGCCGATGAGAGTGGGAAGTATATGATGCTGGAATTTCCAGACAATGATGTACCTCATTACACTAACCAGATGATTTTTAACCTTCAACAACGAGGGATTACGCCAGTGGTTGTTCACCCTGAACGAAATACCAAGATCATGGCTGAACCGGACTTGCTTTATCAAATGTTGGAAAAAGGGTGCTTGTCGCAAATCACCGCCAGTTCCTATGTTGGTACGTTTGGTAAAAAAGTTGAAAAATTCAGTAAAAACTTGATTGCGGCTGGTCAAGGATATATCTTTGCTTCTGATGCTCATGATCTTCCAGGACGAAAATACGAAATGCGGCAGGCCTTTGACAAATTATCGCGTGAATTTGGCGCTGACGTTGCTCAAGAATACCAAGATAATGCGCGAGCTATCATTAACGGGGATGAAATTGGTCGCCATCAGATTAAGAAGATTCAGCAACGTAAAAAATTATTTGGGTTATTTTAAAAAGCTAAGATTAGTTCAGAGACTGTGACATAAATCAAATTACTTTTATAAAAGACAAATAGCGCAGTACAACAATGGTCTCCAACGCCCGGTTTAAACCGAACATTGGAGGCCTACTATTGCTTGCGGGGATCGGAAGAGGGATAAATTGATGGCATTATATTTTACAGATGTTTTTTCGGGAAGTGCCGATTGGATCGTGACTGACCCTCATGCACAAGGCACGATTGTTAAAGTATCACAAGGGACGGGCTACTTAAATCCAAAGTACCAATACCAATATTCGTTAGCAAAGAATGCGGGGCGGCTTTTAGGACTCTACCATTATGCTGGTGGTGGTAACCCGATCGCAGAAGCGAAGTATTTCTTATCGCATATTCAAGATAAGCTCGGCCAGGCAGTTTTAGCCGTTGATTGGGAACAATATCAAAATGCTGCCTGGGGTGATACGACTTGGGTACGGCAATTTGTTAATGAAATTCATCGCCGAACGGGGATATGGCCGTTAATCTATGTTCAAGAATCAGCAATTTGGCAAGTTGCTAATTGTGTCAGTGATTGTGGCCTCTGGGTAGCCAAGTATGCTTCGATGGACTGGCATTCGTGGACAGTTCCGGCAATGACAGTTAATACGAGTCCATGGCAGACATATACTCTTTGGCAATTTGCTGGGGACGATGAAGACCGCTCAATTGCAACGGTTGATCGTGATGGCTGGGAGCGCCTTGCTAATCCAACTGGTCAAGTTGATGTTAAGCCAACCCTAACACAAAACGACTCGTCAACGTGGACAGATTCCTTGGGCGATGTGTGGCACCGTGAAAAGGGACGTTTTATTACGGATCGCATTCTTGATTTACGCTGGGGTGCACTGCCGACATCTTCTGTGATTGCGACCTTGCCAGTTGGCTCCGTTATTGATTATGATGCCTGGTCACGTCATAATGGATACGTTTGGTTACGCCAGCCCCGCACAGATGGTCAATATGGCTATCTTCCATGTCGAAACGCTGATAGTAATGAGGCATTTGGTAAATTTGAACCACTTAGTTAAGAATCTAGTTCCACGTATTATTCGTGAAAAAAGGGAGCTGTGACATAAGTTAGGTCATTTCCATAAAATACGAACAGCGCAGTACAACAATGGCCTTCAGCGTCCGGCAAAGT
>BLMQ01000170.1:0-2586 GCA_011958095.1 Lactobacillaceae bacterium | reverse complement strand
GATCCCGAAACAGTTTGTGCAGGATATTTACATGATATTGTAGAAGATACTGGCGCAACCTTAGATGATATTAAAGAACTCTTTGGACCAACCATTGCAATGATCGTTGATGGTGATACAAAGCTTGGTAAGATTCGTTACAAATCAAATAAAGAACAAATGGCTGCCACTCATCGTAAATTATTACTTGCAATGTCAAAGGATATTCGGGTAATGATTGTCAAGCTTGCGGACCGTCTTCATAATATGCGCACTCTTAAGCATTTGCGTCCTGATAAGCAGCGCCGCATCTCAAATGAAACCCTTGAAATTTATGCTCCAATTGCAGATCGGTTGGGTATCAGTACGATTAAGTGGGAATTAGAAGACCTGTCATTGCGGTACTTAAATCCGCAACAATATTACCGGATTGTCCATTTGATGAATTCACGGCGCGATCAGCGGGTTGACTATATTGATGAGTCAATTAAGTTAATAAAAAAGGCGATTGCAGATTTGGACTTAGGACCGAATGTTGAAATTTATGGCCGGCCTAAACATATTTATTCTGTCTACCGTAAAATGGTTACTCAGCATAAGCAATTTAGCCAAATCTATGACCTCCTCGCGGTTCGGATTGTCGTTGATTCAATTCGTGACTGTTATGCTGCTCTTGGAGCTATCCATACTAATTGGAAACCAATGCCTGGACGGTTTAAGGATTATATTGCAATGCCTAAGACTAACGGGTACCAATCCTTGCATACAACAATTATTGGACCAGAAGGACGACCATTAGAAGTGCAGATACGGACTCACAAGATGCATGAAATTGCTGAATATGGGGTTGCTGCTCACTGGGCATACAAAGAAGGTAAGACTAATGGAATCCAACAAACCCAGGATAGTCAAAAGCTAAATATCGTCAAAGAAATCCTTGAATTACGAAGTGAAAGTCAAGGCACAGATGAATTTATGCAGGGGATTCAGAGCGATATATTTACTGATAAGGTCTATGCATTTACCCCTAAAGGTGACGTAATTGAAATGCCTAAGGGATCTGGACCACTTGATATGGCTTACCAAATTCATACTGAAGTTGGTAATCATACAACTGGAGCTAAAGTAAATGGACGGATTGTACCCCTTGATTATGAGATCAAAAATGGTGACATTGTTGATATTTTGACCTCCTCATCATCAGCTGGTCCAAGTCGTGATTGGTTTGATTTGGTTTCAACACGGCGGGCTCGTAATAAAATTCGCCAATTCTTCCGTGCACACGATCGGGAAAAGAACATTGAAGAAGGAAAACAGCTTCTTGAAAATGAACTCCGTGAAGCAGGATATTCGCCAGCAGAATTGATGACTGATGAAAAATGTGAGGAAGTTGCTCAGGAGACTCATTATAATAGTAGTGATGACATGTTTGCGGCTTTAGGATTTGGTGACTTGGCTCCAGTGGGTATTAGAAATCGTTTTACTGCTGATATCCGGCAACAAGTTGAAAGTGATCGCCAACAAGCGGCAGAAAAAGCTGTATTAGAAGACCATCAGACTCTTGAAAAGCCAAATGAACGTGAAAAGCAAAAACAGGCTAAGGCATCGAGCGAGGGCGTAATTGTTGAAGGGGTTGACAATCTTCTTGTCCGTTTAAGTCATTGCTGTAGTCCAATCCCTGGAGATGCTATTACTGGCTACATTACCAAGGGACGAGGAGTGTCAGTTCACCGGGATGATTGCCCGAATATTAAAGCCGCCCGTAAGAATGGCGAACGAATTGTTAGTGTATATTGGGCAAATCCTAATGGTGATAAAACAAACTACAATGCAGACTTAGAAGTTCAAGGATACAATCGTAATGGCTTATTAAATGATGTTTTACGTTCAGTAAATAACAGTACCCGCTTCTTAAATTCAGTTAACGGAAAAGTTGACCACAATAAGATGGTAACAATTAGTTTGATTATCGGAGTGCGTAATTTACGGCAGTTGCAGCTGATCATGGATGGCTTAAAGAACATTCCAGATGTTTACGTTGTCAAACGAATTATTCGATAGGAGGACACTTGTGCGAGTTGTTTTACAAAAAGTAAATCATGCAGCAGTTTCAATTGATGATGAAGTTGTTGGCAAAATTGGCCTTGGCTATTTTCTCTTAGTCGGTTTTGCTCCAGATGATACCGAAGAAAAACTAGACTACTTAGTACATAAAATTACTAATCTTCGTGTTTTTGAGGATGAAAACGGTAAGATGAACAAGGGGCTACGGGATGTTAATGGGGCAATTTTATCAGTCTCCCAATTTACCCTTTATGCTGACACTAAGCATGGAAATCGTCCCGGATTTTCACAGGCTGCTCGTCCTGAGATTGCTGAACCGTTATATGATCTTTTTAATCAAAAATTAGCAGCTACTGGTATTCCTGTTGAAACCGGACATTTTGGAGCCATGATGAAAATTGATCTGGAAAATGATGGTCCCACGACAATTATTTATGAACGCTAAAAAGTAAAGAGACATTGGGGAATTTTTCCCATTGTCTCTTTGCTTGTGCGCCCGGCATGGGTATTAGCTAGGCGGTGAAAGTCCGCTATGGGCCGTAG
>BLMQ01000169.1:0-1120 GCA_011958095.1 Lactobacillaceae bacterium | reverse complement strand
GATCAAATAAAGAATAAATCTTAACAATTGATCGGCGCATATCGAACGGTGATTTAATGGGCTTCTTTGTAATCTCAGCATACATCTTTTTTGCCGCGGCCAGTGCAAGCGGGTACTTTTCTGCTAAAGTTTTTTCATACTTTGAGAGGTGATCACCGTAAAAGACCAGGGCATCCAAAAGGGTTAACAACCGTAACGTCCGTTCATCATCTTCCTCTTTTTCCGAAGTTAATGTATGCTCAATCCCCTTTAAATATTCCTCTTCAATTTTATCAGTAATAAAACCATGTTTACGTTGTTCTGCCACCACTACTCGATGCATAGCGATATTATACAAATCAGTTGACATAATCATCATCTGTTCATCGAGTTCCTTATCCCCAAGAGACAGTTGGAAAAAGATTTGTGGAAAACCTTTTAGTAACATCAAAAGGTGCAATAATTCGTGTGAAGCAGTGTAATTTGGCGCAGTCAAGTCAGTCACAATAATAACCAAGGCACCAGGAATAGTTTGTTGAGTTGCTTGGTCATGGCGAACATATCCTGACTTGTCACCATGAAACTGAACAAAGACACTACCTTCAGGATATAGACTATTAACCTGATCAAGAAGTGCCTGATTTTCTTTATTTAGTGTAATTCTCTCTTCAGTCATTAACTTGGTCCTTTCTGATCGTTGATAATATTTCTTTAGCAAGTGCTTGGTCAACATGTGATCGCTGCTTTAATTGTGCTACTACTAATGGTACTTCTGCTGGCGTTGCTCCGACACTTGCTGCTAATGACCGGTATTGGAGTTTCATATGACCAGCTTGAATCCCAGTGGTTGTCAATGCGCGTAAAGCAGCCAAATTTTGTGCTAATCCGACACTTGCTGTTACGGCTGCCAACTCTTCAGCACTCTTAATTTGACTAATATGATAGTTTATCTTAGTCATTTTATTTAATCCAATTGAACCACCAATTACACCAACTGGTAAAGGAAGAACAATTTTTCCTACCAAGTAGCCGTCCTGGATTTTCCAAGTACTTAAGCCGCGATATTGTCCATCACGTGCAGCGTAGGCATGGGCTCCGCTTTCAATCGCCCGCCAATCATTTCCACTGGCGATCATAACCG
>BLMQ01000168.1:0-1565 GCA_011958095.1 Lactobacillaceae bacterium | reverse complement strand
TTGCCATTAATTTCATTCGTAATGATGGCAATCCCACGTTAACCATGAAGGCCACCTTAACTGAAACATTATCTGTTATCCTCATCGACTGGTTCTTTATTTTCGGAATGGGTCTTAAATTAGAAGGAGCAGCATTGGCAGTATTATTTTCGCCAGCAATTAGCTTGATGGTTTTAAGTTTTCACCGTAAATTTGCTGGACGACAGTTACAATGGCACTGGGTTGTCCCTCACCTAAGAAACATTTGGCGCTCAGCACGTTTAGGGGTTGCTTCAGCATTAAACGAATTAAGTACTGGTGTTAGTATCTATTTCTTTAACCATGTTTTATTGCAACTAGCTAATAACTATGCCGTTGCCGCATATGGCGTTATTTCCAACATTGCCATCGTTGTGCTGGCAATTGCTAATGGAGTAGCGCTCGGTGTTCAACCGCTTGCTAGTCGGGAATTTGGTAAACACGAATACAAGAATGTTTCGATGACATTAAAAAATGGAATTATCATTACCCTCTTTCTAGCAACGATCAGCTTTATTATCCTAATCAACTTTAAGCATCCAATTATTGAAGTTTTTAACACTTCTCATTCTGGTCAACTCCTCACCTATGCCAGTGTTGGTCTTCCGATTTACTTTACAAGTGTATTCTTCAGCGCGTTAAATCTATTGTTCATCCTTTTCTTAACGGCAATTGGCTCCGCGCGGGCATCATTTTCTTTATCAATTCTTCGTGGCTATATTATCCTTCTCCCCGCGATCTTTATTCTGGCAAAAGTTGCCGGAATCAACGGTGTTTGGGCAGCAGTTCCCTTTACTGAATTTGTTATTACTTGCATCGGTGGAATTATCATCTACCAGCGACTTAAAAAATTGAATAAAGAGTAAGTGGAAAATAACCTTCTCGTTAAGGTTCACATAAATAAAGAGACTATTGAAAAAATTTTTGATTTTTTCAATAGTCTCTTTTATCTACTTTGTAATTTTCTTTGATGCGTGATTGTAGAAAATCCAAGCAACAATTCCAAAGAAAACCGGACCAAATGCTGTCCAGAATGCAGTTTGAAAATCATGCTCAATAATCGGTTGGATACATGTAAAGATGATTCCTAGGCAAACAATTATTTCAACAAAGATAACTAATACATTTGTCCAAAAATGGTTTTTAAATACCACAAAATCATGTGGAATATCCTTCTTTTGAAAGAATGGAAATGCACCAACAAGGAAGATATAAGGGGCACAGGTTGAAACATTAACCATATCTGTCAAGATTTGGTAAAAACTAGCAGCTGCTGAACCCCCAAATGCAACTAAGAAAATAATACACGAAACAAAAATTGCCTGAATCCACATTGCATATGCTGGCATCCCGTGTTTGTTCAGTGTCACAATTTTTTTAGGCCATAACTCAGGATTAGCTCCCATGATAAAGGACTTAATCGGGGAGTAAACTAACAGGAACATTGCTCCTAACATCCCCATCAGGCCAGCTAACGCAATCATTCGCGTAAAGAGAACACCAAGAATTGATAAAGAAAATGATGCCCGCGCGGAGCCAATTGCCGT
>BLMQ01000167.1:0-4400 GCA_011958095.1 Lactobacillaceae bacterium | reverse complement strand
CGATTCATCCCCTACTTATAGAAGTGGGGGTATTCTCGCAAATTTATGGATAAAAAGCTCGCTTATTCACCCTTTTTATTGTTGTGATAAGTATTTCTCAACAATTTTAAGAATCCTTTCGCTTGCGTATCCATCCCCAAATGGTACTTCCGCTAGTTCCATTTGCCGATACTTCTTCTCATCATTTAACAATTCAAAAACCGCTTGTTGAATCGTTGTCGGATCAGTACCAACAATTTTTACGCCCCCTAGGCTGACCGCTTCTTGACGTTCTGTTTCATCACGTAAAAGCAAGAGAGGGCGATGCAATGCTGGAGCTTCTTCCTGCAAACCGCCTGAATCAGTTAACAGAATCGAACTCCGGGCAGCAATATTTAAGAAATCATGATGATTTAATGGTGTAATAAGATGAATCCGGTCATGATCTCCTAAAATATCATTAGCCAGTGATTCTTCTTCTGGATGAGGATAGACAGGAAATATCAGGTCAAGATCGTTGTTAGTTTCCACAATATCACGCATTGTATGGAAAACACGCTTCATGGGGGCGCCGAGGTTATCTTTGCGCCGCATTGTCATTAATAAAATCCGATTATCTGCTGAGATGGACTGCAGTAAAGGATGCGTAAAATCTTCTTGTAAATTATGCTTCACGCTATCAATTGAAGTATTTCCAGTAACATAGATTCGTTTTTCCGGATGGTGCTCTTGCAATAAATTATCGCGGGCACTTGTCGTTGGCGCAAAATAAAGGTCTGCTAGATTATCTGTAAGGCGCCGATGCATTTCATCAGGGAATGGTGAATACCGTTCATAAGTACGCAAACCAGCTTCGACATGGCCAAGTGAAATATGATGATAAAAGCTAATTAAGCTGGCAGCTAAAGTTGTAGTAGCATCACCAGCCACAAGGATCATATCTGGTTGTCCGGCATTAATCACATTATTTAAGTTATGTAAAAGCTGGCTCAACAACTCAACTTCATTTGTGCTTGTTGCGTTCGATAAATCAACACTGAAATCAATTTGAAAATCCAAATATGCCAACGTGTCGTTTAATAATTGTGAATTTCCCGTTGCAACAAGAACCGGCTGCCAGGTCGCAGGATTTTGATGCATCAATCTAATGATCGGTGCCAACTTCAAAACCTCAGCCCGTGTACCAAACAAAAACATAATCTTATATGGTGGCTGCATTAACGACTCCCCCTTCAATTTCTAATAAAAAAGACGTAATCACTAAACAAAGCAATCACGTCGACAGTGCATTATCAAATGGTCCCATCCGGATTTGAACCGGAATCGACCGCTTAGGAGGCGGATGTACTATCCAATTATACTATAGGACCAAACTAAAGAATATTATCGCATTTACGAAGGATTTCGTAAAGACGATAATTATTCTTTTTTAATTTTCGTTATTTTTACGACGATGCTTCAAACGAATTCCTTTATTTTTGCGATTCTTTTTCTTCCGCCGTTTCTTTGGCTTAGAGAATCCACTAAGGGTTTGATTCATCTTTTTGTGGGTTTCACCACTTAATTGTTCTTTTTGTAGATGACGACTAGCCTGTTTTTTGATTGAAATTACCCGTTGCCCCTCTTCTGGTTTCTGGTTGGTTAATTTATTATCACCAATATAGAGCTTAGTTAGTTCATAGTCACTATCAGCAAGCAACTTCTTAAGGTCACGAATATCATGATCATCACCTAAACTAAGTGCTAACCCTGGTTCTCCTTGTCGCCCAGTACGGCCAACCCGATGAATATAAGTATTGAGCGATGTTGGCAAGTCAAAGTTAATAACAGCAGGCAATTTAGGAATATCAATTCCCCGGGCTGCCAAATCCGTTGTCAACAATAACTTGATTTGTCGCTTCCGAAACATCCGCATTGCTTTTTCACGTTGTACTTGTTTCTGTCTACCACCCAAGGTATCTACCGGAACATGTTCGTGTCGCAACCGACTTGCAGCATAGTTAAGGGTGCGGGTACTGTTGAAGAAGACAAGCGCCCGAAAATCTTTAATGCTTGTCAGCCGACGTAAAGTTGCTGTTTTTTGCGCATTGGTTCGTGCACTTAAGTAACCATGTTCTACTGGTCCCTGAGAAGTATCCTCATCACGAACATCAATAGTTTCAATATCGCGGCCAAACATCACGTTCAGTTCATCCAGAACAGGAGATTTTGTAGCGGAGAAGAATGCTAATTGAGTAGATAACGGGGTTGCACGCTCAATATCTTCTACGACAGCTAAAGTATCGTCTTGAAGCATATCATCGGCTTCATCAATAACCATTGTCATTAGATGGCCGAGCTTTAAGTGATGGTTATCAAGCATATGGAGTACCCGTCCAGGTGTTCCCACTACGACATCAGGATGTTGGTGCAAACTCATAACTTGTCGTCGTAAATTTGCCCCTCCTGTCAGTGATTGAACGCTAACACCAATTAAGGTTGCCCATTCACGGATTACCTTTGTTGTTTGAATTGCCAATTCTTGTGAAGGTGCGAGAACCAATAATTGAGTTCCCTCGCCTGGCATAATCTTAGGCAAGAGTGGCAACGTAAAAGCTAGGGTCTTTCCAGAGCCAGTCGGTGCTATTCCAAGGACAGATTGGTCAGTCTTTAATACTGGCGCAACTGCTTTTTGGATTGCTGTGGGTTGCTTGTATTTTTCATCAAAGTGTTTTTGAAATTGTTCGATCAAATTAAATCATCCTATTCTTGATCGTTATCAGATGGGAAAACTAGTTGAGCAGATTGACGAAGGGAGTACATAATTGAGTTGACCGTCTTAGATAATTCTAACCAATGCTTGTACTTCTTCATTTCCTCTTCATCATCAGGATTGTTAAAGAGATCTGCGAAATCATTCATTTCATCAGTCATTGAATTTTCTTCAACTGGTGCTTCGATTGGATGCGCATTTTGGTCAGCATCATAGTAAGTAACCTTTCGCGTATCAAAAATACTATCAAAGACTAAGGTATCCTTCAAGCCGTAAACTTCAGAATAGAGGTGAGAGTTGGCAGTCTTACCGAAGTTTAAAGTGACAGTAAATTTGTCATAGTTAAGGATTGCAACCCCTTTACCGTCAACCCCGGTTTTAGTGAGAGTTGGGAAGTAAACTACAGATTCTGGTTCACCATAAATAGTAACGGCACCATAAACAGCATATACACCGAGGTCCATTAATGCTCCCCCTGCATACTTAAGGGTAAAGATATTTGGATATGGTTCACTGCCATTAAGAACTTTGTCAAAACGCGATGAGTACTTCATTACAGTGATGGTTGCTCCTTGAACGTAATGTTTCTTCATCTCATCAGCTTTCTTCAAGGCAGCTTGATAAATCTTGGTATGGATATGACGAGCCGCTTCAACCAAACGAGCCTTAGGATGGGCTGCTAATAATGATTCAATTGCACTGTATTCACTTGGATTTACGAAGGCTGGCTTTTCCACAATAATGAATTTATCGTTTTCAATTGCTTTCCGTGCTTGTTGGTAGTGCAAACTATTTGGTGAAGCAATATAAACGACATCAAAGTCGCCCTCTTCAAAGAACTTATCAATGTCATCATAAAATTCAGTTGCTCCATATGGCTTACCAAACTTCTCAGCGTGCTCTAATGTCCGAGAATAGACAGCAGTCAATTCATATTTCCCAGTTGTCTTGGCCGCATCTAGCATCTGATCAGTAATAATATTTGTTCCAATAACACCAAGTTTTAGCATAAAATCAACTCTTCCTTTTCAAATATTTCTTTGCTTACATTTAATTTTAACAATTATTGCGCGTTTTTAACAGAAATGAAATCTTCTGATAATAGAAATGTGTGTATAATTAGTTATGTTATAGAATGACTTATCACTTAATTGAGGAGACTGATAAAATATGAGAAAAAAAGGAATGTTACTTTTCGGCGCGGGGCTAATGGCTGGACTCACCAGTACTTTAGGGTTCAGTCGCGCAAAGAAAAGCAATAATACGATTTCGTTACCTATCTTTTATGCGGGCACATGGCAATATTATGATAAAGAACGAGATCGCTCTCATAAAATAACCATCTCTCCTGAATTAAAGCTCGGTATCGATAACCAAATCATTCCGGCAACGGTTCAACAAATCAAACCTGATAAGTTAGTTTTCCTTGATCGGTTTGGTTATCACATTACTATCCGGGCAAATGAACAACGGCCAGTTTCATTAACCGATGAAGCTGATGACCAAGTTTATACTATTCAACCATTAAAATAATATTGGCGAGGCTGAGAAAAAACTTTTGTTTTTTCAACGGCCTCATTTTTTATACGAATGTTGTTACGATATCGTGGAAATTAACTACAAGGCTCGAGGCTAAGTCCGAACGATAATCAGCCCGTGCCGTGCTAAT
>BLMQ01000166.1:0-6462 GCA_011958095.1 Lactobacillaceae bacterium | reverse complement strand
GAACTGCTGTGCGCAATTTTTGAAAATTAAATGTTCGCCGTGACCGTTTTAAGATACTTTCGCTTAAGTGCTGAGCTTCATCGATTACTAAGTATGGGCGACGAGTTCCATCCCCTAATTCCTGGGCATGAGCAACCAAGTACGCATGATTCGTAATAATAATATCAGCTTGATGAAGCCGCTTTTCCCGCCGAACGAGAAAATCATCATGGTAAAAGGCATTTGCTGGATTCAAGCTCCGAATACCCTGATGACGAATTTCAGTAAAGTATGGCGACTGCTGAGAATTTAAATTAAGTTCATCAAGGTCCCCACTTTGCGTTGAAAGCAGCCATACTAAAATTTTAGCTTTTAACAACTGAACGAGCTTCGAATCTTCAATCACGCTTAAGGAATGAACAAAACGGGCAATATCAATATAATGAGCGTTTCCTTTGATAATCACACTATTCATTTTAAAAGGCAACACCTTGTTTAGTTGCGCGATTGATGTATCAATAATTTGTTGCTGGAGGATATTGGTTGCTGTGCTGACGACAATCTTCTTATCAGGATATGCAACATAACTTAGCGGAAAAAGGTAGCCCAATGTCTTCCCTACTCCAGTTCCAGCCTCAACAATCATATTTTTGGGTTCATCATGAGTATAATTATTGTAAATGCTGTTCATCATTTTTGCTTGAACAGGCCGCAGTCTCAACGTATCTCCATATAGCTTTTCCTTTGCCTTTTTAGTTGAAGGATATTTATGCTTTTCCCGCTGACTATTAGCAGTGATTGGCCGCGATTTATGAAGAACAATTCCGTGCGAGACATACAGCTCTTCACTTAATGGCTGGGGCGATTTACGTCGACGTTGTAACTCAGCATCAAAAACCCCAGCTGTTTGTTGAGGTAAGTTGAGCTTCAACTGAGTAATCTTTTCAAGCGTAAGCGTTGGTAATTCTTGAACTCGTTTTAGCAAGTCATTAAGTAAGTCTGCTGTTGCCTCAGCGTCTGATACTGCACTATGAGGGTGATCATGCTCAATGTGCAACGAACTAGTTAAGTCTCGTAAACGGAAACTCTTTGCAGTAGGAAGAAGAATCTGACTAAGGGTTACAGTATCGATTGCTGGAATTGATAATGAAGGATATCCAGCTCGCTCTAATTCTGCATTTAGAAAAGGAAAGTCAAAATTAACATTGTGAGCCACAAAGGTCGTTTCCGCCAGCAAACTATAAATAGTTCCAGCAATATCCTCAAATAAAGGTGCTTTTCGTACGTCTTTATCTTCAATTCCTGTTAATTGAACAATTGAACGAGGAATTTTCTCTCGTGGATTTATTTTTGTTTCAAAGTGATTTATGATTTCGCCATCTTGAACGAGAACACAACCGATTTGAATGATTCGATCACCATGATTAAAATTCGTTCCGGTTGTTTCTAAATCAACAACTGAGTAGATTGGCGCTTTCTTGTCACGCTTCTTTGTGCGCTGACTACTACGCTGTGTCACACTATCACCATATTTCTCCGAAGTTATTATATAAGTTACTAAATATTCTAAACTAAATGATACACAATTCTACTATAAATTTCTCATTTTTACACGAATCGGCCTTTCTTTGTGCTAAAATGTTTAGATTTGGTAACATCTACAATCGTTTTTAGCTAGAATCACTGTTTTATGCTATGATTAAGTTTGAATTTTTATGTAGAAAGTAGGTTACGATGGTGAAACAACAAGGGATTGGTACTAGCCATGCGAAAATCATTTTAATGGGAGAACATAGCGTAGTATACGGTCAACCGGCAATAGCCTTACCATTGCCAAGCGTTCAATTATCAGTTACGCTCAGCAGTCGCCAAGATAACCAGCGAATTATTAAAAGCCGTTATTATCATGGTAGTCTAGAAAATTTGCCTTCCTCCATGATCGGAATTAAAAAATTAATTGACACTTTATCTGCAAGATTTAATGACCCCGAAACTGGTTGGGACTTAAAAATCGAAAGTCAATTACCTGCTGAACGAGGAATGGGGTCATCTGCTGCCAGTGCGATTGCAATTATTCGAGCATTTTTTGACTATTATGATGAACCGCTTGATCGAACATTATTGCTTCAGCTTGCAGATATTGAGGAACAAATTACACATCGTAGTCCATCCGGTTTAGACGCTGCTACTGTCAGTTCAGATAAACCGCTTTTTTATGTTAAGGGGCGGATTGGGGTACCAATTGAAATGAACCTTGATGCTTCTTTAGTAATTGCTGATACTGGAAAAAAAGGTGCTACTAAGGAAGCCATTTTGGCAGTTAAAGGTGAACTGAAAAATAACAGCGAAAAAGCTGAGGAACATATTAAGCACCTCGGTGAATTAGTAAAACAAACAAAAGACTACCTTGCGCAAAACGACATTGCCAAACTAGGCGACGCGCTTAACTTTGCGCAAACTGATTTAGCTGCTCTTAACGTGTCAGACCCGGCATTAGATCACCTTATTCATGTTGCACGTGACAATGGTGCTCTCGGTGCTAAATTAACTGGGGGCGGTCGTGGTGGCTGCATGATCGCTTTAATGCAAACAGCTATGGGGGCTCGCCGCCTTGCAAGCATCTTAAAAGAGAACGGTGCGCATGATATTTGGCTTCAACCACTTGATAAGCGAGGTAATAACTAATGGCAACTGCAAAAGCACACACTAACATTGCGCTTGTTAAATATTGGGGAAAGAAGGATCAAGAATTAATCATTCCACAAACCGACAGTCTCTCCCTTACGCTTAATGAGTTTTACACCACTACTACCGTAAATTTTGATAATCACCTTACTTCAGACTTAGTTGCCATCGATCAACAGACACTCAGTAAGCAAGCGGCCAAAAAAGTAATTCATGTTTTAGATATTGTTCGGCAACTAAGTGGAATAAAATCTTTTGCACGCGTAGAGTCAATTAATCATGTTCCAACTGCAGCCGGCCTTGCTTCTTCAGCTTCTGCCTTTGCCGCTCTAGCAGGTGCAGCCAGTGCCGCGGCCGGATTAAACCTCTCAGGCCGTGATCTATCACGACTGGCCCGGCGCGGATCCGGTTCGGCAACTAGGTCTATTTATGGTGGACTGGTTGAATGGCAAAAAGGGACTGACGATGCCTCCTCATTTGCACAGCCAATTTTAGAAAACGTTGATTTCCCAATTGAGATGTTAGCAGTCTTAGTTGATACAAAAAAGAAAAAAGTTTCCAGTCGCTCAGGAATGCAATCCAGTGTTGAAACTTCACCCTACTATGATGCTTGGCGTCAAGTGGTAGCGAATGACATGGTTGCCATAAAGCAAGCTATCAAAGCAAAAGATATTGACCAAATTGGCCATATTGCTGAAGAAAATGCCCTTCGCATGCACGCACTTACCTTTTCAGCTGACCCCGGTTTTACCTACTTTAATGGTGAAACGCTAACCATCATTAAAGCAGTGGAAGACTTGCGCAACCAGGGAGTAAACTGCTATTATACGATGGATGCTGGTCCGAACGTCAAAGTGATTTACGACCAAGGGAACCGGAGTAAAATTGTTGAAGAATTAAGCAATATCGTTGGCCCAGAACGGTTGGTGGTTTCACAACCGGGACCTGGAATAAAGATTTGGAATGAATAAAATTTAATGATAAGGGGACTTTAAATTTTGATTACTGAAAAAGCTCCCGGTAAATTGTATATTGCCGGTGAATATGCTGTTGTTGAAAATGGTTATCCTGCAATTTTAGTTGCATTGGATCAGTTTGTTACCTGTACGATTGAGGAAAGTGTGCAAGAAGTTGGTCAAATTATTAGTCGCCAGTATAATAACGATCAACTATCCTGGCGACGTTTAGGAGACCAAATGGTAGTTGACAAGCGTGACAATCCTTTTTCTTACATCCTTTCTGCTATTAGGGTTACAGAAGAATATGCTCGTACTTTTAGTCGCGACTTACGAATATTTAATATCCATATTGACAGTCAATTAGACAGTGCTAATGGTCGAAAATATGGCCTTGGTTCCTCTGCGGCTGTTACTGTAGCAACTGTTAAGGCTCTTTGTCGGTTCTATAATTTGCCCGTTAACAAGGACCAAATCTTGAAATTAGCTGCAATTGCCCATTTTGAAGTTCAAGGAAATGGTTCGTTGGGTGATGTTGCCGCTTCTGTATACGGCGGTTGGATTTCCTACCATTCATTTGATCGGCAGTGGCTTGCTCAACAACGTAAGTACCTTGACCTAAAGACGATCATTGACTTACCTTGGCCTGATCTCAATATTGAGTCTCTAACCGCTCCCAAAAACTTAGAGCTCTTAATTGGCTGGACTGGTAAACCGGCATCAACTTCCCAACTTGTTGATAAAATTTCTCTTTTTAAAGCCCGTCGCCAAACTGAATATCATCATTTTCTTGAAAAAAGTAAATCGTGTATCCAACGAATGGTTGATGGTTTTCATCGTCAAGATCTTGAAGCAATTAAAAATGAAATTCGTTATAACCGTGACCTCTTAAAACAACTGGGCACTAATTCAGGGGTAAACATCGAAACCGAATCATTATCTAAGCTTTGCCAAATCGCCGAATCTTTTGGTGGCGCCGCTAAGACATCTGGTGCGGGTGGCGGTGATTGTGGGATCGTCGCTATTGATAGCAACTCTAACTTTGGGAATGTTTTAAAGAGTTGGGCCAAAAATCATATCGAACAACTTCCTTTATCCGTACACTTTATCGATAACGCAAAAAGTTTCAAGAAATCTGTTAAGCACCATCTTTCTTACATTCACAAGTAGATCAAAGGAGGCTCCATGATGGAATCACGTCATGCCCAACGAAAAAACGAACACCTTTCATTAGCTGCCAAATATTATGACCAGGTTCATCAACACCATTATTTTGATCAAGTGCGTCTAATTCATGATAGCTTACCTGAAATGACGACGGATGATGTTGATTTGCATGTCCAATTAGCTGATAATTTAGAAATTGAATGTCCTTTTTATATTGAGGCAATGACTGGCGGAAGTGATCAAGCCCTTAAAATCAACCAGCAACTTGCTCAATTAGCTCATAAACACCATTTGGCAATGGCAACAGGATCTCTCAGTATTATTTCAAAAGACCCCCAATCCTTTTCGTCTTTTGAGATAATCCGCGAAGAAAATCCAGATGGCATTATTTTTGCAAATTTAAGTGCAAATGCCAGTCTTGACCAAGCGATAAATGCTATTTCCCTTCTGAAGGCAAATGCCCTTGAACTGCATATCAATGCGGCCCAAGAACTAATTATGCCTGAGGGTGATCGTGATTTTAACTGGTTAGATAATATCCAGTATCTTGTCAGTGAACTCGAAGTCCCTGTTATTGTAAAAGAGGTTGGTTTTGGAATGAGCAAAACGACGATTGCCAAACTGCAAACTCATGACGTTCACCTCATCAATGTTAGTGGACGTGGTGGGACAAACTTTGCAGCGATTGAGAACCGGCGTAACCATGAGATTAATTTTGAGAGTTTATTGGACTGGGGACAAACAACTCCCGAGTCACTATTGGAAGCTCATTCAATTCGGCGCGGTAAGACTGAAATTATTGCCTCTGGTGGAATTACTTCTCCCCTCGATGTTATCAAGGCTGGTGTATTAGGCGCCCGGGCAGTTGGTGTTGCCGGTTACTTCCTCAATATTCTCCAAAATGAAGGCTATGACGCATTAGACCAAACGCTCGGTGAATGGCAAGTGATTGTTAAACGCCTGCTCGCGCTCCTTGGTTGCTCATCATTTACCGAACTTTCACGGGTTGAATATGTTTTAGGAACGGACTTGCTATCATATGCTCGTCAACGACACTTACGCTAAACTAAATAATTGAAATTCCTATTAAGATTGATACAATTGATTTAATGACTAAAGGTTTGGATGGTGATTGAAGTGAATAAAATTAATTGGGGCAAATCAATTACAGTGGGTATAACTGCTGGTCTGGTTGCTGGTCTTGTTAAACTTGGTTGGGAAAATATTCTCCCACCACGGACACCAGAGCGAGATCAAACAAACCCACCACAAAAAATGCTTGAACAATTTGGCGTTCCGGCACAGATCACACACGCTACTTATACCTATTCCGGCCAACAGTTGCCATGGGTAAGCTATGTTGTTCACTTTAGTTTCTCAGCTGGCTTTGGAGTTCTCTATAGTATCGGCGGACAGTTGGCACCGTGGATCAAAAAAGGCGATGGAGTACCATTCGGAATTGCTGTTTGGGATTTCTTCCACCTCAAGCTAATGCCATTAATGGGAATAGTGCCCGCTGCAAAAGATCAACCACTTGAAGAACATGTTTCTGAATTTTTGGGACATGCAATTTGGATGTGGACGATTGATGCATTGATAAAGAGTAAAGAAGAGAGTGGGAAATAACCTCCTCGACAAGGCGGTTGGCTAAGCTAGGACGATGATTAGCACGGCA
>BLMQ01000165.1:0-7381 GCA_011958095.1 Lactobacillaceae bacterium | reverse complement strand
TTGCTTGCGGGGGCTCGAAAACGAAGTCACAAGTGACTTCTGTCTCGCTCCCTTTGTTTCTTCTTGCGGCTTCTTTTCATTTTGAAGCAACATAAGGTAAAATAACTAATAGGAATAAGTCTAAAGGAGAGTTTAATGTGCAAACATATCAGTTAATTGCTACGGCTGCTGCAGGTATTGAAGCGTTAGTAGGAAAAGAACTAAGAGACCTTGGCTATGAAGTCAAAGTAGAAAATGGTCGGGTGCGTTTTCAAGGGACAATGAAGGATGTCATTCGGACTAATCTCTGGTTACGGACAGCAGACCGAGTAAAGATTGTTGTTGGTGAATTCGATGCTCGATCTTTTGAAGAATTGTTTGATCGTACTGAAAACATTGCATGGGAAGATTTGTTACCAATTGACGCGAATTTCCCAGTAGAAGGAAAAAGTCATAACTCACAATTGCATAATGTGCCAAGTGTTCAAGCAATCACTAAAAAGGCGATTGTTCAACGCCTCAGTAATGCATACCACCGTCGGACTCGCTTAGCCGAAACTGGTGCCACTTACCCGTTAGAAGTAGCGATTAATAAAGACCATGTTCTTCTTACGTTAGATACTAGTGGAGAAGGGCTTTTTAAACGTGGATATCGTAAAAATAAGGGTGGAGCACCGTTGAAGGAAAATATGGCAGCCGCCTTGGTAATGCTTGCTCACTGGTTCCCTGATAATCCATTTGTCGATCCTGTATGTGGTTCGGGAACGATTCCAATCGAAGCAGCATTATATGGTCATAATATTGCGCCTGGAATCAACCGTTCATTTATTAGTGAACAATGGGTTAACTTGGTTCCGGATGGTTTATCTGATGAAGTTCGGGATGAGGCCGATGCCTTAGCAAATTATGATATCGAACTAGATATCCATGGATATGATATTGATCAAAACATGATTGATATTGCTCAAGAAAATTCTCGTGCGGCAGGATTAACTCATGATATTACGTTTAAACAATTAGCTGTAAAAGACTGGCAAACAAGCGAAGTTAATGGAGTTATCGTCGCTAATCCGCCATATGGTGAACGGTTAAGTGATAAGGAATCAGTTCATGAACTTTACCGGCAGATGGGTGAGTTATATCGTCCATTAACCACATGGAGTAAATATATTTTGACGGCTGATATGGAATTTGAAAAGTATTATGGCGCACCCGCTACCAAGCGTCGTAAACTTTATAACGGTGCTTTACGAACAGATCTTTACCAATATTGGGGCAAAAAAGATCGTTCCAAGATCAAAGCTCTTAAATAGCAAGGGTTTCAAGCGATTCGAAAGATTGAAAATAGGTGCTAGGGGGCACTTAGGGGGCAAATTCTCCCAATAATAAAAGCCTTAGTAGGAGTTACATTGTAACGACCGCTAAGGCTTTTTCTCTGTTTGGTGGCTGATAGAACACGTGGATGATATAATTAAAACGATATGCTGTTTTCTAAAATCACTCTATTTTGTGGAGGGCCTGATTTGCTAAATTATGTGCTCCACGATTTTGACTTTCAGGAATCCACTGGGTAACAACTGTTGGAAAGTGTTGGAGAAGAGGATTTAATGCTGCTAATTCTTTTTGGTAATGTTTTGTATAATTTTTGCCGATTGCGTCACTTAAGATACGACTATCAGTATAAAATAGGATTGTTTCATTATTGCTAAAGTGATCAATTAAATATTTAAATCCAAAGTGAGCTGCAGCAAATTCGCCATGGTGATTATCCATTCTTTCCTTATCTACTGGGATTGCAAGCTGAATTTGCTTATGATTGGCAATTATTATTATTCCCAAACCAGTCGGGCCCGGGTTTCCTTTTGTTGCAGCATCTGTAAATATTTTGATCATAAAACTACCTCTTTTCTGAAAGGATGACATTTATAATTATGGAAGAAGAAACTCGTTATTTTTACCAACCAGACCTTACGGGGACAATTATTAGCTGGTGTTGGACTTTTCTCTTCTTTATTGCCGGTCTCGTAATTTGGCTTGAAATTACTCATTTTCAGTGGCTCAGCGCGCTCTTTTTTGCAGTTTTTGTAATCCTTGCCCTATTAGAATGGCGGCGACGAACCGTAGTAATCACTCCGACTAAAATGGTGTTTAATCGCTTGTTACAAAAACAGTACCTAGTTATCCCAATCTCTGATATTCGTCAGCCAGAGTTTACCAAGCATACGGTGACAATTACTGTGAATGGAGAGGTAATGAGTTTTACTTTTACCACCAAAGCAATTGCACGTTTGAAATTAGCATTGAAACAACAGGGGGTTCAATAATTGTTACTTGGGATCGCTATTGGAATTATTTTAATTTTAACAATTTGTGACCAATTATTAAAATCTTGGGTTGCTTCTTCAATTGTTCTTGGTGGTAGTAAGCAGTTGATTCCTGGTATTATTGAGTTAACTAATTTACGAAATTCAGGGGCTGCTTGGAGCATTTTTGAAGGGCAACAAACTTTTTTTACCATTATAACTATTATTGCGATTATTGTAATTGGTTACTTTATCTGGCAGTACCGTAAAAATATTTCTATGCTAATTGGCTTATCATTGATTATGGCAGGAACAATTGGCAACTTTATCGATCGGTTAAGACAAGGGTATGTTGTGGATATGTTTGAAACAACATTTATTAATTTCCCAATTTTTAACATTGCGGATATGTGCTTAACAATTGGCGTAATCTGGCTAATAATTTGCATCTTAAAGGAGAAAGACTAACAAATGTCTGAAGAATTAGAATTAACAATTGATGGTGAGATGGTGGGAAGGATTGATAAGCAGCTTGGTCATCACTTTGATCAATTTTCCCGATCACAAATTCAACATTGGATAGAAGACGGTCACGTCCTTGTTAATGGCAAACAGGTAAAGCCTAAATATAAGTTGCTTGCAGGTGATCATGTCCAAATAATTCCAGAAGAACCACAAAAAATTGATTTAGCACCTGAGGATATTCCTCTTGATATTGTATATGAAGATGATGATGTTATTGTCGTTAATAAACCGCAGGGAATGGTAGTTCATCCTGCACCAGGTCATCCAGACCATACGCTTGTAAATGCTCTTTTATATCATTCCCCACTATCAACTATTAATGGAGAATTTCGGCCAGGGATTGTTCATCGGATTGATAAGGATACCTCAGGACTATTGATGGTAGCCAAAAATGATATGGCGCACCGTTCTTTGACAGCTCAATTAAAGGCAAAAACTAATAAACGAGAATATGTTGCGCTTGTGCATGGAGTTATAAAAGAAGATAAAGGAACAATTGATGCTCCATTAGGTCGCTCATTAAAGGACCGCAAGAAGCAGGCAGTTGTAGTTGATGGACGTCATGCGGTAACTCATTTTAATGTGTTAGAACGGTTTAAGAATTACACATTAGTTGCCTGCCAGTTAGAAACGGGACGGACTCACCAAATTCGCGTTCATATGAAATATATTGGTCACCCGCTGGCGGGAGATCCGTTGTATGGACCGCGAAAAACGCTTGCTGGCAACGGCCAATATTTGCATGCTCGTTTGTTAGGCTTTAAACACCCCCGAACAGGCAAAGAAATGGTTTTTACGGCTCCATTACCAGCCTATTTCACAAAAATGCTTGAACATTTACGTAAGACAGCCCAATAAAATTATTGTGTTTAATTCAGAGAACGTTCATAATAGTATTGATCAATTATTAACAAAGTTTTAGGAGAGTGGGACAGTGACAGCACGATACCTAATATTTGAAGATGGCTCAATTTTCGCTGGCGAAGGTTTTGGTTCACCAGCTGTTACTTTTGGTGAGGTTGTTTTTAATACCAGTATGACTGGTTACCAAGAAATCATCACTAATCAGGTTTATAATAACCAAATTGTCGTTTTTACCCAGCCGAATATTGGGAGTTACGGCATTCAACGTAATATTTATGAATCCATTGTACCGACAATTAAAGGAATTATTGTTCGTTCCCTTGCTGATGCTGGAACTAATGATAACGGACGCCAATTGACTCTTGATAAATACCTTCAACAAATGAACATTCCGGGAATCACTAATATTGATACACGGGCAGTAGTTCATAAATTAAGAAAAGCTGGAAAACCATTAAAAGGAAGCATTGTTCCAGTTCCGGATGACCACGCTTTTGACCAGCTTCATGCGACTGTTTTAACGAACCAGCAAGTTGCTCAAGTCTCTACTCCTAAACCATATCCTAATCCCGGAATTGGGCTAAGCGTTGTTGTGATTGACTTTGGATTAAAGAACGGAATATTGCGGGAATTGAGTCGACGAAAATGTAATATTACTGTCTTACCATATACTGCAACGGCTGAAGAAATATTACGGTTAGATCCTGATGGGGTTTTACTTTCAAGCGGTCCAGGGAATCCCAATAATGTTCGTAAGTCAGTCCTGGAAATGATTCGTACTGTCCAAACTAAAGTACCAATGTTTGCTATTGGATTGGGCCATGAATTATTTGGAATCGCCAATGGGGCGGATGTCCAGCAAATTCCAGTTGAACACCATGGCATGAACCATCCAATTCATGAAATCATTACTGACCACATTGTTTATGCAACCCAGGCAGAAGGTTATCTGATTAATCGTAATTCAGTTGACCGCTCCCAGCTTTTTATTACGTATGTTGATATGCTTGATAATAGTGTTCAAGGGCTTCGTCATCGTCGTTACCCAGCATTTTCAGTTCAATTCTTCCCCGATGGTGCACCGGGGCCTGATGAAACTGATGGCTTATTTGATGAATTCGTCGATACAATGAATAGGAGGGGGGATCGTCATTGATGGAAAAGTTGAAATCTGTATTAATTATTGGAGCGGGAGCCAACGATGTTCAGCATGGAGATGAGCTCGACTCTGCTATTTACCAGGTCTCACGCGTTTTTAAACAAATGAAGATAAAGACTATCTTGGCAGACGATAACCCATTTTCGGTAAGCTTAGAAAACGTTGATCACGGTTGCATTGTCCCATTAAAAGTCGAGAGCCTAGTAGATATTATTAATAAGTTTCATCCAGATGCAATCTTGCCTACTTTAGGTAATCGTCGAGCTTTTGAGCTTACCCAAGAATTGCTAGAAAAAGGAATTATTCGTAAAGAAAACATTCAACTGCTAGGGGTTCCTGAAGCAACTATTCGTCAAATTAATAGTGCTGTTTTGCTTGAACGAACGCTTCGACAAATGGAAGCACCAGTTAAGAAAATCGTAACGGTTAATAATTATCAGGATGCTTTGGATGAGGCAACTAAACTAGGGTATCCAGTTATTATCAGGTCAGTATTACCTAAGAGTAGCAGTACGCGTAAAATTGTGCATGATCGAAGCGAATTGGCAGATGCAGTAAAGGTTTGCTTGAGCCAGTCGCGGGCAGAACAAGTAGTAGTTCAGCAAAGTCTTGCCGGCTATAAGGAAATTGAAGTCGTCGTTCAACGTGATAGTTCTGGAACAATGATGATGTTGTCAATGATTGAAGATATGGACCCAATCGGTATCCATGCTGGTGATTCAATTGCCTTCAATCCTGTCCAGACACTTCGCGATCGGCAGATTCAAGATATTCGGGATACGGCTTTTGCTATTACTCGCAAATTAAGAATTGTCGGCACGAACCATATTCAGTTTGCCCTTGATACAAACAGTGATCGTTTTTATGTCATTAAGAGTAGTCCATACTTTGATCGAATTACAGCGTTTGTATCGCAGTCGACTGGTTACCCAATTGCCCAAGTAACAGCACAATTATATGCAGGAAAGCATCTGCGGGACATTGATCTTGGTGAAAATTATGTTCATCATGCGGCTCTTATCGAACCAACAATGGATCATATTGCTGCACGGGTTCCAATATGGGGATTCAACGATTTACCAAAAGCTAGTCGTTTACTTGGAACAGAAAAGCGGTCGGTGGGAACGGTTTTTGGTATCGGTCGAAGTACTATTGAAGCACTTTTCAAGGCAATTGAATCCCGTTATCACGAGCCAGCCGACTTTCATCTTGCCGCTCAAAAGCAATTGACTGATGACCAATTAATCGCCAAAATTGTCCACCCCGAAGCAGGTCGACTTTTTGTATTAATTGAAGCAATGCAGAGAGGGTACTCAGTTAATGAATTAGCAGAGATGACAAAGATTGATCCATTTTATTTTGAACAGATTAATAAAATGCGGTTGTTAATTCGTGAAATTGCTGATCATCCAAATAAAGAGCCAGTTCTGCAAAAAGCTAAGAGTTATGGCTTGAGTAACCAACTTATTGCAAGACTGTGGAATACTACCTCTGAACAAGTTTATCAGATGAGTATAGACCACCAATTATTGACAAAGTATAAAGAAATCGAACCATCAGCTGGGGAGTTTGATCAGCATACTAATAGTTTTTATTCTGCTTATGAAGAAGAAAATGAAATTAGCCGAACTTCCCAACCAAGTGCCCTGGTAATTGGAACGGGGGGACTACGTTTAGGATTAAGTAATTCTGGTGATTACTTTGTTGCTATGATGTTAAAAGAGCTTCATAATGAGGGCTTTAATAACGTCATTGTAAATTCGAATCCTAGTTCAGTTACGTTTAATCCAGAGTTAGCTGAAAAGCGCTATGTTGAGCCAGTAACGATTGAAAATATTTTGCAGATATTACGGATAGAGCAACCCCAGTATTTGTTTATTCCCACTAGTTACGATAAGTTACTAAAATCGTTGCAGAATTATGATCTGGATGTAAAGATTGTTGTAATTCCAGATGAATTGCCGACTACTGCTGCTAGTAGCGATAAGCAGCGTTACTCCTTCAACTATGTCTATGATGGAAATTACGCTTATTCATTAGGGACAATGACTGATCTTTTTTCACCAATTGCGTTAAATTATCAATCTACTGCTTTGCGCTACCCAGCTGATCTTCCTTCGTCAACTTACCAAAATCTCAATGACCAGGCTAGTGTTGCTGTATTAAAGATGGAACAGCCAGGGTTATACCAAGCAATTTTTGAAGAGGATGATGGGGAATTTAGTTTAATTAAAGTTCAACCATTGTCATTGCCAGAAGTAGCCTTTTTATCAAAAGCTCTTCATATTAGCTTGCCAGGAATTTTTACTCAATTATTCACTGGTAAATTCGATAAAATGCTGGAGCCCAAACCGGTATCAGGGATTGTTAATTATCGTGCAACTTTCCCATTTAAGGCGTTACGAGTTAATGGAGGAATCCCTGCCCGTAACCGAGTTATTGGTGCTCAGATGCAATTTTTAGGAGAATAATTTAGAGATATAAAAAAGGAGTGGAAAATAACCTCCTCGACAAGGCGGTTGGCTAAGCTAGGACGATGATTAGCACGGCA
>BLMQ01000164.1:0-18063 GCA_011958095.1 Lactobacillaceae bacterium | reverse complement strand
AATCAGCCCGTGCCGTGCTAATCATCGTCCTAGCTTAGCCAACCGCCTTGTCGAGAAGGTTATTTCCCACTCTCATTTTAATATTATTTAACACTGCGATTTTGACGAGTCGTTTCCGCTAAGTGGACTAAATTAGTAACAAAATTATGGGTTTTGGCTTCATAATTATATTGGCGACCCAGCTTAACAAAGTAACCATTGATATAATCAACTTCCACTGGACGATTATGACTCATATCTTGGTACATTGATGGATAATGATGCGGACAGCCAACTTTAGAGACATAATTCACACTTTCTAGCTCTTCTGCTCGCGTATTAACCAATTGTACTCCAGCACGCTCACAGACATCATATGCTTCATCAACTAATTGACGGGATAGTTCATCAGCCTTGTCAAATGCCGCATACTCACCCATTGTAATTTCAAACATAGTACAAAGGGTATTAACAACTGAATTAAAGACTACCTTTGCCATCAGCGTTCCCATAAAATCATCTTTAAGGGATGGATTAAAGTTTGCTTTTTTGAGTTCTGCCATTAACGCTTGAGTCTTCTCATCAGGCTTTTCAGTATAATTAGCCCAATTAGTCGTTCCCATTCCTCGTTCGCCAACAAATTCAACTTCGCCAGGTCTGGTTAAGATAGTTGCTACTAAGGCCGTTCCAGCAACCACTTTTTCTTTTGGGAAATACTTCAATAATTTTTCAACATGTCCCATTCCATTCATCGCTGTCATCGCATATTGATCCTTCAAGAAATGTTCACAACGTTTTAACATATCGTCTAACTGCATTTGTTTTAATTCAAAGAAAACAAAATCAGCATCTGTAGCCTCGTATTCTTCGGGTGTATAAACGTTAACCGGAACAAGATGTCTATTTTTATGCTCGCGAGTTACATAAACTCCTCCTTGTTCTTTCATCTTGTTGTAATGTGGTAACCACCCTTCAACAAAATCAACTTCATTACCCGCTTCTTGTAATAGAACACCAAACCGTAATCCCATTGCACCCGCACCAACGACTGTAAACTTCATAATTATCTCTCCTTTTTATGACTATAAAAAAGCGTCCTTAGGTTAAATAACTTAACCTAAGGACGCTTTTTGCGTGGTACCACCTTAATTTGCCAATAATTCACATTATTAGCCTCAAATGTTCAATGTTTCCATTAAACACGTCAGCTATAATGGGCTGATCCCACCATTAATTACTAATTTCATCATGGCACTCAAAGTGATTTTCATTATAAGCAGGTTATCCTTTTCCATCAACCAAGGACTCTCTGCTAATCCACTCATAATTACTCTTCTTTTCAACGTGTTTTTATAATCATGTTTTAATTTTTATCTAATTTAATACTTTAGGTTATAAATGTCAAGATTTATTTTTTTGTTGTAAATTATCTTGACATTCATATCTCATCCGCGTATTATAATGATAAATAAATGAGAAACAGCTTAGAAAAGATGAGTAATCTTAGAATCTTATTACAGAGAATCACGGTTGATGAGAAGTGACATAAGAGACTGAGATGAAGATGGTCTTGGAGCTTCACGAATTACGAGTATTCTATATAAGTAGTTCACGATTGACGACCGATAAAACGTCTGGGTATAGCTTCCATCAGTGTACCTATTGAGGATAGTATTGTGAGATACTATCAAATTAGGGTGGTAACACGTTAATTAACTTTTGATTAATCAACGTCCCTAGGAAAAGTAAAAATATTTTTCCTAGGGACTTTTTTATTGCTTCAATTCTTGAACCCATCACGAATAGAAAGGATCGATTTACTATGACTGAATTCACTACACGTACTACATCACCATTTCGTTATGACATCGTTGGAAGCTTCCTTCGTCCTCAAGAGCTGAAAGAAGCTCGCGCAAAATTTGCAAACGGCGAAATAACACAAGCAGACTTAACAGCTGTTGAAGATAAAGCAATTATTAATTTGATTAAACAAGAAGAAGCTGCCGGCTTGAAAGCAGTTACTGACGGTGAATTCCGGCGCAGTTGGTGGCACCTTGACTTCTTCTGGGGATTAAATGGCGTTAAAAAAGCTACTCTAAAGGAAGGCTATAAGTTTGCAGATGAAGAGACTCGTCCTGAAACTGCTCAAATTACGGGAAAAATCTCTGGCGAAAATCACCCCTTTGTCGAACATTTCAAATTTACCCAAGCTCATACCTCTGATGGCGTTCAAGTTAAACAAACCATTCCTGCACCAGCACAATTTTTAGAAGAATTTCTTCGTCCCGAAAATCAAGCTAATGCTAAAGAATTTTATCCCAACCAAGAAGATTTAGATCATGACGTTGCCGCTGCTTATCATCAAGTGATTGAAGATCTTTATGCTGCTGGTTGTCGTACTCTTCAACTAGATGACTGTACATGGGGAATTTCTGTTAACGCCTTTGCTAACCTAAAGAAAAAAGACCCCAATGCTGATGTATCTCAGCTCGAAGCTCTTCAAAAACGATTCTTAAAAGTAAACAATGAGGCAATTGCTAATTTACCTGCCGACTTAACAATTAATACCCACGTTTGTCGCGGAAACTATCACTCAACATGGGCTGCTGCCGGTGGATATGGACCAGTTGCCGACACGCTATTTGCTAAGGAAAACGTCAATGCCTTCTATCTCGAATACGATAGTGAACGTGCTGGCGGATTTGAACCACTTAGCAAAGTTCCTGATGATAAGTATGTTGTTCTTGGTTTAATTACTTCAAAATCAGGTGAACTTGAAGGTAAGGAAGCAATTATCAAACGAATTCATGAAGCCGCGCAATTCCATCCATTAGATAAGCTCTGTCTTAGTCCGCAATGTGGCTTTGCATCAACTGAAGAAGGAAATATTTTAACAGAAGAACAACAATGGAAGAAGGTTGCACTTGTTAAAGAAATTGCTACAGAAGTTTGGGGATAATTTCAAATGAATAATAGCAGGGACTCAAGATACTTTTGAGAGTTCCTGCTATTTATTCTTCTCCGACTAAAGTCCCCACCTTGGGTAGATTTGCCAATACGCGGTCTTTATGGGGAGAAACCTTATACAGTGCATCCGTTAAATCATAACCGGCTTGATATCCATGATGAATCCCATTTTTCCAAGCAGGACTATGAGTCACATCGTAAACAATTCCATCGATTGCAATATATGCATCCGCTCCATTCTGTCCATTATACTTACGCAACTCATCTCTAGTAAATGTTTTATTTGTCATCTAACCACCTCCTTAATCAGCTAATTTTCCCACAACTGTTAACTTTTTTAGAATTTCATCTTTCTCTTTTGAACGGCCAAAAACGACTTCCATTAACTCTTTTATGCTGATTCCTTTTTTAGGAGCATCTGTAATGTCATAAACTAACCCATCAATTGCCATGTAATGTGGTTTTTCGCCATCACCATTATATTTAGCTAATTCATCTCGTGTAAATTTTTTCTCAGCCATGAGTCGTTCCTCCTAAAGTCCATTATTATTTTAAATATAACACTATTATTTAATAAATAAACTAAAAGCACTCCAATGACTAAAAAGCAACAAGTTAATTTTATAAAAAAGGACTAAGATAAACCCAGTCCTTCTTACACTAATTGTCCTACTAACGGTAATTTGGCCAACACCCGATCTTTATGCGGAGAGTAATTAAACAGAACATCTGTCAAATCCAATCCTGCCTTATTTCCATGATGGGTACCATCTTGCCATGCAGGAATATGAGTTACATCATAGACACGATTATTAATTGCTACATAAGCTGGATTCCCGCTTTGCCCATCATATTTTTTTAATTCTTCTCTTGTAAATGTCTTTGCCATAATATTCTGCCTCCTTATTTGATAGTGTCAGTTCAATATCCTCACTATATCATGGAAGCGCACACAACAAATTAATAATTACCTTACTTTAATGCAAAATTACTACTCTATTAGTATTTTCTTCACAATTAATCTAATACCATATCTAAGTGCGGAATATTATCTTCAAGGTAAACATCTGAAATTGGCTTAAATCCAAACGATGCGTAAAATTCTTTAAGATACGCTTGAGCTTGAATTTGAATTGTCTTATTTGGGAAAAGACGCTTAGTTTCATCGATCGTTGCCTGAACTAGCTGGCGACCATGTTTATGTCCACGAAATTGCTTCAAGACTAATACACGGCCAAAAGTCGCATGATCATCATCCTTAGCCATCATTCGCGTGTAACCTACTAATTCTCCTTGCTCGTCCTTCAACATTAAATGGTGAGCTTGATAATCCTGTTCATCGATTTCTTGATAAGGACATTCCTACTCAACAACAAAAACCCTTACCCGTACTTCCGCCAATTTACACCATTCTTGAGCTGTCATTTCGTTTAGTGTTTTTACTTCAACATTCATATTAAAACCTCCTAAAAAATAAAAGAGTACTAACCAACTTCTTCATGTCATTGTGACAGGCCCTAGTAGAAGATGGCTAGTACTCTTAATGTCTTTAATCCGGGGACTAAAGACGAGTCGTTATTAAATTATTGGGTATCAGTATACAATGGATTAATCTATCTTGCAATTAGCGGTTCAATACCAGGCCGGTTTATCCCCGTCTGTATTTGGTTTATTCACACCAAAGTTTTTTCGTGCATATGGTGCCGAGTAAACAATAATAATTCGTCATTACCATTTGCTAATAATGCATCAATTGCTTGTCCAGCAATTTTCCCAGTTGCACCCAGAATCAGAACTTCTCTTGCCATTATTTTTACCTCCTCGTAAATTCTACTTTTAGTATACAATCCTCTGTACCAATTAAAAGTAAGTACATACAAGTAAGGTAGTTACATTCAGGTAAGATATGATTGATGGACAAGTAATCGGCAAAATTTTATTTTTTAGTATATTTTTTGCCCCACTGGTTAATTGACCTAATTATTGGTACCAAACTTTTTCCTACTTCCGTCAATGAATACTCAGTCTTAGGCGGCACTGTCGAATAAACACGCTTTTGAATAATACTTGCTTCCTCTAAGTCCTTTAGTTGAAGAGCCAACATTCTCTTTGAACAATCCGGAATTAATTTTTGCAACTCCGAAAAACGACAAGGCTCATATTCACTAATTTGATATATAATTACGCTTTTCCACTTTCCGTTTATTAACTTAAGCGTATTCTCAATCGGACAATCTTTTTCGACCATTTCTTCTCCTTTCTCTGGTGAAATAAAATTCACTTCTTGTATATTTTTGTTTTTCAGTTACTATTAGTAAGTAAATGAATGTACGGGAGTGATTATTATGAATTCACAATTTAATAGTTTAGCTGCAAATCGTCGTTCAATCTATGCGCTTGGTGATAATCTTTCACAAACACCTGAAGAAATTTTTGACTTAGTGAAGCAAACAATCAAAAACTCATCAACTGCTTTTAATAGTCAAACAGTACGGGCAGTCGTATTATTTGGCAAGTCATCAGATAAAGTATGGGAAATCGTTGAGGATGCTTTACGTAAAATTGCTAAGAGTCCAGATGCTTTTGAAAAAACAAAGGCAAAGATTGATAGTTTCAAAGCAGGCTATGGAACGATCCTCTACTTTACCGACACTACAATTGTGCATCAATTAGAGAATGATTATCCATCATATGCAGCTAATTTTGCAAACTGGGCTGAACAAGGCCTCGGTGGTGCTCAACAAGCCGTTTGGACAGCACTTGCAGAACAAGGAATCGGTGCCAGTCTTCAACATTACAACCCATTGATCGATGATGCTATTCATCAAACATTTAATCTTCCAGCCGATTGGCAATTGCGTGCTGAAATGCCATTTGGGTCAATTGAGGCACCAGCTGGAGAAAAGGCTCACCTTGATGACGAAGAGATGTTCAAATTAATCAAGTAAACTGATTTTTCTTCCTCTCCTTTAACGTTATATCATTATCATAAACGCCAAAGGAGGAATTTTAATGGAACGGCAACCTAGAATGTATAATACTGGAGCAAACTACGCTCTAGCAATCATCGGCGGTAAATGGAAGTCTGTTATTCTTTATCTCTTAGCTGATCATCCTCGACGGACAAGTGAACTAGTTAAGCAACTAGGTACCTCGTGTAAAGTCTTGAGTGACCAACTTCGTGAAATGTCAGATGCCGGCCTCATTATCCGTAAAAGTTGCAATACAATTCCTCCCCACGTTGAATATCGCTTAACTCCTGAGGGTGAAAACCTTTATGCCGCCCTTCGTTATTTAAACTACTGGGGCGAAAACAAAGTAAAACAAACTGGTGACATCAAAATCATGTGTACTGACGAAATGAATCAGGTCGGCGATGATGGTTTGTGTGTCATCACTAAAAAACATCTTAATCATTGGCGACAAGAAATTGTAAAAAGCAAGAACAAAGATATTTCTATCTAAGTTCTTGCTTTTTTGTGTTCTTTAATCTAAAAATCAACGCCATTATAAATATAATCATGTAACCCGCAAGAATAAGATGGGTATTCATGATAATTGAAAAGCTTTGGGCGCTTGTTTTTCCCACTGAAAAAGCGCCAAAAATTCTATTCATTCCCGTTGGTCCAGCGAAAATAAATAAGCTTTCCCACATTACTAATTGGGAAATTATCCCCGCAATTGATGCATAGTAATAATTGACAATCGAAGAAATACTATAATTATGGGTTGCTTCCTCATAGTCGTCAATTGCTATTTTACGTTCTGCACCGGCAAAACTACGGATAATAAATACGCCAATAAAATATGTTGGTAGCCAGAATGTTAAAAGAATTCCAAATATTATCATTACTAGATTAATTTGGTAATCCTTAAAGTGCAACAAGCGATTCATTTGCTTTACCAGTATCCCTCCAAAGACGAAAGCAAATAAGTAAGCAACAATTGTCCAAGAATACATCCTTGTGCCATATAAAATGCCAATAAAAACAGTACTATACAAAGTCCAATATTGACCACAAGCACCATAAAGCATTATTCGTTGCCGTAAATGATTTGGATAATGAAGTAATCGGCGATGGTTTACAAGTAAGGCAAGGACTATCGTAATGAGGAAGATTAATAAAAGAGCAGTTCCCCATTCAAGTGGTTTCCCAAAGCCTAAACTTCTCCCTAATCGCAACAGTAACATCGCACCAAGCAAAATTAATGCTAGTAGGTAATTAGCCCAATGTAGACGAACTGGCAACGGGCGAATTGCGTGGGGCGTTTTCCAAATTGATCCCATTGCACCAAAAGTAATGATTAGCATTAAAGCAAAACTAATCACTGGCTTCTTTATCCACATAATTATTCCAACACCGATCAAAACTATAATAATTTGAAAAAGTGGTTTAAGATGATCCTGTTTAGGTAATAGTCCTTGTTTCGTTAATCGTTTCCGCTGACTTATTGCAGTTGGAAATAGTTGAGAAGCAATCCCTGCCCCTACACCTGACAAGTCCCAGAAGATTGGTTGAAATCCACCAAACATCCCTAAAAAGTAACCAACAATTCCACTATAAAGACCAATCCAGGCCAGCCGTTGATAATCGTATTCTAAATCACGACAAAATAATAAAATTGTATGCCGGAAAGCATAGAAAATAGCGAAGGGTAAAGCACCAACAAAGATATCAGATTGTTCTTTAGTAAGAGAAATATACAGCAAAAAAGGCATTAAATTTAATAATAAACTACAGACACCAGTCAACTTTTCTAATTTTTTCATTGCCTTTAATGCTGGTCAATTGCACTATTCAGTTTCCTTCGGTTTACTAGAAAAATAATAATAACTAGCGGGACAATAAATAGCATTACGGGATAAAAATATTTCACAGGTAACGTACTATCAATAATTCCCCCAATAATTGGCCCGAGCGTCATTCCAATATCAAGGCCGAGAAAGAATGTCGAACTCGCTAAACCGCGCTCATTATCTGGAGCTAACATCATTGCAGTTGATTGACAAACGGAATAAATAATACCATAGCCAAATGCCATTCCAGCGGCCGCCAGCGCCATTTCAATATTATTTTTCATAATACTTAACATAATAAGATAAAAGATTGTTGCGACCGTGCTTAAAATTAACCAGGGTTCAAAACGAACAGTATCAAATTGGGTCCGTAAGAATAACCGGCTAAGTAAAAGAACGACAGCATAAATTAAGAAATAAGCGCCGACAGCAATAGATAAGTGCCGTTGTTCAGCATATTCAACAATATCTGCCTGCGTTGCAAAATATGGGATAGCAAATAAAGCTGTTAGAAGAGCAACTGGAATAGCATCTCGCTGAATAATTTTAATATGGAGGCCACTTTGTTTTACAGAGTGTGCTACCGGTTGGGCACGATTACTGACAAACTGAATTGTGACAACAACTAGTAAAGCCGATAATGCAGAAATCACCATTGCAGCTCGATAGCCAATGATTCGATATAAGTTAATTGAGACAGCGGGGGCACATGCCATTGCCAAAGCATTCATCAGTCCATAAAAGCTCATTGCTTCGCCAACATGATTAAATGGAACTAAATATGATAGCCAGGTTGTCATACAAACTGTACATAACACAAATCCTAATCCATTAACCAAACGACATATTAACAGGAATGTGCTATTAGGCGTTAATACATAACCTGCAACCCCAATAAAGCACAATATTCCACCCCAAAAAGCTAATGAATATTTCGAAAAACGATCAGTCAAATTACCAGCAATTGGTCGTAAAAACATTGAAACAATACTCATCATTCCAACGATTATACCTGCAAAAGCACTTGATGCGCCTAAATCTTGAGCATAACCGTTAATCAATGGGTTACAGTACATATTACTAAACATAAAAAAGAATGAGGCCGCCATTACGAGCACAACATCTTTTGTAAAAATCGATTTTTCCTTCGCCATCAATTCCCCTGCTTTCTTTGCATGATTTTAATTAAATTCTAATTACTATCATACAACTATTTGGGGAAGTTAAATGATTTCCCAGGAAATAAATAAAGAGATTGGGTGTTGTTTCCCAACCTCTTCGTGTGTACTTCACTATTTATATTTTACTGCAAAGAATCCCAAGCTGGTAGAGTAACGGGCTCACTGTCAGCTACTTTCTTTACTCGATCGCTAAGGTACTTCTTATTAATAACAGCCTCATAAGTATACTCTTCAAACCAATCTTGGGTCATTACAAAGTATCCGTTATCGCCATTATCTTTACCCCAACTGTTTTCAATCTTCCATCGTGTAGGTTGATCATTTACCATGTCAAAGCCTGTTAATGTCATTGCATGAGAAACGACAGCTTGCTTAGTTTCCAAACGGTGCTTCTTATCCATTACAAAGTCAACATCAAGCAATTCCTCGCGATGATATAATTTTGCATCCATCAAGCCTCGCTTACGGTCCATTTGTTGGAGAACATCATTTCCAACCCAAACCGTTTCACCAGCTTGCAGTTGTTTGATAGCTCCTTCTTGTAATTCTTCAAAAGGAACATTAACAAATTTAATCGGCAAACCATTAACCACACTATCTTGAGCTGGCATTAAATAACTTCGGTCCATTTCATGATCAGGTGCATTAGTAACCACAATATAGTCACTTAAGTTTGTATCAAAGTATTCATGATAGAACTTTAATGGCGTTAAGCCAAGAACTTGATGGAATTTTTTATCATCATCCCGATATTCAAGATCAAATTTTACAGGCGGTTCACCAAATGAGTAGGCCACAATCTTATAAACGTCACCCATCATTCGCTCTTGTGCTTCCTGTAATTCCGCTGCACTGGCATTAGTTTGCACCATTGCTCGTAATTCAATTGCATCTTTGCGCATTAAACTGTCAAATACTTCGGCCACATCTGACGTATCCTTCGTATTATGTGTGTCAGGCATTACATATTCTGGAACAACACCATATTTTTCGATAATAGAAGCAGCATTCGCCCATTGTCCACCATCATTTAATGCGAAACTAAGGTAGAAATCAACGGTTCGATCATGCAAGGGCTTATCAGCAGTTGCAATAATCTTTTGGAAAAACATATTTGCCCGCTCAATTCGGTCCCAGAAAAACAGATAATTTTGTGACAATTCAAAGTCCTTGAACTTATATTTTGTCGCAAACTTATGACGTAATGTGTTTAACGCTGCAAAAGACCAGCAACGTCCGCTATGACGCTGGTTGGTTGGCTTTCCCGTTTTAATTTCATAGGAAAATGCTCGATGAAGACGTTCGCTTGCCATTGGATCTTCACTCGCAGCCTTAATTCCATTTTTTTGGATTGCCCGGGCAATAATTTCTGCATCTTTACGTGAATGAAATTCTTTCTTTAATTCTTCAACCATTTTTGAGGTTAAATCGTGTTCTTCAGTCACAATAAATCCCTTCTTTGCCTAAAATTCTAAAATGACTTATACACTATTAATGATACCGCATTTTAGGCAAAATTATTGAATTAAAGCTTGGAATCATCATCCTTTACTGCTTACAAAAAATTAGTTAAAATCATATGTAATAGGTCACTTTTAATTATAAATTGGATAAACTGCGTTAAAATTCATCTAGGAGGTCGATTAGTTATGAAGAAAGTATTTGTCGTCGGTGGTTCAGGCCGTGTCGCTACTGACTTAATTAAAGATTTAGTTGCTACCGGTAATGAAGTTACTGCCGGTGCTCGTCATCCTGAAAAAGTTATTAAGTTAAACCACGTTACTACTGTTAAATTGAACCTACATGATAGCGTTGAAAAAATCGCTGAATTAATGAAGGGCATGGATGCAGTTTACTTTGTTGCTGGATCTCGCGGGAAAGATTTACTGCAAACTGATGCGATGGGAGCAGTTAAAACAATACAAGCTGCCGAAAAAAACGGAATTAAACGTTACATTATGTTAAGTTCTCTCTATGCTTTACAGCCTGAAATGTGGTCAAGGATTCCATCATTAGCTTCAATTATGGACTACAATATTGCCAAATTCTTTGCTGATAATTATCTCATCTCAAATACAAAACTTGATTACACTATCCTTTAACCCGCTAACTTAACTGAAGAACCTGGTACCGGTAAAATTCAAATTGGTGAAGGTTCTGCAACCTCTAATCCAATTCCTGACGTTGCCCAGACTTTAGCCGATATCCTACAACACGACAATACAATTGGCCACGTAATCATGATGCGGAGTGGAAATACGCCGATTGAAGAAGCACTAGATCAAATTTAATTTTTTTACAGATTGTAGACCTGTCTAAATAACATAAGATTGGTCTACAATTTTTTCTATTCTAAAATTAGGTAATAATTTAGCTAATTCTTCTCATCAGCCGTATAATAAACATTAAAAATAAATTAAGAAGGGAACTTTTCATATGGCAAAACTCGAACGCTTTTATAATACTTTCCAACCTGACCATTATGATGTTTTTATCGATATTAATCGTGCAAAAAAAATAATTAATGGAAAAACAACGATCACTGGGAATGCTAATGATCCTCAAATTGCAATTAACCAAAAAAATTTGCAGGTCACTAGCGTTCAAGCAGACGGTCAAGAATTAGACTTTAATATTGATAATGATGCCGAGGCAGTTCGGATTACCCTTCCGCAAACTGGTAAAGTAACTTTTACTGTAACTTATAATACTAAGTTAACCGATTCAATGATGGGAATTTATCCATCATACTATGAGGTTGATGGGGAGAAAAAGCAAATTATTGGAACTCAATTTGAAACAACTTTTGCGCGGCAAGCTTTTCCCTGTGTCGATGAACCAGAGGCTAAAGCTATCTTCAGTCTAGCAATTAAATTTGATGAGCATCCTGGCGAAACCGTTATCGCTAATATGCCAGAAGATCATGTTGAAAATGGTATCCACTACTTTGAACCAACTGTGCGGATGTCCACTTATCTTGTTGCCTTTGCCTTTGGGGAACTCCAAAGTAAAATTACTGAGACAAAGGGTGGCGTTAAAGTAGGAGTATTCGCAACGGAAGCGCACCAACCAAAGGAACTTGATTTTGCATTAGACATTGCCAAACGAGCAATCGAATTTTACGAGGATTTCTATCAAACTCCGTACCCCCTTCCCCATTCATGGCAGTTAGCTTTACCTGATTTCTCTGCCGGTGCAATGGAAAATTGGGGATTGGTAACCTACCGGGAAGCTTACTTATTACTCGATCCAGACAACACTTCCCTTGAAATGAAACAATTAGTTGCAACTGTCATCACACACGAACTAGCTCACCAGTGGTTTGGTGACCTTGTGACAATGAAGTGGTGGGATGACTTATGGCTCAATGAAAGTTTTGCTAATATGATGGAATATGTTGCTGTTGATGCTCTCCAGCCCGACTGGCATATTTGGGAACTTTTCCAAACTTCAGAAGCGCCAATGGCATTACAACGGGATGCAACTGATGGTGTTCAATCCGTTCATGTTGATGTTAACAATCCGGCCGAAATTGATGCCTTATTCGATGGTGCGATTGTTTATGCCAAAGGATCGCGAATGTTAGTAATGGTCCGGGCTCTTTTAGGTGACAAAGCGTTACGAGAAGGCCTTAAGAATTATTTTGCTGCTCATAAATACAGTAATGCAACTGGAGCTGACTTATGGAAAGCTCTTGGCGATGCATCAGAGCTTAATATTGGAAAGATCATGAATTCATGGCTTGAACAACCCGGTTATCCTGTTGTAACAGCAAAAATTAATGATGATGGCGATTTAGTACTGTCACAAAAGCAATTCTTCATTGGTGATGGTAAAGATGTTGATCGGCAATGGCAAATCCCGCTTAATAGTAACTATGATGAAGTTCCTCAAATTATGGCTGAACAAGAACTCAACCTTGGCAATTATCAAGCATTACGTGATAAGAATGATCAACCATTCCGGCTAAATCTCGGTAATAATTCACACTTCATCGTAAAATATGACGATACGCTACTAAACGATATTTTAGATCACGCTGATGAATTAGACCCGATCGCCCAGCGCCAACTTCTTCAAGATCTGCGGCTGCTTGCTCAAGGACAACAAGTATCTTATGCGTCATTAATTCCATTATTAAAGCAATTTAAAGATAGTACTTCTGCCATTGTTAACGCTGAACTATACCAAATAGCTAATAGCCTTAAAATGTTTGCTAAGCCTGATTCTCCTGCTGAACAAGAACTACGACAATTCTTTGATTTATTAAGTAAGGACCAGGTAAAGCGGCTTGGTTGGCTACCTAAAGATGGCGAAAGCAATGATGATCAATTAACGCGTCCTTACATTCTTAGTGCTTCACTATTTGCACGCAATAATGATTCAATTACTCAAGCTCATCAAATCTTCACCGAAAATCAAGATAAATTAGAATCCCTTTCGGCGGATATTCGTGGGTTGGTTCTTAAAAATGAAGTTCAAAACTTCGGAAGTGCTGAATTATTCGATAAATTGATCAAAGCTTACCAACAAACGGCGGACGCAAGCTTTAAACAAGACTTGCGAATGGCAATACCAAATACAACTGATCCAGCATTAATTGCAAAAGTTGTTAGTTACTTTGAAGATGCTGACGTCATTAAGCCTCAAGATTTACGAGCATGGTATCGTGGACTTCTTGCCAATAAAGCAGGTCAACAAGCTGCCTGGAATTGGCTTCGTGATGAATGGCAATGGTTAAATGACACAGTTGGTGGCGATATGGAATTTGCTACCTTTATCACTGTCACTGCCGGCGTTTTCCATACTCCTGAACGATTGAACGAATTTAAAGACTTCTTTGAACCTAAACTTAATACACCAGGTTTAACCCGGGAAATTAAAATGGACATTAGTGTAATTGAAAGCAAAGTCAATTTAATTAACAAAGAGCAAACAGCTGTTAATGATGCAATTGCGCAACAATAATTAACTGTAAAGCACTATAAAAAACGCAACTAAGGATTTTTCCTCAGTTGCGTTTTTATTTTAAATCTGCTTCTTTAATAAATCTAACTTTGTACTTTGGCGTTGTAGAATATCGTCGATTACATCTGCTAATGAAATTTGCTTCATCTCATTAAAAGCTGCTGCTTGAATCTGATCATAATACTTTTCTAATGACACCTGAATATTTCCACCAACAATACACTTCAAATTAGTTTTTGGATCAACATGAAGTAAATCATGATCCATATTTATTGCCTGGTAGATATCAAACAGGTTAATCTCTCGTGGCTTTTTAGCTAATCGCGGTTCAGCAGCCCCCTTTCTAGTTACGATCAAACCAGCAGTCCTCAAATCTGACATTAATTGACGAACAACACTCGGATTCGACTCAATACTATCAGCAATCGCTTTACTAGATAAGTCACCATCCTGATAAATGTGCAAATAGCTTAATAAGTGAACAGCATCACTTAGTTTATATGAATATTTCATACTCCTATTTTATCTTGTTGTTTTATAACATTCAAGTGCTATAGTATTAATTTATAGTTTTCACTTTTAATAACTACGCTTGTTAAATAATTTTAATTCTAGCAAAATAAAGACATGATAAAAATAAAATCACATGTTTGAGCTTGATTAATAAATATATTTAGCATATATTACTACTGTTGGGGTAGGGATCTCAGAGTTATTGTCTAACGGAACGGAATGTGAACGTTAGAAGGAGGCTTATAACTAGCTGCTTTGTTATTCCGCATTCACCATGAACGGAAACGTCAATGTGTTCCCTAACAAAATTTTCAAAAGGGAGTGGATTGATATGTCTACGTTATCATTTGCCGGACCGCGTTTTACTACAAAGAATTTAACTTTAGCTGCTATGTTGGTCGCACTGCAGGTAATCTTAAATAAACTTTCAATTGGAGATCCAGCGGTTTTAAAATTTAGTTTTGGTTTTATTGCCACCGCACTTATTGGCTATTGTCTTGGACCATGGATTGGTGGATGGTCAATGGTCGTATCTGATATCATAAGTAATACTATTTTAAATTCAGGAAGCTTATTCTTTCCTGGCTTTACCCTCTCAGCATTTATCGCTGGTGTAATTGCAGGAATGTTCCTATACCAACAACGGATAAGCTGGCAACGAATTTTAATATATGAGTTTTTCCAAATTCTTCTTACTAATGTTATCGGCACAACTTTATGGCTTTACCTTATGAGCTTAAGTTCCAGTAGTACCGGCCATACTTTCATGGCTCTTCTCTTCATTCGTTTGCCAAAAGAGTTGATTACCTGGCCGATTGAAACCTTGCTTGTACTAGTTATACTGCGGCAATTATCACGATTAAATTTAATTGCAAAAAAGAGCGAAAAATAAATTTATTTAAAAAAGTATTGCATTTTAAATGAATTAGGTTAAAATACAATTAACAAAATAAAAAAGCGATGAGAAAGAAGAGTAACTAGTTGTATTCGTTCAGTGAACTGGTGGTAGTGAGAAACCGGTCGACCCTACGCTAGTGAATAACACTTTCGCGAGTGCTGCCAACCCAAATAAGTTTACTTAAAGTAGGCTTGGCCGGATCCGGACCGTTACCTCACCGGCAGAGCATGATGTGCTCTTGAGGAGGCCTAGTTTTATACTAGACAATTTGGGTGGTACCGCGGAAAAAAGCCTTTCGTCCCTTAACTACAAGGGGAACGAAGGGCTTTTTTAATTCATTCCTAAATCTATTATTTAAGGAGTGTCTATTATGGACTTAACTATTCCAAAGGATTACGATCCACGTCTTTCAATCAGAGAAACTGAAGCTGCTATTCGTTATATTCGTGAAACTTTCCAAGACGAATTTGGTAAAGAACTAAACCTTCAACGGATGTCTGCACCAATGTTTGTTGAAAAGAGTACTGGATTAAACGATAACTTAAACGGTGTTGAACAACCAGTATCGTTTGAAATGAAGGATATGCCAAGCGAAACTGTTGAAGTTGTCCATTCTCTCGCTAAGTGGAAACGTCTCGCCCTTAAGCGGTACGGTTTTGGGATGCATGAAGGTCTCTACACCAACATGAACGCCATTCGTAAGGAAGAAGACCTCGATAACTTCCACTCAATTTATGTTGACCAGTGGGACTGGGAAAAGATTATTAGTAAGGATGAACGAACAGAAGAAACCTTAAAGGATACAGTTCGTGATATTTTCAAAGTGATTAAGCACATGGAACATGAAGTTTGGTACAAGTTCCCGCAAGCTGTTTACCATTTACCAGATGAGATTCACTTTGTTACAACGCAAGAGCTTGAAGATCGGTGGCCAGACCTCACCCCACTTGAACGGGAAGATAAAATTGCTAAAGAGCTTGGTGCTGTCTTTGTAATGAAGATCGGTGACAAGTTGCAACGCAGTGGTAAGCCTCACGATGGTCGAGCACCTGACTATGATGACTGGAGCTTAAACGGTGATATTATTTTCTGGTATGAACCTCTTCAACGCCGGATCGAAATTTCAAGTATGGGAATTCGGGTTAGTCCAGAATCAATGAAATACCAACTTGAACAAGCCGATGCAACTGATCGTGAAAAATTACCATTCCATAAAATGTTGCTCAATGGCGAATTACCATATACAATTGGTGGAGGAATTGGTCAATCTCGCCTTTGTATGCTCCTTCTTGGCAAAGCTCATATTGGAGAAGTACAGGCAAGTATTTGGCCAGAAGATATGATTAAGAAGTGTGAAGAGAACCACATTCAAATTCTATAATTTAAGGGAGAGTATAAAAGTGGAAACTATTACAATTAGTGAAGCACCAAAGCATGTTGGGGAAACAGTTAAAATTGGTGTTTGGTTAACTGATAAGCGTTCAAGCGGTAAGATTGCATTTTTGCAACTCCGTGACGGAACTGGATTTTTCCAAGGAATCATCCGTAAAAATGATGTTTCTGAAGAAAAATTTGATTCTGCTAAGCATGATTTACACCAAGAAACCAGTTTTTGGGTAACCGGTGAAATCGCTGAAGACAAGCGTTCAAAGTTTGGTTATGAAATTCACATCAAAGACTTTGACATTGTTGGCGAAAGTGAAGATTACCCGATCGGTAACAAGGAACATGGAATTGATTTCTTGCTTGATAACCGTCATTTATGGTTACGTTCTCGCAAGCCGTGGGCATTAATGCGGATTCGAAGTCGTGTTAAGCTTGCGACAATGGAATTCTTCGAAAAGCATGGATTTACTCAATTTGATGCTCCAGAACTAACTGGAAGTGCTCCTGAAGGGACAACAGAATTATTTGAAACTGACTACTTTGATCGTTCTGCTTTCCTTTCACAATCTGGTCAATTATATGCAGAAGCTGGCGCCATGGCATTAGGCCGCGTCTACACGATGGGTCCTACTTTCCGTGCTGAAAAGTCAAAGACTCGTCGTCACTTAATGGAATTCTGGATGATCGAACCAGAAATGGCTTGGATGCACCAAGATGAAAGTCTTAAGATTCAAGAACAATACATTGCTTACTTGGTTCAAGACTTAATTGACCATTGTGCACGCGAACTTGAAATGGTAGGGCGTAGTGTAGAAAGTTTGAAGCCGTTCACTGAATTACCATATCCACGGATCACTTATAAGGAAGCCATTGAAATGCTTCAAAAGGGTGGCTTTGATGTAGAATACGGTGCGGACTTTGGTTCACCAGAAGAAACCTACTTGGCGGATCAATTCCAAAAGCCAGTCTTTATCTTGAACTACCCTAAAGAAATCAAGGCTTTCTACATGCCTGAAGATCCTGAAGATTCCCGCCAAGTTATCTGTGCGGACTTGCTTGCTCCAGAAGGCTACGGTGAAATCATTGGTGGTTCTGAACGTTCCTACGACTACGAATACATCACAAATAAGCTTGAAGAAAACGGCTTAAGTAAAGAAGATTACGGTTGGTACGACGATTTACGGAAGTACGGTTCAATTCCACACTCTGGATTTGGAATGGGACTTGAACGATTCTTAGCTTGGATTACTCTCCAAGACCACATTCGTGAAAACATTCCATTCCCACGGATGCTTAACCGTTTGAACCCTTAATAACGAAAAGGGACTGTGACATAAGTTAAGTTACTTTCATAAAAAGCAAATACGCAGTAC
>BLMQ01000163.1:0-1197 GCA_011958095.1 Lactobacillaceae bacterium | reverse complement strand
CAAATTATTGATCAGGAATTAGCAGAAGATGAAGCTAAAAAAGCTTTCCGTGTGCCAACTCCAGGAGAGATTGTTAACGAACTGGATGACTATGTAATTGGTCAAGGTGATGCTAAAAAAACATTAGCAGTTGCTGTTTATAACCACTATAAGCGGGTTAATGCAATGATGAGTGGCGATAATAATGATACAGAACTTCAAAAGAGCAACATTGCCGTAATTGGTCCAACTGGTTCTGGGAAAACCTATCTTGCCCAATCACTTGCGCGAATTCTAAATGTTCCGTTTGCAATTGCAGATGCTACAACTTTAACTGAAGCTGGATACGTTGGTGAAGATGTTGAGAATATTATCCTTAAATTACTTCAGGCTGCTGACTTTGATGTAGAACGTGCTGAAAAAGGAATCATTTACATTGATGAGATTGATAAAATCGCAAAGAAGAGTGAAAATGTATCAATTACGCGTGATGTTTCTGGAGAAGGGGTTCAACAAGCTCTTTTAAAGATTCTTGAAGGAACAATTGCTAATGTACCGCCTCAGGGAGGACGTAAGCATCCACAGCAAGAATTTATCCAAGTCGATACAAAGAATATCCTCTTTATTGTGGGGGGAGCCTTTGATGGGATCGAAACAATTGTTAAGGAACGACTCGGTGATAAGACAATTGGATTTGGAACAGACTCACGAGAAGCTGAAGAGGTTACGGATAAAAATATTTTGCAACATGTTATTCCAGAAGACCTTCTTAAGTTTGGCTTGATTCCAGAATTTATCGGACGATTACCTGTGATGACTGCTCTTGAAAAACTTGATGAAGATGACCTTGTTCGAATCCTTACTGAGCCGAAGAATGCATTAGTTAAGCAATATCAAGAGTTAATTCGCCTTGATGGAAGTCAGTTGACCTTTACTGATGGTGCATTACGAGCAATGGCACAATTAGCAATCAAGCGGAATACAGGTGCTCGTGGTCTCCGTTCGATTATTGAAGATGTAATGCGGGATGTAATGTTTGACTTGCCAAGTCGTAAAGATGTAGAAAAGGTAATTATTGATAAACGATGTGTAACGCAACATACAGAACCTCGTTACGTTTTAAAGGATGAAAAAGCTTCTTAATGAAATGAGGTAAGCAAATGGAAGTTCACAATCTTCTTCATTAAGCCACGTTGTGAATGGTAATCGTGCTTGTGT
>BLMQ01000162.1:0-2347 GCA_011958095.1 Lactobacillaceae bacterium | reverse complement strand
AGAATGGTGAGAAAGACACTGTTGCTTATGCTTACACTGGTGAAGGTGGAAGCTCACAAGGTGATACTTATGAAGGAATGAACTTTGCTGGTGCATTCCAAGTACCTGGTGTATTTATTATTCAAAATAATGGATGGGCTATTTCGTTCCCACGAAAGCTCCAAACTGAAGCACAAACAATTGCCCAAAAGGCTGTTGCTGCTGGAATTCCAGGTGTTCAAGTTGATGGAATGGACGTCCTTGCATGTTATGAAGTTGCAAAGGAAGCTCGTGAATTTGCTGCTGCCGGTAATGGACCAGTGCTAATCGAAACATTAACATACCGGTTCGGTGCTCACAGTTCAGCAGGTGATGATCCTACTCGTTACCGGACTGAGGATGAAACAAAGCCATGGTTTGATAAAGATCCATTGATTCGTCTTCGCAAGTACCTAACTAAAAAGGGGCTTTGGTCTGAAGAAGAAGAACAAAAATATGCTGATGAATGCAAACAAAGCTTTAAAGAAGCAATGAAAGAAGCTGACTCAGTAGAACCTGAAAAAGTTAGCGATATGTTGAAGCGGACGTTTGAAGTACCAACTCCAGACATTAAAGAACAAATTAAGAAGTACGAAGAAAAGGAGTCGAAGTAATCATGGCTAAAAAGACTTATATCAAAGCTATTACTGAAGGTATTGACATCGCTTTAGCCGAAGATCCTAAGACTTTAGTATTCGGTGAAGATGTTGGTAAAAACGGTGGTGTTTTCCGTGCTACTAATGGTCTTCAAGAAAAATACGGTGTTGATCGAGTATTTAGTACCCCTCTTGCCGAATCAGGTATTTTAGGAATGTCAATTGGTTTAGCAGCAACTGGCTGGCGTCCAGTACCAGAAATTCAATTTATGGGCTTTACTTTTGAAGCAATGGATTCTATCGCTGCTCAAATGTCACGGATTCGTTTCCAATACAATGGAACTAAGCATGCACCAATTACTATTCGGACTCCTTATGGTGGTGGTACTCATACTGCTGAATTGCACGGGGATGATCTTGAAAACTTCTTCGTTGGTATTCCAGGATTGCGGGTTGTTGCACCAAGTTCTGCCTATGATGCTAAGGGCTTGATTATTTCTGCAATTGAAAATAACGATCCAGTTCTTTTCCTTGAAAACCTTCGTCTCTATCGTTCAGTCAAAGGTGAAGTTCCTGATGACAAGTATACTGTTCCGTTGGACAAAGCAAATGTTGTTCAAGAAGGTACTGATGTTACAATTATCGCTTATGGCGGTGAAGTATCAGAAGCACAAAAAGCTGCTAAGAAATTAGCTAAGGACAATATTTCTGCTGAGATTATCGACTTGCGTTCTCTTTACCCACTTGATACTGACACGATCTTTGAATCAATTAAGAAGACGCACCGAGTAGTTATTGTTCAAGAAGCACAAAAGATGGCTGGTGTTGGTGCCCAAGTTGCATCAGCTATTTCAGAAGGTGCAATTATGTACCTTGATGCTCCTGTTACTCGGGTTGCTGCTCCTAACTCAGTATATCCATTCCCACAAGCTGAAAATGTTTGGCTTCCAGGTGCACGTGATATTGAGGATGCCGTACGGGAAGTAATTAATTACTAAAAGTACGGAATAGAAAGGGTGTTAATACGATATGGCATACATTTTTAGACTACCAGAAATGGGAGAAGGATTAACTGAAGGTGATGTTGCTTCTTGGCTCGTTAAAGAAGGAGAAGCAATTAAAGCTGATGATCCTTTAATTGAAATTCAAACTGATAAATCAACTACTCAATTGGTATCTCCAGTTGATGGAACTGTCAAAAAATTATTTGTAAAAGAAGACGACCATGTTGAAAAAGGCGACAAGCTCGCTGAAATTGATGATGGTAAGCCTGGTATTAGTACAAACGTCGAAAGTGAAGACGATGATGATGAAACTGATACAGGCAGTGAAGAAGCTACTGAAAGTGAAGAATTCACGGCTCCAGCTGCAGATTCCCCTTCAGAAGATAATTCTTCAAAGGGTGGAGTAGCCCCACTTGCAGAACCAAATAAGCTTGTAATGGCAATGCCTTCTGTTCGTCAATATGCCCGTGATAAGGGTGTTGATATCTCACTTGTTCAACCAAGTGGTAACCACGGTCAAGTTCTTAAAGAGGATATTGACAACTTTAATGGGGCAGCTGCTCCAGCTAAGGAAGAAAAGAGTACGGCTACGTCAGCTAAGACTGCTCCAGTTGCAGCTAAGACCGCTGGTAATACAATCAAGCCATGGAATGCCGACCTTGAAGAACGTGAACCAATGTCTAATATGCGGAAGATTATCGCTAAGACTACTCGTGAATCAAAGGATAT
>BLMQ01000161.1:0-19298 GCA_011958095.1 Lactobacillaceae bacterium | reverse complement strand
AACCACCGATGAAGCTAAGGCCTTGAATGACTTAGTTGACCAAGAAGCAAAGGCAGCTAAGAAGGCAATTGATTCAGCTACTACCATTCCAGCGGTTGAAGATGCTAAGAATACCGGAGTTGCTGCAATCAACGATATTGCAGTTCCAACAACTTCATCAACCAAGGATCAAGCTAACCAAACAATTGATGATGCTTTAGCTAACAAGATTAAAGAAATCAATGATGCAACCAACTTATCTGATAAGCAAAAGCAAGACTTAATTGATCAAGCCAACGAAGAAGCAGCAAAGGCTAAGGAAAACATTAAGAATGCTACTAGCAATGAAGCAGTTAACAAGGCTACTACAGATGGTGTAGATGCTATTGCAAATGTCACTGTCCCAAGTCTTGATGATGCGAAGGACCAAGCAAAGAATCTGATTGATGATGTTCTCAACGAAAAGAAGAATGAAATCAATAATGCTGATAATCTTTCAGATAGTCAAAAGCAAGACTTGATTAACCAAGCAACTGATGAAGCGGATCAGGCTAAGAAGAATATTGATAATGCTACAACCAATAATGATGTTCAAACTGCAGAAGACAATGGTGCTCAAGCAATTGAAAATGTAACTGTTCCGAGTCTTGATGAAGCTAAGAAGGCTTCAACTAAGGTAATCGATGAGGTATTGAAAGAAAAGACGGCAGAAATTAATGCTGCAACTAACCTTTCTAATGATGAAAAAGATGCTTTAATTAAGGACGCTACAACTGCGGCTAATACCGCTAAGGATAATATTGCGAAGGCAACAACTAATGACGCAGTTAAGGACGCTGAGACTGATGGTGTGAAGGCAATCCTTGACATTAAGGTTCCTGGCCGAGAAGATCAACAAAAGGATGCTATTGCTGCCCTTGATAGAGCATTAGCTGATAAAGTTAGTGAAATTAATAATGCTAATAATCTTTCTGAAACTACTAAGCAAGATCTTAAGCAACAGGCTCAGGCAGCATACACGACTGCCGTTGACAACGTAAATAACGCTCAAACTAGTGCGGAAATCAATACTGCTCGGGATAACGGTGTTCAAGCAATTCTTGATATTACAGTACCAACGTTAACTGATGCTCAAAATGCTTCAATTACAGCAGTTGAACAAGTTCGGGATGCTAAGAAGACTCAAATCGAAGCAGCTAAGAACTTGACTGAGGCGCAAAAAGAAGCATTGAAGAACCAAGTAGACGAGATTGCAGATAAGGCAATTGATAATATTAAGAATGCAACCACTGACGCCACTGTTAAGGATGCGGAAACAGCAGGAATCAACGAAATCTTGAATGTAACCATCCCAACTCTGGATGCAGCAAAGAGTGATGCTAAACAAGCTATTGCCGATGCATTAACAGCTAAGACGGCTGAAATTAACGCTGCTCAAAACTTAACTGATGCTGAAAAGCAAAAGCTAATTGATCAAGCACAAACCGAAGCTGCTGCTGCAAACAAGAATATTGATGCAGCAACAACTAATGATGCGGCTGAACTTGCTGCGAAGAATGGCGTGCAAGCAATCTTAGATATTCAAGTACCAACTGTTGAAGAGACTCGCGACCAAGCGAAGAAGAACGTTGATAATGCTTTGAATTCTAAGAAGGAAGAAATCAATAATTCTAACCTAAGCCCAGCAGCGAAGGAAGCGTTGATTAATGAAGCTGAACAAGCAGCAGAAAATGCACGGACAGCGATTGACAATGCTACTACTGCTAGTGCAATTAGTGAAGCAGAGGCAGCTGGAATTGCGGCAATTGAAAATATTAAGGTTTCAAACGCTCCTACTGAATCTGATAATTCTTCTAACCACCAAACTAATACTGAAACGCCAACTGAAGGCAACAGTACTAGCCAAGATAATAACAATGCAACTCAAGCTCCGGTTCAAGGTAACAATACCCAAGCCGACTTAACGGGAAGTCATGGAACGAACCTTACTACCGGTCAACAGACAGAAAAAGCTGCTGATACAAATAGCAAGGAAACATTACCACAAACAGGTAATGAAACAGAACGTGGCTTAAGCATTGCTGGCTTAGCAATTGCAAGTCTATTAGGCTTATTCGGACTTTCAGGATTAGGTAAGAAGAAACGCGATTAAATTAATTAGTCGTTTGATAAGCTTAAACTGGTTTAGGATAAATTAAAAATGCCCCGCTCTTATTTAGGAATGTATAAATAAGAGTGGGGTATTTTGTTATCTTTTTATAAAAATATTTATGCTAATTATTTGATTTATTTATAATGTATTTGTTACGATTATTACGATGATTAGTATCTGAGAAGATGAGCTCATGTAGATATTCGGCTATTATTTCATCATGCAAATTAAGTGTAAAGGGGGGCTAATTTTTCTTGTTTGGTACTTGAGGAGCTGCAGGGTTATTTATGCCTTGTGTGAGAGAGGTTTTGACGATGCAAAAATTAGAGCAATTGATTGATAAAAACTTTGCTGAAACAGCTCATGGTAAGGTTGCAAACTATATTCCGATATTAGGAATTGTTGATCCGCAGCAATTGGGCATTGCCATTTATGACGTTGACGAGGACGAAATTGGGACCGCTGGAATGGCAGGAACGAGATTTGCGATCGAGAGTATTGCGAAGGTCATAACTTTAATATTAGCGATCAAGAGATTAGGACATAAGCGCGTCTTAGCAGAACTGGAAAATGGTTCGGCAGATTATAGCCTAAGTTCGGCACTATTGGATGATGAGTTGAGCGAGCACGTACATCGGGTAAATTACCTTAATAATTCCTCCGCCTTGTTAACGACAGCCTTAATTGACCAGTTGATGGGGCAGAATAGTTTTAATGCCCTTCTCGGGTTCTGCCGGGAGATTTGCAACGATCCATGTATCAGCTTAAATGAGCGTTTGTTTCGATCGGCAATTATGAATGATAAAGATATTCATGCACTTGCCTACTATATGAAAGATAAGGATATCTTAGAGACTGTTGATCAAACGTTGATAACTTATTTTATGCAAAGCTCAATGATGGTGACATCACAGAGTCTTGCTAACTTAGGAGCAGTCTTGGCAAATGATGGAATTAAACCTTGGGATAATGAGCGTCTTATTAGCCATGAAGATAACGAGTTGGTAAAGAAATTGCTAACAACAGTTGGTTCGTTTGAAGAATCAAAAGAATACACAATTAAAATTGAACTCCCTATTAAAAGTGGTACTGGCGGCGGCTTATTGGCTTGTGCCCCGCAAAAATGTGGTATTGGTATTTTTAGTCCAGCTCTTGACCAGCATGGTAATAGTTTAGCAGGAATGAGCTTATTACAAGATGTTGTCGATCAATTAGATTTAGTAGTTTAATAAAAGCGAGACCCGAAGAAAATTCTTCAAGTCTCGCTTTTTGTTAATGTAATTTTTCTTGGAATTTCTGTAAATTACCAGGAGTTGGGGTTAAGTTAGTCCATTCTGGTGAAAGGAACTTACTATTAATTTGATAATGTGGTTGTGGTTGCTTGTTAGCAATAAAACTATTAGTAGCTTTATCAACTTTTACCCAACCAGCCCAACCGATATGGATGGTATCTTCCATAAATCCAGGTTTATCACCGTCATGAGAAAGATCCAAAATATGATTGAACCCTTGTTGACGAAGTTGGAATTTGATTTTTTCAACAGATTGGTAATACATATTCATGTCCATCCCCGTGTACTTTTCCCACTTTGAATTAACTGGTGGGATGATAAAGAGGACATTTGAATTGGTGTTCTTAAACTGATTCAAAACTACTTCCAAATCGCCATATTCTGGTGACTTAGTATAATTGAAATTCCGTTGTGATCCCTTTGTTTTCGCTAAGTTTTTCTTCACACGCTGGGTATAGAAGCTGTTTTTGATACCGAAACGGTTGTTATCAGTATCATGTGCGGCTTCATTCATTGCATCATCATAAAGTTCATTGTAATTGTAACGCGGAGGAAGTTTCTTAACGTTTGGGAGGATATGCTTGCCATAGTTATTATTTAATTGAAAACCTGAGAAGATGGCATCTTCATGAACAAGCATGTTAAGCCGGAAGCGGATAGCTCCCATGTCGAAACTGCTCAGGGATTTTCCTTCGGCGATTTTTTTAGCATACGAAGAAACAGTCCCATCTTTACCAAGCATTGCAATTAATCGCGTTGCAATGTAGCGATCGTATGGTGATTTAGGATTAGCGTGTTGAAGCCAGTTAAGGTTAGCGAGTTCACCATTATAGTACTTGAAAGCTGGTGGTTGAACACCCTGCTTGGTAAACCATTGTGGTGAAATGATATAGACTGCCTTATTATTTCTCATCTGCGTTTCCATTGAATTAATGTTAAAGAATTGCGGAAGAGATTGGGTACCCCGTGAACCAAAGAGGAAAGGAGTATAGTTATGATAACGAGCAGCCATTACAGAAGGATGGAAGCGATCCATTCGTCGTAATTCACTAGAACCAAAGAATGGAACATAGTGGGTGTGCTTATCACTGAGCGCTTGTTGTTTGATTGATTGGTTCTTAAAAACAACAGGACTTAGTGATACTGCAGCTTTATGTTCAATCGCCGCTGAGTGCTTTTTACTAATCGGCAGTGAAAACAAAAGAACTACTAATAGACAAGCGACAATCAGCGGGCCAAAGATTGACCACAGCTTTTTGCCATTATGCATTTTGGAGCTCCTTTACCCGTTCTTCAATCTTTTCAATAGTGTCCCATTGGCTACGGTCAAATTCTGAAACTGGTACTTGAACGCCAAAAGCATCTTGTAAACCGAGAAGAAGGCTAACAGTTGCCATTGAGTCTAAAAGACCACTTTCAAAAAGGTTTTGACTTGCATCACTAAAGTCTGCAGTGTCCCGACCAGTTGCATCAGCTAAAATATTAATAATTTGTTCTTGCATAATTAAAATCCTCCTAAAATTATTTGAATAGATAAGTATCTAAGAACCCACTGAAGATCAAGAAAGTAAACATTACAAAGTTAAATGTGACAAAAATAGCAACTCCAGTAGTGAACTTATTATGTGGTAGCTGTTTTAAGTTTTTGCGCTTGAAACGCAGCCACCAGTCATTAACTACTAGGCCTAGACCTTGGAGAAAACCATAGAGAATATAGTACCAGGTAATTCCATGCCAAAAGCCCATTAGTAACATATTAAGCATATATGCGGTTGATGACAAGGCATTTCGATTCTTAAACCATCGTTTTTTGGTAGCAAGAAAGACGAACCGCATAAAAATATAATCACGGAACCAGAAAGAAAGGCTAATGTGCCAACGATTCCAGAACTCTTTAAGGTTTTTCGATTTGAAAGGCTGCTTAAAGTTCATTGGGGTCCGCACACCCATAAAGTAACTAATAGCAACTGCAAATAATGAATAACCAGCAAAGTCAAAGAATAAGTAAAGTCCGTAAGTGTACATAACACCGACTAAGTTCCAAGAAGGAAATGATGGATCAGCTAAGGCCGCTTTTTCAAAGAAGGGGTAAAAATGCTGACCGAAGAAATAACCGATGACAAATTTGTACAAGAACCCAAGGAATAAGTAGAAAATTCCTGTATTAACAAGATTCAAATATTCCTCGCGAGTAGGGACCTTTTTATAATCCTTTTCAAAGCGCCGGTAACGATCAATTGGTCCAGAAGTAATGGTTGGCATGAACAGAATGAAACGAATGAACTTCCATGGGGAAATCTCTTTGATCATTCCATCACGCGTTTCAATTACTGTTCCGACTGCCCGGAAAGTTAAATAGCTAATTCCCAAGAAATCAAGGAGGGAGTTATGACCAACCATTGCTGGTGAAAGCTTAACGATTACAATCGGCAAAATTGATAGGGCGGTAGTAAAGTAAAAAACACCACTCGAATTATTATTTTGCCGGTAGCGATGATAAGCCATCACAATAATTGTCTGGTAAATAACATAAGCGATTAATGAAATTCCTTGTTGCCAGCTTGAACCATCGAACATTAAGAAGATAAAAATAAAACTAATTAATGCTTCATACCAGCTAAACCTCTTCCCAAAGTAAAGGCCGATTCCCAACGGCAAAATAGCAAGAAGTAAGTAGAAGAAGTATACCGGGGTTCCATAAGCACTGAAATTAGGAAGGTTTGAAATCCAATCAATCATTACTTGTTAGCCTCAGCAATCATTTGTTTAACTGCAATCTTGCCATTTGCAGACATTGGGAATGATTCACGGTAAACGAATTGGGTAGGCATCATGTATGGCATGATTAAGCCGTCCAAGCTTTCACGAATTTGTTTTGTTAATCCAGCCGTATCTTCAGTAGATTCGTTTGGAATAACATAAGCGATCAAGTGCGTAACTTTGCCGTCTTTATTATATTTTGGAACCGCAACTGCTTGTTTGATTAGAGGACTCTTTTCAAGACTGGCACGAACTTCATCAAGTTCAATCCGGTAACCATGTAATTTAATTTGGAAATCCATGCGGCCTTTGTGATGAAGTAAGCCATCGCTGTCAAGGGTACCCGCATCCCCAGTTCGGTAAGCAGGCACCCCATCGATCTTAAAGAATGATTTGGCTGTTTTTTCTGGATTATTCATATAGCCACGTGCCACACTATTCCCACTGATTACAATCTCACCTTGTTCACCGGGAGTAGTGATTTCTTGATCGCCATTCCAAATGGATAATTTAACTCCTGGCTTTGCATAGCCAACTGGTAAGCGGTCATTATTTTCAATGATTTCAGGCGTAATCTCGATTCCTGATACGGCAACCGTTGTTTCAGTCGGGCCATAAGTGTTGAAGATTTTAGCATCTGGGAATCGTTGGTGTAATCCTTTGGCAGTCTTTACTGTTAACTCTTCACCACAGAAGAGAAAGGTCTTTAAGCTTGGCATTTTTTGTTGGTTAAATGCTGGGCTAAGCATTAACATATCAGCAAAGGATGGTGTCCCTACAAATACCTCAAGATCAAGGTTTGGTAGAGCAGTGAACATCTGACCAAAATTTTCAACAACTTCGTGAGGAAGCGCCTTGATTGTCCCGCCGTTAAGTAGTGCTGGTAACCAGTACATGTTTGAAAGATCAAATGAATATGGTGGTTGACCTAAGAAATTAGCATGTTCTTTGATCTTAAATTCATCACTTAACATCCAGTCAACAAAGGTCATAAAGTTATCATGACTAACTTCGACCCCTTTTGGTGAACCGGTAGTCCCAGATGTAAAGAGGACATAAGCTAGTTCGTCACCATTAATCATTGCTGAAGTATCAAAAGTTTGCGGTGTTGCTAAAATCTTTTCAAGCTGTTGATGATCGACAATTGGGGCATCAAACTGGAGATCATTACTTGGAAAATCATTAACAGCAATAATCATCGCCGGTTTAGCAGTATCCAGAATTGATTGCATCCGTGGAATTGCTGAATCGTTGGACACTGGAATATAAGTGTGTCCAGCTTTTAGTGCTGCTAAAAAGCTAATAATCATTTCAACTTGATGATCACCATATACGAGAATCGGACTACGCTCAGGCAAAGATTGAGTACTAAGCCATGCCGCTAAAGTATCAACTGCTGAGCTTAAGTCCGCATAAGTGGTCGTTTTACCCATTTCATCATATGCGATCCGCGTTGAGTTGTCCTTGGCAATTTGCTCAAAGACGGTAATAATATTCTTACTCATATATTATCTATTTCCTCCGCATTAGAATTCGTTGTAGATAAATGGCTCTTGGCCTGCTCCATAATAACCATAAAGGTAGATTAATAAAAGAAGCACTACAAAGTAAAATAATGTTTTTAAGATGAATCGTAATGCAGGATGGCGTTGAATAATCTGAGCCATAGTTCTCCTTCTCTCATCTTTATAAATTTGTAATTGACATTCATATCAAGAATACCATTAATTATGTATCTCGGCTAATAGGGTGAGTTACTTTCACCTTACTGTAAAGTCCTTAAGAAAAAATTAATGAAATATTCAAAAATAAGAATGCTTATTGCCTTAAAATTATAACTTTTTCTGAGCTAATTGTAACTAGAAAAATATAAACTTTATTTATAATTTTATATGACATGACAATGATGGACTAATGTAACAATAATTGCAAGAAGTGCTTATTTTCGATAAGATTAAGCGGTAGATAATAGTGATAATTAAGGAGACGAACGCTCGATGATTAAGGGGATTGGGATCGATATAACCGAGATTGAACGAGTTAAGAAAGCTGCGACAGCGCATTCTCAATTCATCCAGCATGTATTGACACCGACTGAACTAGAACAATATAGTCAATTTAGCGGTCAACGATCAGTAGAATATCTTGCTGGTCGGTGGTCACTAAAAGAATCTTTTGCTAAAGCATATGGAACAGGAATTGGTGCTAAACTAGGCTTTCATGATATTGAAATCATTGATAACCAATATGGTGCGCCGATTGTGACTAAATCGCCGTATAATGGTAATGCTCATGCTTCAGTGAGTCATACTGCCGCGTTAGTAATGACAGAAGTAATTTTAGAAAGTGAGAATAAATAAATGGTTAATGGTCGTTTGCGAGATACATCATTAATAGTGGACTTAGATGCATTACGTCATAATATTCAAGAACAGAAAAAAGTATTGCCCGAAAATAGTAGAATCCTTGCTGTTGTAAAAGCAAATGCTTATGGCAATGGATTGATTCCAGTTGCCCAAACAGCAATGACCAGTGGCGCAAGTGGTTTATGCGTAGCAATTTTAGACGAAGCGTTGGAATTGCGGGATAACGGTATTGAAGCCATGACGCTTGTCCTTGGAATTACGCCAGTTGAAGATGCGTTGATTGCTGCTCAAGCCGGAGTTTCTTTAACAGTTGGCTCCTTAGATTGGCTTGAACAATATCATCAACTAGCACAAGTTGCTAAGCCTAAGAAACCATTAAAGGTTCATCTGGGGATTGATTCAGGAATGGGCCGGATTGGGTTTACAGAGGTAGCTACATTTAAGCAAGCTGTTAAGCTGCTTGATAGTCCTGAATTTGAATTTGAAGGAATGTTCACCCATTTTGCAACTGCTGATAGTCCTGATGAAAATTACTTTAATCAGCAGGTCCAACGTTGGCATCAATTTGTTGCCAGCCTTGATGAACTGCCGCCGTATGTTCATATGGCAAATTCGGCAACCGGTTTATGGCATCGGGAGACAATTACTGCTAATACAATTCGAATGGGGATTTCAATGTATGGACAAAACCCATCTGGACGTGACTTGAAATTAACGCTTGATTTACAGCCTGTTAGTTCATTAGTTTCATCAATTTCTTTTGTTAAGCAGTTAAAGGCAGGAAGATCTGTCAGCTATGGCGCCACTTATACAGCGGAGCAAGATGAATGGCTAGCCACCTTGCCAATTGGTTATGCTGACGGTTATCCACGGTGTATGACTGGTTATAAGGTATTAGTTGACGGTCAATTTTGTGATATTGCCGGGCGAGTATGTATGGATCAAATGATGATTCGACTTCCTAAGTATTACCCAGTCGGCACTCCAGTAGTATTGATGGGCAAGTCCGGTGATCAAGAAATTACAGCAACTGATTTAGCTGAGCGGGCCGGTACTATTAACTATGAAATCCTAACTAATATTAGTAATCGGGTTCATCGCATTTATCGCCAAAGTAAATAATTAAGGGAAGCGAAGGTAATGACAAAACGAAAAGTAAAACGGGGTGACATCTATTACGCTGACTTATCCCCGGTAATTGGATCGGAACAGGGTGGCGTTCGTCCAGTCCTGATCCTTCAAAATGACGTGGGAAATCATTATAGTCCAACAGTAATCATTGCTGCGATTACTGCCCAAATGCAAAAAAAGAAGATGCCTACTCATGTCCAACTAAAAGGTAAGTCGTTACCGTTAACTCATGATTCGGTCATTTTGTTGGAGCAATTACGAACGATTGATAAACAACGATTAAAAGACCGAATTGCTCATTTATCGCCAGAGACAATGGCAAAAGTGGATAAAGCATTAACGATTAGTGTGGGATTAAATGCTGCCTATGATGAAAATAAATGAGTTTGACAATTTGTGTCAGAACTTGTATACTCACTATTAAATTAATCACGGTTCTTTTAATGTAGCCCAGAGAGACTACAAAAGACAAAATAATATAAGCATAGTAGGCACAAAACTATGCTTCCTCTTTTGTAAAGCTCTAGGACCATTAAAGGGACTAGAGCTTTTTTAGGTCTAAGGAGGATATCTTGTGAAAGAGCAAAAGGGGACAACAATTTTTAGTATTCCAATGAAGAACAGAAAGACTAATACTTGGGATATGTTTGCCACATGGGTCGGGGCAAATGCCAATAATGGGACATGGTTTGTCGGCGGAGTGCTCGCCGCTTGTGGATTTTCAGTTGCCATGAAGGTCTTAGTATTGTCATCTGCCTTATCATATGTATTTTTAAGTTTGGTAGGTTACATTGGTTATAAGACTGGGGTATCGACGATGACTTTAAGCCGTGCTTCATTTGGTGAACGGGGCAGTTATCTCCCATCATTAGTTAATATTACCCAATTTATTGGTTGGACAGCGGTTAATACTTTTATTGCGGCCCAATCGGTAAGCATTCTTTTCCATGACTTATTAGGATGGCCTGTGTGGGGACAGCATGGCGGCTATTTAGGGCTAGTAGTCGGAATTATTATCATGAGCATTCTCCATATCATTAGTGTTTCTAGCGGATCACGGTCAGTCCAAATGATTGAACGCTTAGGGATAATCCTTGTTCTTGTATTCGTCATTTGGGAGTCAGTAGCTGTTTTTCGAACCGTTTCCTTCAGTCAAATTGTAACTTGGCATGTTCCTGCGCAATCAAAAATGGCAGTCGGTGCGGCGGTCGACTATGTAGCAGCTTTTAATTTAGCCTGGGTAACTGCCGGTGCTGATTTCACCCGCTTTACTGCTAAAGAAAAGAATGCGACTTTGACGCCGTTCCTTGGTGCTTTACTAGGGGTTGTATGGTTTGCTTTCATTGGCCTGATTTCAACAATTAGTATTGCAATTTCAAGTGGGGTATATAACGCAAATAACTCCGATCCCTCAACAATTGCTAGTAAGTTAGGGTTGGGGGTAGTTGCCCTTCTTGTTATTATTTTGACCTCGATGACGGCCAATGCTGTTAACTTATTAGCGGCCGGATCAGCTCTTTCAAATATCTTTACAAAGCTCAAACTAAAGTATTCATTATGGATCGTCGTATTGCTTGCGACAGTTGTGACCTTTATTCCGATGTTTGTCGGTAGTTTCTTGAGTGCTTTTGAATCGTTCCTTGACTATGTGGGGATGGTGTTAGGACCTACGATTGCCATTATTTGTACTGATTTTTATTTCCGTGCTCACCGGCAATATGATGTTGATGAATTAGGCAAAGTTGGTGGAAAATATTGGTATCGTGGAGGCGTCAACTGGGTAGCGATTATTGTTTTTGCTATCGGGGTTGCCTTCTTCTTAGGTGTTCATCAGTTGCCAATCTTCGTAAATACGATTGGGGCCACATTTATTGATATGTGTTTGAGTGGTATCCTATATTATGGAATTATGTTGCTGGTTGACCGAAGGGAAGATGAATTATGCTATTAAAAAATGTACATGTTGATAATCATGAAGAAGTAGTCGATGTTCGAATTCTTAATGGAAAATTTAGTGAGATTAAGGCTAACTTAACGCCCTATGACGGTGAAGAAGTTATTGACGGTAAAGAAAATTTACTTTTACCACCATTTGTTGATTCTCATGTTCACTTAGACGCTACGCTTACTGCTGGTCAGCCAGAATGGAATGAAACCGGGACTTTATTTGATGGTATCCGGATTTGGAGTGAACGGAAACAAGATTTAACGAAGGAAGATGTTAAATCGCGTGCGAAAAAGACATTACTAAATATGGTTGGTCATGGAATTCAACACGTACGGAGCCATGTTGATGTGACTGATCCTCATTTGATTGCTGCCCGTGCTCTTCTTGAATTGCGTGAAGAATTAAAAGACCAAATCGACTTGCAGTTGGTTGCTTTTCCGCAAGAAGGTATTCTTAGCTATCCTCATGGACGTGAATTAATGGAGCAGGCGGTTAAAGAAGGATTAGATGTTGTCGGTGGTATTCCCCATTTTGAATTTACAACTGAATATGGTTGGCAATCTGTTCATTTCTTAATGGCCCTCGCAGATAAGTACGATCGTTTAGTTGACGTTCACTGTGATGAAATCGATGATCCAGCTTCGCGTAACCTTGAAGTTTTAGCGACCGAAGCCTATGAACGAGGGATGAAGGACCGGGTCACGGCAAGTCATACGACAGCGATGGGCTCATATAATGATGCTTATACTTATAAGTTATTCCGACTATTAAAAATGAGTGATATTAACTTTGTATCTAATCCATTAGTTAATGTTCACCTTGGCGGCCGTTTCGATACTTATCCAAAGCGTCGTGGCGTTACCCGGATTAAGGAATTAACAACAGCGGGGATTAATGTTTCCTTTGGTGAGGATGATATCCAAGACCCGTGGAATCCCCTCGGCGATGGTAACATGTTAGATGCAGTTACGATGGGTGTTTATATTGCTCACTTGATGGGGTATCACCAACTGCAAGATGCCTTTAATTACGTAACCTATAACGGTGCTAAGACATTGCATATTAGTGATAATTATGGAATTGAAGTAGGGAAACCGGCAAACTGTATCTTATTGAATGCCCACGACTTTTATAATGCCCTTAATAAGCATGTTGAAGTTCTTTATAATATTCGTCATGGGAAGGTTCTTGCCGAGACAAAACCAGCTGAAACCAAAGTTAATATCAAATAAAATTAAAAAAATCTCATAATAGTTATTGACAAGTTTGGGAATGACCGGTATATTATATTCAACAATTAAATTTAGATTAGAAAAACGTTGAAGGAAATAACGATTTGAAATTGGTGACAGAGAATTAGCGGGTGGTGTGAGCTGATCGAGATTTCTAATTGTTAATCGTTCTTGAGTTACCGGCTGAAACCAAGTAAGCTGAGGTTGGCTGCCATCCATTATTTTGGCCACAAATGATTGTTTGTGAATGAGAGGATCGACTACGAGTTGATCAAAGTAGGATGGTACCGCGCAGAAGCGTTCTTACAATTGCGATAAAGCAATGTAAGGACGCTTTTTTTCTTTCTAAATTTTAAGAAAATATTTTGTCTTGGAGGTAATTATTATGACTGAATTAAACGCACGACAGGAAGAATTTGCTAAGGCTCTTTTTGAAGCTTATGACACTAATACGCCGTTAAAAGAGGAAGAATGGAAAGACGTTGTTACGGATGATGAAACCGCATATGCAGTTCAAGATGCGGTAGTAAAGTTAAAAGGAAAGCCAACTGCAGGCTATAAAGTTTCGTTAACTAGTAAAGAAACTCAAGACATGTTTGATGCTGATTCACCATTGTACGGACAACAAGTTGCTGAACGATTCCTACAGTCACCAGCGGATGTTGACTTGCAGATGTTGAACGAACCGTTATTAGAGGTTGAATTAACCTTCCGCGCAAAAGAAGACTTGCAGCCTAGTGATACATTAGAAGATTTATTTCATAAGGTAACTGTTGCGGGTGCCTTAGAATTACCTGATGCCCGTTTTGTCGACTGGTTTCCAGATTTAGGAAAATATAATGTAATGGCTGATTGTGCTGTTGGTGGTCTTGTTGTATATGGTGAAGAACATGATGCAGATAGCGTATTTGAAAATGTTGACGATGCTGCTAATGTTCATGCCGTTTTATTCAAAGATGGTAAGAAATTAAAAGAAGGGGTATCATCAGAAGTTTTGGGTAATCCCTTTAAGTCCCTTCAATGGTTAGTACAAAAATTAGCTGAACAAGGAAAAGCATTTACTAAGGGCCAAATGGTATCATCCGGAACATTTGTCTTACCACCTAAGCTCACTGCTGGTAAGTGGGAAGTTGAGTTCGATAGCGGTTTAGGAAACGTTGTAGTTAATGCGAAATAAGTGTTGAAAGCAGGTGGGAAAATTGGGTGAGAAATCGCCAACGGAAATTAATATTTTGAGAATTAAAAAGCGATCTGTGGTTGAGTTAATCACAGGTCGCTTTAATATTTAATAACTCTGGTGCAAGTCTTCAATTTCTGAAACTTCCAACCCTTTTTTCTCAAGTCGTTTAACAATTCGTTCCATCTTTTCTTTAGTAACATCAGCAGGCAAAGTGTATAAGACCCGTTTCATTGTTTCGTCTTCGGGATCGAGTGAAATGACATTTACGATCTGACAAAAACGAGTGATTTCTTTAGCAGCCGTTACTAGCGCTCCCCGTTCATCAGGAGTAATAACAGTTAAAACATAACTCCCATTATTTACGTTCCAGCCAGCAGCTAACATCCGTAAAAGACTATTATGGGTTAAAATTCCATAAAACTGATTATTGTTATCCAATATCGCAATATATGGAAGGTCTCGAATAGTAAAGAAGATAGAGAAGAAAGCCGCGTTAATTGAGATAAATTTAGTAGCATTCTTTAATAATGCAGTTACCGGTAAATGCATATCCCCCTGTCGTGCTTTATGCCGGTAAAGATGCATCTTATAAATATTTCCCCGAAAGATCTTTCCTGACTTATCAAGAACTGGGACACACCGATAGCCGGTATCCTCCAAGACAGTCAGAGCCTCATCCAATGTCGCTGTTTCTGGAAGAGTTGTTAAGGTTGCTTTGGGTTTGATTAATGAATTGAAAATCATAATTAACATCCTTTTTATCGATTAAATGCACTCACTATAATAACACATTTTTATCAAAAGGATTAGAAAAAGATTAGAAGATTTATGCTGTTAATTCAAATTAGTATGCTGAAAAAAGTAACATAGGGTATAATACTAGTTAAAATTTATGCTGGACGGGAAAAGTGACCGTGCGGCTTTTTTGCGTGAAAGGAATGAAAGAACAATGAAAATGATTGTTGGCTTAGGAAATATTGGGACGCGGTATGATGAAACCCGTCATAATACTGGCTTTATGGTGGTTGATCAACTAGCACGAGATTATCACCTGGGAGCATTCACCCACCTAAAACAAGAAGCAGTCGCAGTTAGTGGGGTAATTAATGGTGAAAAAGTAATGTTGGTAAAGCCGACGACGTTCATGAATGATTCAGGACGAGCAGTCGGACCACTAGTAGACTATTATGATATTGACTTGGATGATCTCGTAATTGTTAATGACGACTTGGATATGCCAGTTGGCAAAGTACGTTTAAAAACACATGGGGCTTCAGGCGGTCATAATGGACTTAAAAGCATTATCAGCGCGTTAGGAACCAAGAACTTTAACCGGGTAAAAGTAGGGATTGACCATCCCCAACATGGAACAGTGGTTAGTCATGTCTTAGGTAAATTTTCTAAAGAAGAACGTCCTAAATTTGACCAAGCAGTTGAACAAGCTGAGCATGCATTAGAAGACTGGATTAATGGAGAAGACTTTGCCAAATTAATGAATGCTTATAATTAAAATAGAAAGGTGGCGTTGATGGTGCAAATAGAAAATTTAATCGAGAAGACGCCATCATTTAAACAAATTACGGCTGACCTCCAACCAAAGAACCATCAATTAATAACGGGGATTTCTGGATCAGCGCGAACCGAATTACTAAGTGCTCTTTCTAAAGAATGGCAGCGACCAATTCTAGTAGTGACCGACACGATTTCCCATATGCAGGAATTAGCTAGTGACTTAGAGAACCTCCTTCCTGCCAATCGTGTTTATCAGTTTCCGGTTGAAGAGGTTTTAGCAGCGGAAGTAGCAACTAGTTCTCCTAACTATCGTCTTCAACGGGTACTGGCCTTAAATGCGTTGATTAATAACGAACCGGCAGTTGTAGTTGCGTCTGCTGCGGGGTTACGGCGCAATATTATTTCACCGGAATACTTTGCTCAGTCCTCGTTAAAAATTAAGACTGGCGGGGAAGTGGATCCAGCTAAAATCCGGCAACAATTAAGCGCGATGGGGTATCAATATCAAAAAATGGTGTTGCGTCCTGGTGATTTTGCGATTCGTGGATCGATTATTGATATCTATGCCTTAAATACTGATAATCCGGTTAGAATTGATCTTTTTGATACAGAAGTTGATTCACTTCGGTATTTTGATGCTAGTACCCAGCGGAGTATTGATAATGTTGAAGAAGTTCAGATACTGCCAGCGACAGATTTTATTATCCCATCGACTGAATTTTCGCGGGTGTATGAAGCCCTTGATACTGAATACAAAAAGGTAGTGAAGGAGTTAAGTGCTGACGATGCTGATATTAAACAGCAGGTGGCTAACCGCTTTGAACCATTATTGAACGCGCTTAAGAACCAGCATTTGCCTAATGAACTTTTAGAATTTAGCAACCTAGTTTATCCGACAAAGCATTCCTTATTTGATTATCTTCCTGATGATGGGACAATTTACTTTGATGACTTGACGCGGATAAAGCAATTTGCCAAGCAGATGACCCAGGAAGATGCAGGCTGGTTTAAAGATAAGGTTGCTCACCACCAATTAACGGATGTTCCAGATCTTAGCAATGACGTATCGGCCATAATAAAAAAAGACACGCATCCGCAAATTTATGGCGCCTTATTTAAAAAAGGTCTCGGTAATATTAAACTTAGCCAAATTACCGACCTAAAAAGCAGAACCATGCAACGTTTCTTTGGTCAAATGCCACTGCTGAAAGCCGAACTTCAGCGGTGGATTGATCAAGGGCAAACAGTAGTGCTGATGGCGAATAGTCCAGAACGACGAAAGCAAATTACCCAAACGCTTGCTGACTTTGATATCACTGCAACAGAAACTGAATTAACAAATATCAAGCCGAATGTTGTTCAAATTGTTGCTGCTAACTTAAACAATGGATTTGAAATGCCACTTGCTGGGCTGGTGGTTATTACAGAAAGTGAGATGTTTAAGCAGGTAAAAAAGGTTCATCATCGTCCACAAAAACTTGCCAATGCCGAACGATTAAAAAATTATACTGACCTTAAACCAGGTGACTATGTAGTTCATGTCAATCATGGAATTGGGATTTTTAGTGGAATTAAGACGATGGAAGTTGACCATGTTCACCAAGACTACATGATCATAAATTACCGGGATAACGCTCAGATATATGTGCCAGTAACTCAGCTAAATCTTGTCCAAAAGTATGTATCATCAGAATCTAAGACCCCGCATATCAACAAGCTTGGCGGTAACGAATGGGCAAAGACTAAACGGCGCGTTTCTTCAAAAATTGAAGATATCGCTGATGAATTAGTTGACTTATATGCTAAGCGAGAAGCTGAGAAGGGATATGCTTTTCCGAAAGACGATTATCTCCAAAAACAATTTGATGCTAATTTTCCATATAATGAAACTCGTGATCAGTTGCGGAGTATTAATGAAATTAAAGAAGATATGGAAAAGCCAAAGCCGATGGATCGACTATTGGTGGGGGATGTCGGCTATGGTAAAACCGAAGTTGCAATGCGGGCAATTTTTAAGGCAGTCACTGGAGGGAAGCAGGTGGCTTTCCTTGTGCCAACAACTATTCTCGCCCAGCAACATTACAACACCCTCATGCGCCGGTTTGAAGGTTTCCCAATCAACATTGCCTTGATGTCACGTTTCAAGACGCCAAAAGAGCTAAAAGAGACAGAAGCAGGGTTAAAGGATGGAAGCGTCGATGTTGTTGTTGGGACTCATCGAATCTTATCAAAGGATGTTGAATTTAAGGACCTTGGGCTATTAATTGTTGATGAGGAACAGCGCTTTGGGGTTAAGCACAAGGAAAAACTAAAGCAATTAAAAAATAATGTTGATGTTTTAACCTTGACGGCAACCCCCATCCCCCGGACGTTGCACATGTCAATGCTGGGCGTACGAGATTTATCAGTCCTTGAAACACCACCAGCTGGGCGTTACCCAATCCAAACCTATGTAATGGAACAAAATAGTAGTGCGATTCGCGATGGGATCATTCGTGAAATGCAACGTGGCGGACAGGTTTATTACCTTCACAATCGCGTTCATGACATTGAAGAGACGGTAGCATGGTTACAAGAACTTGTTCCTGAAGCCCGGATTGGCTATATTAATGGTCAGATGAGCGAAAATGAACTGGAGACAGTCCTCTATGAGTTTATTCAAGGAAATTACGATGTATTAGTGACTACCTCGATTATTGAAACGGGGGTTGATATCCCGAATGCGAATACCCTCTTTGTTGAAAATGCTGATCGAATGGGGTTAGCTCAGCTATATCAGATTCGCGGACGGATTGGCCGTAGTAATCGGGTGGCTTATGCTTACTTTATGTATCAGCCTAATAAGGTCCTAACAGAATTAGGAGAAAAGCGGCTAGCTGCAATTCGTGATTTTACCGAGTTGGGATCTGGATTTAAGATTGCAATGCGGGACCTTGCTATTCGGGGAGCTGGTAATCTCTTGGGGAAACAACAACATGGATTTATCGATTCTGTTGGTTATGACCTATATTCAGCGATGCTTAGTGATGCGGTAGCTAAAAAGCAGGGTAAGAAGCAAACTATTCACTCCGATGCCGAAGTTGAGCTAGGGGTTGAAGCTTACCTACCAACGGATTATATTGCAGACCAACGGCAAAAGATCGAATTATATAAGACAATTCGCCAGGCTAAGACAGATGAAGAAGTTATTGATATTCAAGGTGACTTGATTGATCGGTTTGGCGATTACCCGGCACCGGTTGGGACGCTGTTGCTTGTGAGCCAATTGAAGAATCATGCTGATCTGGCAATGATTGCTGAGATTAAACGGCAACGGGATAATATTAATATTAAATTTACCGAACGTGCTAGCCGCTTGATTAAAGCCCCTGCAATAATTAAGGAGCTAGCTAATACGCGGTTTAAAGCGACGATTGGTGAAGATAATCAGCAACTAACGATTCGGCTGGTTATTCAACCTAAAATGACTACTGATGATTGGCTTCACCAGCTACTACAATTTGTAACGGCTTTGGGAAATGTTATTCAAGCCGATGAAAAAGGAGCGGAAAAATGAGATTAGATAAATTTTTAAAAGTATCACGGATTATTAAACGTCGATCAATTGCTAAGGAAATCGCGGATCAAGGACGGATCTTAATTAATGGTCAACCAGCAAAGTCATCCAGTCGGGTAGCGGTTGGGGATACTTTAACAATTAAATTTGGTAATAAGACCGAAATAGTTAAGATTAATCGGATTGTTGA
>BLMQ01000160.1:0-12235 GCA_011958095.1 Lactobacillaceae bacterium | reverse complement strand
ATGTTACAGAAGAACAGCTTTCAACTTTTTTCTAATTTAAATTGACATTTCGGGTCTTAAAATGATCCAAATTTACTGCTTGCATATTTAAATTGCTAGGAATAATATAAACTCCATTATCATTAAGAGTATGTAAATCTTTAATATCAAAATGCCACTTTCCAATTTTATTATAAGAGTTTATATCACGCCCACCAGCAAATATTTCTTTTCCTTTTTCTTTATTAAATTTGTAAGGAGACATTTTTGAATAAAATAAATAATATACATATTGACCCGTTCTTTGTGATAAAACATAACATTCTCGGTCTTTGCTAACTTTACTTGCAAATTTAATTGCTTTTCCATAACTTGAACTATAAACATTCGACCACTGTGCAAAATCATTTCTTATTAAAGTTCGATTTTTTAAGTAGTTATAGTTAAAAAACAATAATCCCGTTATTGCGGCAATACTAAATCCCCACTTAGCATATGTTGTATTCAAAATCGAATTAACACCAAAAGCAGCAAATGTTAATAACACAATTATAACGCCATTAATATGTGTCAACGTACTACTAATTAATAAAATTATTGGTAAAGTCGAAAAGGCTAGTATTAGCATTAAATAAGATAAAGTACTTTTGTTACCAATTAGATAAATTAAACCAATAATTACAAAAATAAACAAACCTAGAACTAAAGAATTCTCTCCTGGTCTACTAAACCATATCAATCCATCATTGCCAGTATTTACCAAAGTAATAAAATTAATTAAGTTATTGAAAATATTATTTATAGGATGAGACGTTTCACTAATAACAAATTGTGATGACCGACTACTAGCCAAATAAGGAATTGTAATATTTAATAAAACATAGCTTCTATGAGTAACATAGTTTCCTACAACAAATAACAATATAGGAAACATGCTTAGAGAATTAAAAATCAATCCTAATATTACTATTTTTAGCCTTTTAAACTTAACAATAAAAAATGCATAGAATAAAGGAATTAGCAGAAATAGCATTACCCAATATCCTGAATAACTATAAGCCATTAAGGTAAATAAAAAGGAGGAAAAAAGAAGTACGTAATCTTTTTTTACATCTGCATCAATCAAAAAGAAATTTCCAATTAATAAGATTAGTAAAATTGGAAGAAGCATACTTTCGATAGCTAAGCGATTAATATTTATCGTATATGGAACAAGAAATATAAAGTAATTTAATACTATTCGTAATTTTAATCTAACATTTGCTTTTTCTAATGCAAAATTAAAATAAATAATTGAAAACAAACTAAGAATAACAATTGGAAGTCTCACTGAAAATATTGACAAACCCAAAATCTTAATAAATGGAACAACTATAAGTGGATAGAGAATATTCATTCCACTGCCCCAAGCATATAAGTACATCGGATTTTTATTAAGTACTAAATCAACCCCCCAGTTGGCTAAACTATTACTATTTACACCAACCATTGCTTCGTCCATATTAATACCCATGTATGTAAAATAATAAATCCTATAAAAGGCAGCAATAAACACTAAAAAACTTAAAATAATTCTTTTATTTATAGTTCCATTGATAAATAAATTAAGTAGTACTACAAGTAATCCCGATACAATTATAGAGTTAAATAAATTCATATCTACCTACCTAGACCTAAAATATCTTTTTGTACTATATATTAATAATGCTAACCACGTAATTATACTCATGTAAACAGAAATTTTATCTATAAAAGAAGGAATATACTTCACAGTAATTGGTAAATTTGAAGTATTTTTTATAGTAATTAAACTTGCTTTTTTTATATCATATTTTTTCATTTTATTTTTTTGATATACTTTGAGATTCTTATACTGAGCAACAGGCAACGTAATTTTATGTTTATTTCTAATATCATTATCAAAATAAACTATCCCGTTCGAAATAGGTCTAATATTTTTTAACTTTACTACCTTGCCATCTACAGTAGCCTTATGATTAATTATTTTATTGTAATCTTCCTTATTCATTTGTGGGGTATATTGATCTAACCACCAATTAGTCATATCATGTGATTTTGCTGAATATATCATGCCATTATAAAAGTTATTGTTTTGGTTCTTTCCAAGATGAATAAATGTCTCAATACTCGAATACCAAGGTAATACAATAAATAGGATAGTTCCAATAAACATTATCATTTTTAATTGAGTTTCTTTTGTATAATTAATAACCCTTGTTAACATAAGTCCGGCTATTGGAGACAGCAGTATTGAAGCAATTTCCAATAATCTAAATGGAAATTGAATAACTCTAATTGGAGTCGCCATAAAAATACTCCATGGAAAAATACTTGAGGAAATTAAAAATAATATTCCCCCACATATAACAAAAAATTTATTAACTAAATTTAATTGCTTAAATTTTATAATTCCCCAAAGAAATGCTATCAACAAAACGAAACCAACATTTGAAACTTCCCACCAGTTTGAAACTTGAAAAACACTTAATAAATTTGAAAGGGAATTCATTAATAATGTTGACAAATCAGGCGCAAAACCTGGCATGTACGTAGGACTCGGTTGATTATAATTATTAAAGCTTTCCTGCTCCAAAAATGGAAAAATAAAAATTGCCGAACTGCACACAAATAAAAAGCACGAAAGAATTAATGCTTTTAATCGCTTAATATCTCTTACTCCTTTTATGCATGTAATAAAAATGATTATCAAAATACAAATGCATAAAAAGGCACTTAAGACATGCGATAGTAATGTGAATGATAAACCTATCGGTAAAAATCCCCAATCTCTTCTATTTCCTACTAATATGGCATATAATCCATACATTGCTAGAGGTATAAAAGTCATACCAATATATTCACCCAAGGCAAAACGTGAAAAAGCATTTATTGATCTATAAGTGCAAAAACAATAAACAACACTGGTTAAAAAGCTTTCTAACTGTATCCTTTTTAACTTTTTCATAACTACATATACATTAATCATCGTCAAAAAAGAAAAAAGCGACATTCCAATGTAAATTCCAGTTACATAATTTTTTACTAATAGACACGCTAATGCAAATGGAATTAAAGTTAATTGTGGATAAAAAACTCCTAATAAATAAGCAGTATCCTTAAAATGATGAGAATATAAGTAAGGATACCAATTCCCTTCCTTTATATTATCTGTTAGTTCCTGAATTCTATTGATATGATAGGGCATATCTCCAGCAGAAAAAATAACATGATATTGTTGAAGGGGAATAGTAAAAATTATACTTAAAGTTATAAAAGAAAGTATAATTAGTAGTCTTAATATGGTTTCTTTACGAATAAGAATCCCTTCTCTACTTTTAATTTCTAATAATCATTTCTATAACTTTGCAGTTAACTTCACATCAGGGTACTTTTGCTTAAACCAATTTTCGGCGAATTGATTTTCAAATAAGAATAGTGGCTGATCATGGATATCCTTGACTAAGATGTTTCGTGATGACGACATCTTTTCATCCAATTGATCTGGATCAATCCACCGAGCAGTCTTAGTTCCCATTGGTTCCATCACAACCTCTGAATTATATTCATTTTGCATCCGGAACTTGAACACTTCAAATTGAAGCTGACCAACTGCACCGAGAATATAATCACCAGTAGAATAACTCCGGTAAAGCTGGACGGCCCCTTCTTGAACTAATTGATTGATTCCCTTGTGGAAGGACTTCTGTTTCATCACATTCTTGGCAGAAACACGGACAAATAGTTCTGGCGTAAATTGTGGCAACTTTTCAAATTGAATATCTTTTTTACCATTGTAAATAGAATCACCAATTTGGAAGTTTCCGGTATCGTATAAACCGATAATATCACCGGCAACAGCTGTCTCAACATTTTCACGGGTATCAGCCATAAATTCAGTCACATTTGATAACCGCATTGGTTTCTTAGTCCGTGATAATGTAACATCCATCCCCCGATCAAATTCACCGGAACAAATCCGGACAAAGGCAATTCGATCACGGTGACGAGGATTCATGTTAGCCTGGATCTTAAAGACAAAACCAGAAAATTCGGGATCAAGTGGCTTAACAACATCCCCGTCCTCAGTTTTGTGGTCACTTGGTGCAGGCGCAAACTGTAAGTAGGTCTCCAAGAAAGTCTGAACTCCGAAATTAGTTAAAGCAGATCCAAAGAAGACCGGTGTTTGGTCCCCCTTGGCAATCTTTTCTCGATCGAGTTCATTACCGGCAACTTCGACCAGTTCCATGCCGTCCATTGCATCTTGCCATTCACCATCACCAGCTAATGGATTATCGCCCTTAACATTACCGTCTTCATCTAATGGTAAGTAAGGATCGTTTTCATCAGCTAGGTGAGTCAAGGCAACACGATGGTTAAAGCGGTCATAGATTCCCTTAAACTGGTGACCAGAACCGATTGGCCAGTTGATTGGGTAAGTCTCAATTCCTAATACATCTTCAACTTCATTTAAGAGATCAAGTGGTTCGCGGGCATCCCGGTCAAATTTATTCATAAAGGTAAAGATCGGAATTCCCCGCATCTTACAAATTTGGAATAACTTCTTAGTCTGCGGCTCGATCCCCTTCGCACTATCAATAACCATCACAGCGGAGTCCACCGCCATTAATGTCCGATAAGTATCTTCAGAGAAATCTTCGTGCCCTGGAGTATCCAAAATATTGATCCGCTTACCTTGGAAATCAAATTGCATAACAGATGAGGTAACAGAGATTCCCCGCTTCTTTTCAATCTCCATCCAGTCTGACTTTGCAAAATTACCGGTCTTTCGTGCTTTAACGGTCCCGGCTTCACGAACTACTCCCCCAAAAAGCAAGAGTTGTTCAGTAATCGTTGTTTTCCCGGCATCCGGGTGAGAAATAATGGCAAACGTACGCCGTTTATTAACTGCTTCAGCAAGTTCTTTTGGTGACATTAATTTTTTCCTTTCCTTATTTTATTCTCGTGAAATATCTCTACTATATTATTACAATTTTTTATGAAAGTCTATTCTTAAAAAAGTTACAGAAAGTTTAAAGTATTGAGATATATTTGAACTTAGGATTAATTTTCTGCTATATTAATAAAGTTAGAACTTATTTTTATTGAGGTACTTAGTATATGGATAATAACAATAACAACGAATCGCGGGAACATTACCGTAAACGGATGGAAGAACGTATCCAACGTGACGTTAATGAACGCAAGCGTCGAGAACGCGAGGAAGCACACAACAGACGTGAAAATCGTTTACGACGAGAAGAAGAACAATCGTCACCCGATTATCAACCACCAAAAAAGCATCACTACCGAACGCCAAATTGGGTACGCGCTTTAATTGGGTTATTAATTTGTCTAGTAATGGCCGGCGGATTTTACGAATATCATAAAGTTCACTCAGTTGCCAAAGGGGTGTTTGGCGCTGGTGATGGAAAAATTAGTAAAAAGTTACAAAAAGGTGAACCAGTTTCCGTCCTGGCCATGGGAACAGATGTCGGGGCTTTAGATCGTGGTAACAAGGGTGGTAATACCGATTCTTTGGAATTATTTACTATTAATCCGAAAAAGAAAACAATCACCATGACTAGTATTCCTCGTGATATCCTAGTACGGGTTGAGACCAGTGATGGCCCTGATTATGTTAAAATCAACGCTGCTTATTCAATCAATGGACCAAAGCAAACTGTAAAGCAAGTATCAGAATTACTTGATGTGCCGATTGATTACTATGCAGTTATTAACATGGGAGTTCTCGAAAAAGTTGTTAATTCTGTTGGCGGGGTCGAGGTTGATAACCCCTTTGCCTTTGACTACGAAGGCCACCACTTCAAGAAAGGTAAACAACACCTTAATGGCGCAAATGCGTTGAAGTATTCCCGGATGCGGTATGATGATCCAAATAACGATTATGGTCGTCAAAAACGGCAACAACAAATTCTAAAGAGCGTTATTAATAAGTTCAAGGCTTCAGGTTCAATTGGTGCAGCTAACAAGATTTTAGATGCTGTTGGGGATGGCGTTAAGACTAATATTCCAATTGATGATATTGCGACCTTGTATGGTAACTACCATGGCGCAATGAACAATGTTAAGACCTACCATTTCCAAGGACAAAACGCAACGATCGAAGGAGTCTCCTTCCAGATTGCTAGTCCTAAAGAAATTAACCGGGTATCAAAACTGGTACGAGCTCAACTTGGCTTAAAAGCTAAGAACGTTGTTAACCACGAAACCAAGATGTACAAGTCACAACCGCACTACAATGGTTACAATGAGACTGACTTTATTCTTCCTGGTGGCGCCAGTTACAATGATCCTGGTAGTGGTAATGGAAGTGATGAAGTTATTGGAAGCTCTAGTTCATCCCGACGGAGTACAAATGAGACTGAATCATCTTCAACATACACAGCGGGTAACAATGAAAGCTATAGTGAATCTCGAGCAATTCCGGCAACTGGAAATCAAACACAGACTGCTCCTATCCAGCATCATTATGCGACCCCTCAATACCACACTTATAATGGTTATCATTCAACTTATACTCACCCAACGTATGGTAATCATTATGGATATACGCATCGGTATTATTAATAAAAAAGCATTTTCGCAAAAATTGAGCGAAAATGCTTTTTTATTATTCAGTTTTAGTTTTATCAACAGGATGTTCAATTCGATAAATATCAAAGAAGTATTCACAAACAGTCTTGATAACGGCATAGAATGGAATACATAAGATCATTCCTCCGATTCCAGCAATATGGCCCGCAGCAAGTAATAACATAATAATTGTTAATGGATGAATCTGAAGTGTCTTCCCGATGATATTAGGGTAAACAATATTTCCATCAACTTGTTGAACAACGATCACCACCACAATTACCCAAATAATCTTATTTGGTGCCATCGTTAAAGCAACAAATAATGCTGGAGCAATCCCAATATAAGGTCCAATATATGGAATGATATTAGTTAAACCAGCAACAATTCCGAGAACAATTGCCAGCGGCTGGTCAATAATAACGTAACCAATTGAGGTAAATACACCGACAAATAAACATTCAATCATTTGCCCAGAAATATAGGAAGATAGAGTTGAATTCATTTTGCCAAGCAAGTCATTCACCTCTTTTGCATGGTGAGGAGAAAGCCATTTTTGAATACTTGGGATAAGTTTAGAACCATCCTTAAGCATATAAAATAGCATTACCGGAACAGTAATTGTTACCACTGTCACGTTCGTCAGCATTCCAATGATATCCCCGACCCGCGTTGATAGGCCCTGCAAAACTTTTTGCGCATATCCAGCTAGTTGGTGATCAAACTGCCGGTAATATGCATTTAGATCCACATTTCGCAAGAATGAATGCTCAATTGTATCATTAATAAGATGTTGAATTCCCGTGACTGTCTGCGGCATATTACGTACTAATGTTGAAATTTCCTTTACAACTGGTGGAATTAACATGGCAATTCCGCCAACAACAATTACGATTAATAAAAGTACGATTAATAAGCTAGCAATTCCGCGGTTCATATGAAAACGCCCAATTTTAATCTTCATAAAAAGCTTTAAGACTGGGTTTAGCATATAATATAGGAATCCAGAAATAATCAATGGAACAAAAACTACTGAGATAAATGTTAAAAACGGCTGAAAAATAAACTGAATTTTTGTACACATCCAGATTAACGTCGCCACTGTTAGTAATAGCAACGGCCAAAATAGCCAATGATAAAATTTTTGCTTAGACATAGTTACTCCCTAAAAGAAAAAAGAATCAGTAAGTCCATTATAAAAGACTCACTAACTCTTTTAAATTATAAAATTAATTTTCTGTAACAGAATTTGCAGTTACGTGGTACGTATGACCATTTCCACTAACAGTCCAATTATTAGTACCATTCTGTGTAGCAGTATAACCATCAACAGAATCAATAGATGGTAAATCACTTGTTGATTGGCCTGCAATTCCACGATTATTTAATTGATTACCAATATGTTCTTTAACAATGTTGCGTGCATCAGTTGCTGTCATTGTAGCCTGTGAAGAAGTGCTAGAGTTTTGCTTAACAGTTGACTTAGCACTTGTCCCATTTTCAACTGATGATGTACTTGATACAGAATAATTTGATTCTTTTACAGAAGAACTATTATTTGAAGTCTTAGATTGTGACGAACTACCAGTTTTATCAGAAGATGCACTTGTACTATTTACTTTTGTACCTGATTCACTCTTTGAAGTATTTGTCTTTTCACTTGTGGCTTTATCTGATTTTTCTATATGTTTTTTAGTCACTTTTGTTGAAATCGCATCAGAATCTTGTGAGCTTTCTTTAGAGGCATTATTTCCGCAAGCTGCTAATGTTAACATCAGTGATCCAGCTGCAATAGTAGTAAATATCTTTTTAATTTTCATTTATACTTCTCCTCACTCTTCTTTATCTTGCTATTATAACAGATTTTTATCTATTAAAAATTATAAAGTAATAAAGAAACTTGGTTTAAAGTATCGAGAATAACCAACTTTAACAACATCACCCGGTTCGGGAGCATGGACGTAAGTACCGTTACCTAACGAGATAGCTACATGATATGGTGCACTATCACTACCAAAGAATAAAAGTGAACCTTTAGGTGCATTCATAACATCACGTTTATGTGTACCAAGAGTTGCTTGTTGATAAGTAGTACGGTAATTAGCACCTAATCCGTATGCCCATTGGACAAGCCCAGAACAGTCAAACCCAGCAGGGGTATTTCCTCCCCAAACATATGGAACACCACGTTGTGATAACGCACGATCAACTTTAGCATCCACATTGTTCTTTTCTGCTAAGATTCCTTCTGCATTAGCATAGTATTTTTTACCATTAATTGTTACATCGCTATTCTGAATCAATGCACCATCACTACCAAAGTAATATTGGTGACCCCAATTACTATAAACAGAGTTATCTAGACGAGCACCATCATTGCCAAAATAGTAAGTGCGTCCAAAGGCATTCATGAAACGATTATCCCAGCGAGCACCATCATCACCGAAATAGTAAGTATGTCCGAAGGCATTCATAAATTGATTATCCCAACGGGCACCATCATTGCCAAAGTAGTACGTACGACCCCAGTTCGTGTAAAAATTATTATCTAAACGGCTTCCGTCTGCTTGGAAGTAGTACGTACGACCCCAATTGTTATAAAAACCATTATCTAAACGGCTTCCGTCTGCTTGGAAGTAATAAGTACGACCCCAATTGTTATAAAAACCATTATTTAGGCGAGTTCCGTCTGCTTGGAAGTAATAAGTATGATTATCTTGGTCTAAGAAATAATCTTTTTGTTGTTGACCTTGATCATTAAAATAGTATTGTGCTCCATTAATATCTTGGACACCAGTAGCTTTTTGACCATTATTGTAGTAATAAGTATTTCCGTCTTGTTGTTGCCAACCATTTAATTGAACATCTGTAGCTTGCGGCATTACTGCAACTGGAGCAGTAGTTTGGCCTTCATTGTTAACTACCTGTTGAGATATTTGATTAGCGTTATCTGCGTTTACTTCATTTTGTTCATTAGTAACCGTTTGATCAGAAACTTCAACTTGTTGTGAAGTTACTGGTGTAGCAAAATCTGTAGTATCAGCGTTGGCTACACTAGTAGTTGATACTCCAAGAGCAACTGCTACGGTAGCAATTGCCATGTAGCACCAATTTTTACCCTTCTTAAACATTTTGTAGTGTTTCTGTTCTTCCATTATTAATGAATCCTACCTTCCATTTTTCTTTCAATAATTTAACGATTATTACTTTATCATAAAAAATATACTTATATGCAATCTAAAATATATTGTTAAGTAACAATAATGTTTGCAATAGTAATGTAATGAAAACGTTACATTTAAACTAAAAACAACTTATACTATGAAAGTCAATGTCAAAGTTAGTAACTCGATAAGTTTGAGTCATATCTATGCTTGATACTTTGAAAAATCTCTAGTCTAATTCAAAAGCACTTAATCGGCAATTTATAATTGTCAATTAGCTGCTTTTAATTATTTAAGTCATACTAAAAGCTCCCCTAACTTATTTTGGTTGCTACTTACGCAACTTGGTAAGCAAAACTAATTGCGCTTATCTTTGCAACCTAGACGAAATGGCACCAATATATTTGGATCTGGATTAATAGCTTCTCAAAATTCAACACCCATTTATTGCAGTAATAGTGGCGGACGATTTCTATTGCCATTTTGTAATTAACTATGTACCAATGGTAGCGGTGGTTTTGCGGAACATAAACTTGTTATACGACTGCACTGACCACACTGTACATAATTAGATTGGCATATAATTCCATTTCGATGAATGTATCCTTTTTTAATAAAACTGAACTGCTCCTAAGTCGTATTTTAATTTGGAAAAGGAAGTTTCAACACCCTACCGCAAATGGTATAACTGTTTCATCCAAGTAAGCGGGAACTGATTTTTTTGGTAGGTTTATTATCATACCTCTCATTGGGGTTTGCCAGTTTTAGTTGTCCCAATCTGAAACTTATAAACCCGAACACTTCAAAATCCCAACGCTTATCTACAATATTTTGGGAATAAAAGGTTTTATAGTGATGCCAGTGATGGTTAATGCAATGGATTTGCTCTTTATTTTTGTGCGTTACGTAGTAATGATTAGAAGTTGTTACACGACACTTGATTTGACAATCACATTCACAATTCGGTACTTCCTTAGTTTCTTTGATACTTCCAACAGCTATCCTAGCACGAATAATATAATAGGCTTTGGGCAGCCAATTTAGGTTTTTAATTAGATTAAAGCTAGGATACCTCAATCTATTAAGACAATTGAATTGTTTGGCATTAACCCAGATATATCCAAGGTCATTCATCTTTGCTTTGGGTTGAATTACACAGTCTTGATAATTGCTATTTAACAAACCATACAAAACATTAATGTGCATTTGACAATAGGGTTTGTTCTTTGAAAAGTCACAAGCATAGTTCGATTGTAGATTCCATGGGAGATTAAAGTCCGAGCCATCAATAGCCAGTATATAGTAGTGATGATCTAACAAGTGTTGACTTGGTATTTGTTAGTTAAACTGATGGAAAATATGTCCAAAATAGCTTGATTTCAATTTTACTTTCTGTTGTTCAAAAGCCAGCACAGAAACTTGGTCATCAAGATTAGGGAAGGCATCAAATAATTCAGCATTAAGGATGTTACTCCTCATATTCAGGATCGTTTTAATGATTGTTTTAGCAGGCAACTTATGATTACGCGTGAAATTGTGTTCTGAATTAATATGTGATTAGTAGTTTTATTGATAAGTTGATTCAATTTTAACCATATGTGATACGCTCCTTACTAGTAAAGAATGAGGCTCCATCTACACAAATTGTGTAAATGAAACCTCATTCTTTTTGCCAATAGCTTAACTTAATGACATCACTATAAAAGTATAAGTTGTCTTACTTCTTGTCTTATATATTTTTAAAAATTATAAACTAAATGCCACACGGTCATAGCGTGTCAAATCATAAGTATTAATAACATTTCGTAGTGAACTAGTATAAGTAGATGCAGTAGCATATCCATCAGCCCGGATTAGGTAAGTAGCTGTATTAGCATCACGAACACCAATTAAGTTATGATATCTACTATTTTTAATTAAGAAATCAGTATGATCTTGAACACTGACGTTGTTATCTGGATAACGGCGGAATGCATCATTAATTAATACCATTCGACCACCATATTCTTCATATGTTGGCATATTAACGGACATACCATTATAACTACCTTTAATTCCAAATAAATTGTGGTAGGTTGAAGCCAACGTTGATTTACCCCATGCACTTTCTAAAATTGCTTGCGCTAATGTTAATGAAGGTAATATCTGGTGTTGAGCCCATCCTTGGATAGCTCCATTTACAATACTACCAATAAATGCATTATTTGAACTTAATCTCCCTTGATCATCAAAAGTTAAATCTCCATACCCCAAGTTAATTGTAGTATTTGTCGCACGTGAACCGTCATTACCAAAATAATAAACATTACCAAAAGCATTCATGAACTTGTTATCCCAACGAGCACCATCACTACCAAAATAGTACATGCGGCCCCAATTGCTATAGAAGCGGTTATCCCAACGAGCACCATCATCGCCAAAGTAATAAGTACGACCCCAGTTCGTATAGAAATTATTATCTAAACGACTTCCGTCTG
>BLMQ01000159.1:0-17958 GCA_011958095.1 Lactobacillaceae bacterium | reverse complement strand
ACAAGGCTCGAGTCTAAGTACGAACGATAATCAGCCCGTGCCGTGCTAATCATCGCTCTAGCTTAGCCCACCGCCTTGTCAAAGAGATTATTTTCCACTCCCCTTTGGTGTTTTATTTTACAATTTCACAGAATTCGATTGTTTCACTATTAGGACCTTCAATGTTGAAGAACTTAATTCCCTTATCCCAGAAGTCAAGGTGTTGAACTTCATTGTCCTTTAGTTTGAAACCTTCAGCCTTAGCAGCCTTGAAAGCCGCGTCAGCATCGCTAGTATTAAGGGAAATGTGGTTAATAGCACCCGTTTCGTGAACGGCACCGTCGCCAGTCCAGATTTCTAAAGTGAGGTGGCCATATTGCATGAAAACAACTTCATTTCCTTGGTCATCAGTATCAAATTCACCAAGCTTTTTGAAACCAAGCTTTTCCCAAAAAGCAATTGTCTTTGCCATATCATCGGTTGGAATCCCAATGTGTTGTACATCGTCAAAGTAACCTGCTAAACTCTTGTTAAATGCCATAATAAAATCACTCCTGTATAAATTTTAATTACCAATATCAAGTGCCTGGTGCTTTAATTTAGGGAAGATATAACGGTCTGCCCAACCAGTAATTGCACCTTGGAAGGCAAGGGCAAATAATGTTCCTAATCCAAAGTTGTAAATACCGCCTTGCATGAATGCAGCGATAATTGCCATAATTGTTGGTGGAATGTATGATAACCACATCGCAATCGTTGCGTTACCATGGCAATAACGGAAACGAATAATTTGGAAAAGGTCATCAGCGGGATGTAACACGAGGTTGACACGCTGATAAATTGAAATGGCGGTTCCGATGAAAGCAACCCCTAAGAAGTTAATGAAAACATATAGGATAATCATCGGTAAGGTAGTAGCATCCGGCATAATTCGGTTAAAGATGTCAGAGAACCACTGGATAAAAATAGAAAATGGCAACATGAAAATAAAATTACCACCAATTCGTCGCCAGTCCCACTTATGCATCAAAATTGCGTTGAGGACAGAAGTTAACATCCCTAAGACCATGAAAGCCCAGAAAAGGGTCATTGAATTGTTCCCTAAAACGGCAATCCCTAGGTTGTTTTCTGCGGCTGTCCAATAAGCGGAGCCAAGAAATTGTGGGTGGACGTGTGAACTTGTAACAAGTGTTAGGACGTTCCCCATTGAGTTAATAACAATTGACAGTGCAAAGTATGCCCAACTAGCAGTTAATGAAATTGTTCGCTCGGCAACTTGACCTTGTACTGGAACTTTTTCTTGTTCCATTTATATTCTCCCTTCCAACTTGACCAATCATTTGGTGAAGTTATTCACTTTCTCTCTACGATGAATTAATTTACAACCATCAAAAAAGCTTGTCAAGCGCTTCACAAGCTGAAATAACGGGATTTATCCTATACCAAAATTATTGAAACGCTTTACTGAAAGCGCAATCATTAAGTGGGCGTAGGAAACATAAATCTAATTAGACCAATTCGCTGAAAAAGCTTACAAAAAAATTTTGAAAGGATGAGATATGTGAAAATAATCATTTCTCCAGCACGAACAATGCAAGTTGATACTGACTCCTTACTTTACAAAGATTTGCCGGAATTTCTTCAGCAGACAAAAGACATTTTAGGGTGGATGAGGAGTTTGTCTTATGATGAGTTACACAAAGTATGGGGGAATTGCAGTTCGCGTTTAGCGATGAAAAATTATCAATGGCTCCAACAAATGGATCTTCAACGAAAGCTGACGCCAGCAATTATTGCTTTTACTGGTCTGCAATATCAATATATGGCGCCAAGTGTTTTCTCAGATAATGGGCTGAAATATGTTCAAGACAATTTACGGATATTATCAGGATTTTATGGTATTTTACGGCCGTTTGATGGAATAATACCTTATCGCTTAGGGATGGGTGACATGGCGCCAGTGAATGGATATAAGAATCTTTATGACTTTTGGGGAGAACAACTTTATCGGGAACTCTATAAAAATAATGATTTAGTAATAAGCTTAGCCTCGGTCGAATACGAAAAGGCAATTACTCCTTATCTACAAACGCAAGATCGATTTATCAAATGTATTTTTGGCGAAGAAATAGATGGAAAGATAAAACAAAAAGCAACATTAGCTAAAATGGCTCGTGGGAATATGGTGCGATATTTAGCAGAAAACCAAATTCAAACAATTGAAGGCGTCAAGCAGTTTAATATCGGCGGTTACCATTTTCGGGAAGATCTGTCTACTGATGAAAAATTAGTTTTCGAACTGGTAAAGCAAAAGTAATCATATTATTTGCCAATCTTTTTGAATTGTCTTATAAAAGAATTGTATACAAAACTATCAACAGTGCACTGATTCTATTAAATTTTTAATGATAGAAGGGAGTCAAATTATGGTAGGCGATTCTTTAAATAAGACAGGTGCCAATTTATTAATCAAGGCCTTGCAAGAGAATAATATTAACCGGATGTATGGAATAGTTGGAATCCCGGTAACCGATTTAGCGCGGCTCGCTGAATTACGCGGAATGAAATATTATGGTTTTCGCCGTGAAGATTCAGCAGTTAATGCCGCCGCGGCAACTGGTTACTTAACGCAAAAACCTGGCGTTGCATTAACTGTTTCAGCACCCGGTTTTTTGAATGGATTAACAGCTTTAGCTCAAGCTACTAAGAATTGTTTTCCGTTGATTATGATTTCAGGTTCGTCTGAACGCCATATTATTGACTTATCACAGGGCGATTATGAAGGTCTTGACCAATATAATGCGGCGAAACCCTTCTGCAAAAAAGCTTATCGGGTTGATCGAGCAGAAGATATGGGATTAGCTGTTGCAAGAGCAATTCGGACAGCAGTTTCAGGTCGCCCTGGTGGTGTTTATCTTGATATTCCAGCTGACACAATTGTTCAAGAAGATGATGCTACTGATCAATCTAATTTTGGGGTTTATAAGTTAGTTGATCCTGCCCCTAAACAGGTACCTAATGATGAAGCAATATCACGAGCGGTTGATTTAATCAAGAATGCCAAAAAGCCTCTTATTATTTTAGGAAAAGGGGCTGCCTATGATCGGACCGAAAAACAAGTGCAACAATTAGTAGCTGAAACGAATATTCCATTTTTGCCAATGTCGATGGCAAAAGGGCTAATTCCAGATGATAGTCCTCATTCTGCTGCAGCGGCTCGTTCTCTTTCACTACGGAATGCCGACGTAGTGATTGTAATTGGTGCCCGTTTAAACTGGATGCTTTCATATGGGGATGCCCCACAATTTAATCCGCATGCAAAATTTGTTCAGCTAGACATCGATGCCATGCAGTTTGATTCCTCACAGCCAATTAGTGCCCCGCTCCAAGGAGATCTGAAGTCGATTTTAGGTAAATTGGTTCCAGCACTATTGGCAACTGGATATCAAGCGCCCGAAGCATGGTTAGAGCAAATTGCGCAAGATACTGAGAAAAATGACAAAAAATTCGCGCAACGAATTGCTAATGGTAAAGTAGCACAAAAATTTGGCTATTATGGAGCGATTGTGCCTATTGCTGAATACTTCCAACAACACCCAGACACCTATCTAGTCAGTGAGGGGGCTAATACGCTTGACATTGGACGCGATATGATTGGAATGCAGCTTCCCCGTCATCGGCTCGATACGGGAACTTGGGGCGTCATGGGCGTTGGCCTTGGTTATACGATTGCTGCGGCGGTTGAAACAGGAAAACATGTTGTTGCGCTTGATGGCGATAGTGCATTTGGTTTTGATGGGATGGAGATTGAAACGATTTGTCGATATAAGTTGCCGATTACGGTCGTTATTATCAATAATGGCGGAATTTATAATGGGATCGGCCAAGTTGTTCCCAATCAACTTGGGCCAACTACTCTTGATCCAACTGCAAGGTATGATTTAATGGCTAAGGCCTTTGGTGGTGATAATTATTTTGTAAGTAATTACGATGAGATGAAAAAAGTTTTTGCAAGAGCTGTTGACTCGGGACGCCCAAATATTATTAATGTTCAAATTGCACCATCGATGGGAAAAGAATCTGGCCATATTGGGAATCTAAATCCAAAGCTTAATTTACAACCACTTGAAGAAAATGAGAGGAGCCATCATAATGACTGAACAAAGTGAAAATGCACCATTAAAGGGAATTAAAGTTGTGGACTGGACACAGGTTCAATCGGGGCCTTCCTGTACTCAGCTTTTAGCATGGCTAGGAGCGGAAGTTATTAAAATTGAACGGACTAATACCGGAGACCCAACTCGTAATGAGCTGCTTGATATTAAAGATTCATGGAGCCTTTATTATTTACAATTAAACGCAAATAAAAAATCATTAACTCTTGATATTAAAACCCCAGAAGGTCAAAAAATAATGTATGACTTACTCAAGAAGGCTGATGTTTTTGTGGAGAATATCAGGCCTGGTGCGGCGACTAGGGCAGGTTTTGGCTGGGAAAAAGTACACGAATTAAATCCACGTTTAATCATGGCCTCTTTAAAAGGGTTTAATAAGGGATCACGTTTTGCCAATGTAAAAGCTTTTGAACCTGTTGCGCAATCTGCTGGTGGTGCGGCTTCGGCAACGGGATGGAATGAAGGAAGTGCAAATATCCCAACACAGTCAGCAGCGGCATTAGGAGATTCTAACTCTGGAATGCATTTAACGATTGCAATTTTAGCTGCTTTGCTACAGCGAGAGCATACTGGTAAAGGGAGCTATGTTTATCAATCAATGCAGGATGCGGTTATTAACCTTTGTCGGATTAAATTGCGGGATCAATTGATGTTAGACAATCTCGGAGCATTGCCATTCTATGCAGTCTATCCTAACTATAAATGGGGAAAAGCAATTCCTAGGTCCGAAAATAGTGAAGGTGGGCAAGTGATTGGTTGGACTTATAAGGCAAAAGGTTGGGAAACGGATCCTAATGCCTATGTTTATATTGTTATTCAAAATAAAAACAAAAGTTGGGAGACAATTGCTAATACAATGGGTCATCCTGAATGGGCTACTGATGAACGCTTTAAGGATTGGGAACATCGCCAGCTCCATAAACAAGAAATTTACCCATTGATTGAATCATATACCAAGAATTACGATAAGTATGAGTTAACTAAAAAACTTGGAGAGGCTGGTATACCAGTCGGCCCAGTTTTAGATTGGCATGAACTCGAAAATGATCCAGATTTAAATGAAGATGGTACCCTGGTTAAGATTAATCAGGGAGGAAATCGCGGCGAATTTAAGACGGTGGGGATGCCGTTTACGATGTCAAACTATAAACCAACCTATAAACGAGCCCCAGATCTTGGTGAAAATAATAAGGAGATTCTATCTTCGCTTGGTTATGATCCGGAACAAATTGAAGAATTAGTAGCTAAGGGCGTAATCTCAAAAGTAGAAAAGCCTCATAATCCGCGAACAAAAGTTATTAAGGATTAACTGTGGTTTATGTTGATAAGAGAAAAGAGATCGGAAAATTGAATTTTTCGGTCTCTTTTACATCTTTGAAGAGATGTTGTTTTTACATTGTTCGTCTTTTCTGGACAACTATATTGCCTTTTAGGTTGCTTTTAGAATCCTTTGTGCAATAAAACGAATATTAATGTTGAAAAACCGACAATTATATGCAATAATCACACTATCATATTTATTTGGGGTGTGTATTTTGGAAGAAACACGAACAATCGACTTTTTCGACCGAACTTTTCATTTGTCAGAGAATAATACGAACATTAAGCAAGAATGTTTAGCTGGATTGACGACTTTTGTTTCAATGGCCTATATTCTTTTTGTTAATCCAAGCGTACTAGGAGTAGCCGGAATGGATAAAGGAGCGGTTTTTACTGCAACTGCTTTATCAGCAATTATTGGATGTTTTTTGATGGGAATTTTGGCTAATTATCCAATTGCGATTGCTCCAGGATTAGGTGATAATGCCTTCTTCACTTATTCGGTTGTATTAGCAATGGGAATTCCATGGCAAAAGGCAATGGCTGGTGTTTTTGTTGCCTCTGTTTTGTTTACGATCTTGTCTTTCCTTAAAGTGCGGGAGATTGTAATTAATGCTATTCCTAAAGACTTGAAATACGCAATGGCTGCGGGGATAGGAATATTTATCTCTTTTGTTGGTTTGCAGGGTGGTGGAATCATTGTCTCAAGTAAATCATCACTAGTTGAATTAGGATCGCTAACAGTTCCTACAACCTGGATTACAATTTTTGGAATTTTCTTGATTGCAATTTTAATGGTCAAAAAGGTTCCAGGAGCAATTTTTATCGGTTTAGTTGCAACAACGCTTCTTGGTTTATTAACGGGATTGGTTAAGATGCCGGATCATTTAATTTCAATGGCTCCTAGCTTAGAACCGACTTTTGGAGTAGGGATTAAGTTCTTGCCAACAATGACTGATCCGAAGATGTGGGCTGTTGTCTTAATCTTCTTATTGGTAGCTTTCTTTGACACTGCTGGAACCTTAGTTGGGTTAGCCCAAGAAGCAGGATTAATGAAAGATAATAAAATGCCCCGGATTGGTCGGGCTTTGATGGCTGATTCGCTTTCGATGTTAGGAGGGGCAGTGATGGGAACGACTCCAACTTCTGCCTATGTTGAATCCTCAGCCGGTATTGCGGTAGGTGGAAAAACCGGTCTGACTGCGATTGTAACGGGAACACTTTTTATTTTAAGTATGGCTTTCTCTCCTTTACTCGAAGTTGTTACTACTCAAGTAACTGCCGCCGCTTTAATTGTGGTCGGAGTATTGATGGTTTCCGCCTTGAAAGATATCGAATGGGATAAATTTGAAATTGCACTGCCGTCATTCTTGGTTGCTATTGGAATTCCGCTAACTTATAACATTTCTTATGGGATTGCATTTGGCTTTCTTACGTATCCAATCTTGATGGTTGCTGCAGGACGTCGCAAAGAAGTAAATGTTGTAATGTGGAGCATGTTTTTTGTTTTTATTGCATTACTGTATATTTTGAATGTTTTACCGAAATAAAAAGAGATCTAAGCAAGTTTGTTATGCTTGTTTAGATCTCTTTATTAATTATTCTAAGATTTAATGAGTGAAACCATACTTTTTAAGCTCAGTTGTTTTATGTCCTACTAATGTTGAATTATTTAAAGCTTCGATATCGCGCTTCATATCATCAATAAATTCGTGAGCTCTACTCATTCCGAAATCAGCACGACATACTATTCGTTGTACTTCAATTGTATCTAAGTTCTTTGGAAGTGGGTAAGCAGGAACTTGCCATCCTTGCATACGCAATCTATCAGCTAAATCATACAACGACCAGTCTTGTGCAGTTAAGTCTTTTAACTTGTAACAAATAATTGGAATTTGCGAACCATCATTAACCATTTCGAACATACCCATTTTTTGGATTTCTGTTGCTAGGTAAACTGCAACGTCATGGGTACGTTTTTGAATCTTTTTATATCCTTCAAAGCCAAAACGAACGAAATTGTAGTATTGCCCAATTATTTGTGAGGCACTGCGTGAGAAATTAATTGCCATTGTTGGTAATTCTCCTCCTAAGTAGCTAACTTTGAAAATTAGCTTGTTAGGTAGGAATTTTTTATCACGCCATAATACCCAACCAATACCAGGATAAACTAAACCATACTTGTGGCCTGACGCGTTAATTGAAACAACATTCTTTAGTTGGAAGTCCCATTTAATGTCAGGTTCCATAAATGGAGCATAGAATCCACCAGAAGCAGCGTCAACGTGAATATAGACTTTGTAATCTGTTGTCTTGTTGTATTCTTCAACTAGATCATTTAATTTTGCAATATCGTCATAACGACCGGTGTAAGTAATTCCCATAATCCCTACGATACCGATAGTATATTCATCGACATAATCCATAACTGTATTCATATTAAGCGATTGGTGCTCTTCATCCATTGGAACTGTCCGTAGCTCAACATCAAAATATGTTGCAAATTTTTCCCAACAAATTTGATATCCAGAAGATATTACTAAGTTTGGCTTTCGGGCATTAATATCAAGCCCTAATTTTTTGGCTCGTTCTCGCCAAGCAAACTTCATTGCTAAACCACCAAGCATACAACCTTCAGAAGATCCCACTGTTGAAGTTCCCATGTAGTCTTCATCTTTTTGACCGTGCCATAATTTAGCAATAATATTTACACAACGGTTTTCGAGTTCAGCTGTTCGTGGATATTCTGATTTATCAATGGCATTTTTTTGCATTGTTTCTGCCATAATTTGAGTAGCTTTTGGTTCCATATAAGTTTGACAAAAAGTAGCCAGATTTTCACGAGCATTTCCTTCATCAATTAATTGATCTTTGACAATTCGATAAGCAATTTCTGGAGGAACAGGTTCCTTATTTAATTCATATTTTGATAGTGCGTGATCAGAGGTGTATGAACCGAAAATGGGATCTAACACATCACGTTTTTCTTGATCATTTTTTCCGTATAATCCTGCCATAGATAAAACCTCCTAGGTTAATTTGCTGAATGCTTTTTTTCATCTGAATTTGTAATAATATGATGTTCTCCTCGAGCGATTGGTGGGGTAGTTGGGTTAATATCCTTAGCAAGTAAATGCTTAGGGGTACTAATCGAATGATGATTGTGCTTTAAATAATACTCATAGATTAGGAACGGTAATAAGACCGTAATTACAAAACTAATTATTAATACATAAAGGTAAGCATGGTGTGAACTTGTAGGTAAACTGCTCGGTGGAACAAAAGAGATTAGTAGTGCGAACGTAGAAACTATCAAACCACAAATAGCAACAATTGATTTAACAATGGTTCCTCCAGGAATTTCATAGGTACGTTTTAGGTCTTTCTTTTTGAAGACGAGGACTAAGTACCCGATAAAGAAGAGTAAGTATCCTACTAGGTAGATTACAACAGTTAAAGAAATCGCTGCAAAGAAAGAAACATTGTTACTTCCACCACCGAAAGTTAAGACTGCATCCCAGATTGTAACCACAATTCCCTGTGTGAGAATTAAAACAGTTGGAACTTTGTGCTTATTTGTCTTTTGAAATACTTTGGGAAGAATTCCTTGTTGGGCAGTAGCAAACATTCCCCGTGAAGGACCGATAACCCAAGAACTAATTTCTGCCATTACCCCGCAGGCAATCATTAAGGCAATTATTTTAACCAGCCAATTGAGATGGGAGTTAAAGTAAAGTAACAAATACTTAAATGCTTGAACAACACCGGCACTTAATGATAGTTCTTTTTGTGGAACAACAGCGGCAACAGCAAAGCCACCAAAAGTATCAAGGAAAATTGCCAAGATTACTAGGATGAACATTGCTAAAGGATAGTTTCGCTTAGGGTTTTTAAGCTCATTAATGTGCGAGGCTGAGGCTTCAACCCCCATATAAGCTAAAATAAACGAAACAAAGACAACTAAGGTATTTAACTTAGCGAAATCGGGGATAAAAGCATGTGCTGAAAATTGAACCTGTAATTTCCCGCCAGTAACTACATAAGCAATTGCTAAGCAAAAGAGGGTTACTGATGGGATTAAGATTCCGATAACAAATCCAGTTTTAGCAATATAAGCGGTATATTTAGTTCCCCAGAATTGTGAAAATGTTAAAAACCAGAAAACAATTAAGACACCCCAAAATTTAATAGCGGGTTTTTCGTCAAGAGCGGCCCAATTCAGAACGTATGAAAATGCTCCTAAAATGAAGTAAATCATGGTAACGAAGCCTACGGTAATTTGGAACCACTGAAAGAAGATAGCAGCAAATCCCCATCTTCTTCCAAGAGTGTGAGAAACCCAGCTAAAGATACCACCACCGTTATTGTTCCAACCGTTAACGGTAGCCATTTCAGCAGCACATAGGGCGACTGGAATGAACCAGAATAAACCTCCAAGGATAAGGAAGAATATTAAGTGGAGCTTTGAGGTGGCAAATGTTGGATATTCATAAACTGTGAGAACCATTGAGGCCGTCAGAGAAAAGAAACCGAAAAGCGTTAAATTTCTCTTAGTTTGTTGAGTATTAGCCATTTCTTACTCCTTTCAAAAGAGATATAACAAATTTTCAGTACTGATTAATTCATCATCCATAATATAAATAATAATTATTATTTATATTTAAATGATAGCACTTGATGCCCATCTTTCAATTATTATGCTATTATTTTATTTATTTAACCGCGGTTGGTGTGCTACTTTTTACTGTGAAAATTGCAAAATTATATTAATTGCTAATTATTTTTTAGTTTTTGTTTTAATCATACATATTTAAAATTCTATATTTGATCTTATAAACATAAATCCCCTCAATAATTCATTACAATTATCAAGGGGATTTGTAACTATATTATGACTCATTCATGATATCTCGAATGATAAAAACTGATTCTTAAGTAAGAAAATCATTTGTTAAGAATTTAGTATGAGTTGAACCTTAATTATTAGTACTGGAATATATCAATCTTAAGTTCGTTGCTAATTTCTTCAAGGGCAGCTAATCCTGCAACACTGTTACCAGCATTATCTAATGGTGGACTAAAAATACCAATCCCGAAACGATTAGGCGCTGCGGACATTAAGCCACCGCCAACACCACTCTTAGTAGGAACACCTATAATTGATGAATATGTACCAGATTCGTTATATAACCCGGTAGTTGTCATAAGGGATTTAGTATAGGTTGCTACTTCAGTAGGAACTAATCGCTTATTGTCCCAAGGCTTAATACCATTGTTTGCTAAGACTGCGCCTAGATTAGCTAGGCTAATAGCGGTGACCATCATTGAACACTGTTTAAAGTATGTTGTTAAACTTGTTGTTACGTCTGCATGTATCATCTTATTAGCCTTTAAGTAATAAGCTAATGATCGATCCGTATCCCCAGTTCGATCTTCTGACTCAAATATTTCTGAATTAAGTGAAATTTGCGGATCATGACAAATTTCACGGGCAAATTGAATTATTTGATCGAAAGGACTTTTGCCATTATATGGTTGAATTAAAGATGTTACCTCTATTGCACCCGCGTTGATAAATGGGTTGAGAGGATAATGTGCTTTTTCAATTTCCATATTCAGAATTGAATTAAAAGGGAATCCTGTTTGGCGAGCTCCAACATGTTTCGTTACATTGCTTAGCCCAAGTTGTTTAGCGGCATATAAAAAAACAATTACTTTCGAGATGCTCTCAATTGCAAAGCGAACATCAGCATTTCCAGCATTTGTTATGTTATCTTTATTTAAATCATAAACCGCAATTCCAAGTTGCTTAGGATCAACTTTACCTAATGCAGGGATATAGTTTGCTACTTTTCCCAAATTAGTTTTAGCCAAATTATTATCAACTACTTGTTTAAGATCCAAAGTAATCACCTCCTAAATGCTAGGATACTGTTATAAATATAAAACGACAAGCAATAAGTCTATTTTTTTGGACGTAAAAGCTTATTTAATCTTATTTATTTGATAAATAAATTAATTGATGGTAGAAATAGCTTGGGGAGAAGAAATGGATTTTTTATGAAAGGAAGCGCGTGAGCTGATGGTTGATAAAGGAAAACGTAATTTGACGTTATTTGGCTTTTTCTCACTAACTGCATCAATGGTTCTTGCGGTCTATGAGTATCCAACTTTTGCAACTTCTAAGCTTAATTTAGTATTTTATTTAATTCTTGCCGGGATTTTTTGGTTTTTACCGGTTGCTTTATGTGCCGCGGAAATGGCAACTGTTCAAGGGTGGAATAAAAATGGTGGAGGAATTTTTAGTTGGATTTCTCATACACTTGGTGAACGGTTTGGCTTTGCTGGAATCTTTTTCCAATGGTTTGAAATTACAGTTGGTTTCATTACCATGATCTATTTTATCTTAGGTGCATTTTCATATGTTATTAATTGGCCAGCCCTAGATACTAATCCAACAGTTAAGTTTTTTGGAGTTTTAATTATTTTTTGGCTATTAGTTTTTTCGCAATTTGGTGGCACCAAATATACAGCTCGAATTGCAAAATGGGGCTTTAGTTTAGGCATTTTACTCCCGTCTATTTGTTTAATTGCACTTGCTATTTGGTATGTGGTTAAAGGCGGCCCATTACAAGTAAAGTTTACTCCCAAAGCATTTATTCCTGATTTTGCTAGATTAAATACAATGGTAGTATTCGTTTCTTTCATTCTAGCTTATATGGGAGTTGAGGCTTCAGCTACCCACATCAATGAGCTTAAAAATCCTAAGCGAAATTATCCCTTGGCAATGTTTATATTAGTTATTCTTGCTATTTGCCTAGATACTTTTGGTGGATTTGCGGTAGCAGCAGTTGTTCCGCAAAAAGAACTATCATTAAGTGCTGGGGTTGTACAAGCTTTTAAGTATTTAATTTATTACCAAGATCCACACTTGGCTTTACTTGTTAAAATTATCGCCTTAGCTTTATCCCTTGGTGTAATGGCAGAAATTAGTTCGTGGGTTGTTGGTCCGTCGCGGGGAATGTTCGCTGCTGCTCAACGAGGAATTATTCCGAAATACTTCCGGAAAACAAATAAGCATAAAGTTCCGGTTCCCTTAATTATTACCCAAGGAATTGTAGTTTCAATTTGGGATGGTGTTTTAACTTTTGGTGGGGGCAGTAGTAATGTTTCGTTCTTCGTTGCTATGTCTTTAACGGTTGTTATTTATCTAAGTGCTTATTTACTATTCTTTGCTGGTTATATTGATTTAATTTTTAAAAAGAAACAATTAAAACGGAAGTATGAGATTCCTGGAGGAACAATCTGTAAGGCAATCGTTGCCTTTTGTGGGCTATTGGTTTCTATTTTTGCCTTCTTCATCTCATTTGTTCCACCTTCGAATCTTCCTGAATCATCCCATCACGCATACTTAGCTATTTTAATTATCAGTTATTTGTTTGTATTAGTTCTACCCTTTATTTTATATGTAATTTTTAATCATCATAAAGGTCAATACGTGGATAAATTAGATATACCGAAGCATTTCAAGGCAGAAGATATTGTTAAAAGTGTACCGCCAATTGCTCGTGGTGAATTTCATATTGTACCAAATGATGATAAAGATAACTTTAATACTAAGAAGGTTAAAAAGTGAGATGTAAATAAGTGAATTAAAATAAAAAAAGCATTTCCAGAAATTAATCTGGAAATGCTTTTTTAGTAGTTGGTACTGCAATAGTGTCCCAACTACCATTAGAATGTTGATATAACAACAACGATAGTAATTATCAGATTACTTGTTGTAGAATTCAACGATAAGAGCTTCATCAATATCAGTGTTCATATCTTCACGTGCTGGAATGCGGTTAAGCTTACCTTCAAGCTTGTCGGCATCAAAGTCAACGTATGAAGGACGAGAAACAACAGCTTCCACAGCGTTCTTGATGATGTCTAAGTTCTTAGACTTGTCACGAACGGCGATGATTTGACCAACCTTAACTTCGTATGATGGAATGTCAACACGCTTGCCATCAACAGTGATGTGACCGTGGTTAACCAATTGACGAGCTTGACGACGAGTAGTGGCTAAACCAAGACGGTAAACCATGTTATCAAGACGACGTTCAAGCAATGCCATAAAGTTGGCACCGTGAGTACCTTCCTTAATCTTACCGGCACGAACGAAAAGGTTTGAGAATTGACGTTCAGTCATACCGTACATAAAACGTAGCTTTTGCTTTTCACGTAATTGTGTACCATATTCTGAAAGCTTACCGCGATGATCACGACCGTGGTCACCAGGAGCGTAAGCCCGACGTGCTAATTCTTTACCAGTACCTGAAAGTGAAACGCCAAGACGACGTGAAACACGCCAACTTGGACCAGTGTAACGAGACATAAATAAATTCCTCCAATAATTTTAGTTGGAGTAAAATAATCCGATTGTGAGCTTGGCATTCGTGCAGGCTGATTTGAATCTTTCACCCTAGCAGCCGGGTTACTAAAAACACCGTTAGGCACCAGTCTGTTGACGAGCTTGCCCCTCACTGCTGCATTATTTTACACAAAATCTAGTGTACAACGGTTCGTAATAATAAGTCAATCTTTTCTTTAGAAACCTCGTAACTTTTTTAGCAGAATGATGAACAATATAAAAGTTTATTAAACGTAGATGTTTTTTCATATCTTTTAAAGCACGTTCATTGTGGTATGCTATAATTTTGAATAGGATTATACGGATAATTATTGTGCAAGAGCAATAAACAATAAAAAGTAGTAGGTGGAAAAAGTGGTTTTTCAAGTATTGATTGGTATTTTAATTATTGTTGTAGCAATATTAGCTTGCGTATATTTTTATCAACGACGAGCTGTTAAACAGATCAACGACTTAATGGAAAGCGAGAAAAAGCTAGCAGATCAAAAAGTTGACCAGCAGATCAAAAATGTTGAAGAATTGCAACTAATCGGGGATGCTAAAAAGCAATTTGAAACAATTAAAAACAAGTATGAAAAACAAGTGCGACCAGCAATTACGGCCTTTAATAAACGAGCTCCCCAATTATTAGCAGATTCACGGACGAGCAAGTTACTGACAATCAACACTCAGATTCGTGACCTGCAAGCAGATTTGGCAAAGTTAACGACAACTCTTCAACAGATCCAAAAAGACTTGCAACATCTTCGTCAACAACAACATACCCATAAACAAGCGGTCGAGCAGATTAAAAATAAATATCGTCAATTCCACCGGCAACTAAATGAGAAGAGCTTCGAATATGGAGACAGTGAAAGGCAGTTAAATAGCAGGTTAAACGAATTAGAGGATCAATTCGCGCAATTTACTGATTTAACTAATAAAGGCGATATTGAGGCGGCTCAAGAAATTTTAAGCAATTTGCAATCTGAAAACGACAAATTTGAACAAGACCTTAAGAAGATTCCTCAGCTCTATAAGCCAATTGCAACCGAGTTTCCAGAACAATTATCCGAGCTAAAAAGTGGTTATGAGACACTCGTAAAACAAAATTTCCACTTTACGGAGAAAAATATTGATAAGCAAATTGAGCAACTCCAAGCTAAACTGGATCAGACGATTGATCAGCTTAACAATTTACAATTAGATGTTGTGGAACAATCTAATAAAGATCTTAGTGACCAGATTGATTACTTATACGGGGTAATGCAAAAAGAAATTGATGCTAAGAATGAAGCCGTTCATTTAATTGAAGTGATGAAAGACTTTACAAAACACGCTCAACGGCAAAATGACGAACTTGGTGTAGAATTAGACCGGTTGAGTTTGAATTATACGCTTACTAATCATGAACAAGAAACCGTTCGTGAACTTGGTGAACAAATTAAAGCAATTATTAAGCAGTATCGTGATGACGCAGAAGCAGTTGCTAACAAAACGGCTGTTTATAGTCAGGTGCTTGATCGACAAAAGTCTAATCAAAAGAACTTGACTGAAATTGAAAAAAGCCAAGAGAAGCTTAACAATGAAGTTGCTAAATTACAGACTGATGAGCAACGCGCCCGTCAAATGCTGCAAAAATATTCCACCCAGATTCGTACAATTCATCGGCAAGTAGAACAGTTGAACCTTCCTGGCTTACCTAAAGATTACTTAGATTACTTCTTTGGTGTGAGCGATGAGATTAAAAAGTTAGCTGATGAATTGAATGAATATAAGATCAATATGGATGAAATTACGAAGCAACTAATTATCGTTGAGTCAGACCTAGACACATTAAATGACAAGACTGATATTCTTCGTGATAGTGCGGAATTAACAGAACGATTCCAACAATATGCAAACCGGTTTAGTGATAACGAAAAGATTGCAGCGGCAGCTAAAAAATCCCAAGAACTTTTTAAGCAGTTTAACTACACGGCAAGCTTAGAAGCAATTGCGACCGTTTTAGAAGAAATAGAACCTGGTAGCTACAAACGAATTGAAGATACCTATTATCGTGAAATTGGTAAAAATTAAAAAATTGAGAGGAAATTGGGCAAAGAATCCTGATTTCCTCTTTTCTTATTAAATGATAGTGATAATTAATGCCTAATAGCTAATTTTCTGTTATAATATAAAACCGTTTTAAGAAGAGTCGAAATCTTCAGCAGTAGCCTATCCTATACTGTTGAAATCATAATCAGAGTAGGTTACCCATTTGTAACAACCCTGTGTATTATTTTTAGGAAGGAAATTAGTATGATCTATTTTGATAATAGTGCAACGACAAAGATACTACCGGATGTTTTGTCGACATACGAAACCGTGAGCCAAAAGATTTGGGGGAATCCAAGCAGCTTACATAATTTTGGTGAAAATGCTTGGAATCTTCAAGAACAGGCACGCCAGCAGATCGCAAAGCTATTTGGGGTTAAGCCTAGTGAGATTATTTTTACTAGTGGTGGTTCTGAAGGAGATAACTGGGTAATCAAAGGAACTGCAATGGCTAAGCACCGTTTTGGCAAACACATTATTACGACTAGTGTTGAACATGCGGCAGTAAAAAATGCATTGGAGCAACTAAAAGACTTCGGATTTGAAGTTACCTACCTCCCCGTTGATAAAGAAGGACGGATCAATCCCGTAGATGTAAAAGCCGCTATTCGTCCAGATACTATTTTAGTGTCTATCATGGCAGTTAATAATGAAATTGGAACGATTCAGCCAATTAAAGAAGTGGGAGAAATCCTTAAAGATTATCCAAACATTCACTTTATGGTGGATGCTGTTCAGGCAATTGGTAAAGGATTAGATGACCAAGTATTTAGTGATCGTGTTGATTTTGCCACTTTTTCTGGTCATAAATTTCATGCTCCACGAGGAACCGGTTTTGTTTACGTCAAGAGTGGGCGTAAGTTAGAGCCTTTGATTGCTGGTGGCGGTCAAGAGCGGACACTACGAAATGGGACAGAAAATACACCGGGTAATGTTGCGATGGCAAAAGCAATTCGGTTAGTAAAGGAAAATGAAGCAGAATCAGTAAAACGTGAACAAGCAATCAAAGAACGGATTTACGACCATTTAAGTAAATTTGATCATGTAAAATTGATTTCTGGCCGCGATCACGGTTTCGCTTCCCATGTACTGTGCTTTGCAATTGTAGGGGTTCGGGGCGAAACGATTGTTCATGCCTTTGAAGACAAGGATATCTATATCTCAACTACTAGTGCTTGCTCGTCTAAAAAGCATTCCGAAGCCGGAACATTAGCTGCCATGAAGGTTCCAGAAAATATTGCAACAAGTGCAGTTCGGATTAGCCTTGGGGATCAAAATACCCTTGAAGAAGCTGATCAGTTTAATGAAACATTTGATGAATTATACGCTGGCTTTAAGAAAATTATTGAATAAAATCTGAAAGGAGGACATAACGTGCAATATACAGAAATTATGGTTCGTTATGGTGAGCTTTCGACAAAGGGACATAATAAAAAGTCCTTTATTGATCGTTTAGGGGTAAACGTACGAAAGGCCCTTCATAGCTTTGACCAGGTAAAGGTGCATGCACAACGTGATCGGTTGCATGTTGAATTAAATGGAGCTGACTATGATCAAGTGATGAATCGCTTGAAGTTAGTGTTTGGGATTCAAAACTTCTCGCCATCAATTAAAGTTGATAAGACTTTTGAAGCGACTGCAGAGGCAGCAGCGCAAATGATCGCTGAACAAGTTGATAAGCCAATTACCTTTAAAGTGGAAACTCGTCGTTCAGATCACCAATTTGCAATTGATACCTTTGAAATGAACAACAAGCTAGGGGGATACCTCTTAGATAAGTTTCCTGATAAATTAAAAGTTGATGTTCACCATCCAGACCTAACTTTACGAGTTGAGATCCGTCTTAATGGGATTTTCCTTTCAAGTGAAACGATTAAGGGTGCTGGTGGTTTGCCAGTTGGTACTGCTGGTAAAGGAATGATGATGATGTCTGGTGGAATTGATTCACCATTAAAAATAGCCAGACCATGACGCTTAATCATTAAGGCAGCT